>CAYVFM010000024.1:0-15457 GCA_964450995.1 uncultured Gemmatimonadota bacterium | reverse complement strand
CGAACCCTTCGATGCTCGCATCGGGCGTGAGCGATCCGTCCGCCCCCGGGCCCCGACTCCGGGCGTCAGACCACCGTGAAGGGCACAGCCAGCGGTCGAAGGTCAAGGCGCGTGAGGAGCGCGACCGAGGCGTAGTGAAGACTACGTCGCAGGGAGCGCGACGAGCGCAACGCCGAGATTCGGCCGCTGGCGCAGCCCTTCAGAGGTCGATGTCGTACTCCCTGAGCTTCCGGTAGAGCGTCCGCTCGCCGATGCCCAGCTCCTCGGCCGCCTGCCGCCGGTTGCCGTCGACCTCCTTCAGGGTGGCCACGATCGCCTCGCGCTCCAGCTCCGACATGGTCATCCCCGGCCGGAACCGGATGACCGGCTCCTCCTTGGCCCCGGCGTCCTCCTCCGGCCCATTCCCCGGCGCCGCGCCGCCGGCGCCCACGGCCAGTCCGGACTCCTCGTCGTCCGGGACCGCCGAGACCTCGATCTCCTGGCCCCGGCGCCCGCCGCCCTCCTCCTCCACCAGCTCCGGGTGACGCTCCCGGTAGCGGCGGAACTCCCGGCGGAGATCCTCCATGTCCATCTTCAGCTCGATGAGCGTCCGGAAGATGAACTCCATCTCCGGGGGCTCGTCGTCCTCCCGCCGGGCGGCCAGGGCCTCGGCCTCGCTCGGTCCGTCCTCGGAGCGGGACCGGACCGGCAGGGAGGAGCGGCCCTCGCTCTCCCGGATCTCGTCGGGGATGTCCTCGGCCCGGATCACCGAGCCCGGGGCCAGCACCACCATGGACTCCACCAGGTTGCGGAGCTCCCGGACGTTGCCGGGCCACGGGTAGTCGAGCAGAAGGTCCATGGCCTCGGAGGTGAGGCCCTTGAACTCGCGGCCGTGGTCCTCGGTGAACTGCTGGACGAAGCGGCGCACCAGGACCGGGATGTCGGCCCGGCGCTCCCGGAGCGGGGGCAGCTCCAGGTGGAGGACGTTGAGGCGGTAGAACAGGTCCCGCCTGAAGCTCCCGGTCTCGACGGCCCGGCGGAGGTCCTGGTTGGTGGCGGCCACCACCCGGACGTTCACCTCGATCTCGCTGTCGCCCCCCACCCGCATGAACTTCCGCTGCTCCAGGACGCGCAGGAGGCGGGTCTGGAGCGGGGAGGGCATCTCGGCGATCTCGTCCAGGAAGATCGTCCCGCCGTCGGCCAGCTCGAACATCCCCTCCCGGCGGGAGGTGGCGCCGGTGAAGGCGCCCTTCTCGTGGCCGAACAGCTCCGACTCGAGCAGGGACTCCGGGAGGGCCGCGCAGTTGACGGCGATGAACGACTGGTTCCGCCGGGGCGAGTAGCGGTGGATGGCCTGCGCCACCAGCTCCTTGCCGGTGCCGCTCTCGCCGGTGAGGAGGACGGTGGAGCTGACCGGCGCCACCAGGTGCAGCCGCTCGAGGACGTCCCGGACGGCCCGGGTCCGACCGATGATGCCGGTCTCGACCTGCACCTCGTAACGGTCGAGCTGCTGGTCCAGGACCACGCGCACCTCGTCGGCGTCCACGGGCGGCGCCAGGACCTCGTCGAACTCCAGCTCCTCGCCGGGGTCGTCCGGGGCGGCTCCGTCCCTCCGCTCGGCCACCGCCAGGACGGGCGGCCGCGGGATGCGGGCCTCGAAGACACCGCGCATCTTCCCGGCGGTCTCGCGTTCGATGTCGCCGGTGAGGACCAGGGCGATCTCCTCCTCGTCGGACCGGAGGCGCCGCTGGATCTCCTTCGCGTCCTCCACCATCTCCACCTCGTGGCCGTCCGCCTGGACGGCCTCGCGGACCGCCACGGCGTCCTCCAGGTCGGCGGTGTCGATGAAGACGCGTGCCACGTCGGCTCCGTGCGGTCGAAGGGTGAAAGCGGCGCGGGACTACGATGCGGCGTCGGGGCCGCCGCGTCCATCAGATACGGTGCCACGGGTCGCGGGGTCCGCCCGTCCGGGGCCGCCGGGGACCGGCCGGCGCTTCCGGACCGTCAGCGCTTCAGCGACCCCTCGCGGTAGAAGGGCATCTCGGCCACCTCGCCGCTCACCTCCCGACCGCGGATCTCCACCGTGATCGGGTCGCCAGTCTCCGCGTCAGGCGGGAGATAGACCGTGCCGATCCCCTCCTCGAGGGTGGGGCTCACCGTGCCGCTCCGAACCTGGCCCACCACCCGGCCGTCCCAGGTCACGGGGTAGCCCTCGCGGGGGAAGCCGCGCTCGGTGAGCCGGAAGCCCCGCAATCGGCGCTCCGGCCCCTCCTCCTTCTGGCGGGCCAGCGCTTCGCGGCCCACGAACTCTCCCCTGTCGAGCTTCACCAGCCAGGAGAGGCCCGCCTCGAGGGGCGTGGTCTCCTCGTCGATGTCGTGGCCGTAGAGGGCGTAGCCCATCTCCAGCCGCAGGGTGTCGCGGGCGCCGAGCCCCGCCGGCCCGATGCCGGCCTCCTCGCCGGCGTCCAGCACCGCCCGCCAGACCCGGGCCGCCTCCACCGCGGGCACGTAGAGCTCGAAGCCGTCCTCGCCGGTGTAGCCGGTGCGGCTCAGCACCCCCGGGACACCGGCCACCTCGCCGCTGGTGAAGCGGTAGAAGCCCACGTCGTCCAGCGGCTCGTCGGTGAGCTCCCCGACGACCTCCGGGGCCCGGGGCCCCTGGACGGCCACCAGGGCCACCTGGTCGCTCTCGTCTTCCAGCTCGGCGTCGAAGCCGCCGGCCAGCTCCTCGAAGTGGGCGTAGTCCTTCTCGATGTTGGCGGCGTTCACCACCAGCCGGAAGTCCTCGGGGCCGAGCCGGTAGACCACCAGGTCGTCGACGATGCCGCCGTCCTCCCGGCACATCGTGCTGTACTGGGCCTGCTCGCCGGGCTCGAGGGCGGAGGGGTCGTTGGTGGTGGCCCGGCTCACCAGGGCCTCCGCCTCCGGGCCCCGGACCCGGAACTCGCCCATGTGGCTGATGTCGAAGACGCCCACGGCCTCGCGCACCCTCCGGTGCTCGGCCCGGATCCCGTCCGGGTACTGCACGGGCATGGCGAAGCCCCCGAAGGGCACCATCTTCGCCCCCAGGCGCACGTGCTCCTCGTGGAGGGGCGTCTTCTTCAGGTCCTGCTCCGCATCGTCGCTCATCTCGGACCTCCTCGGTGGGCTCGGGGCGGCTCAGCCGGTCCCCATCAGCCGGATCATCAGCGCCTTCTGGACGTGCAGCCGGTTCTCCGCCTCGTCCCAGACGCGGGAGTCCGGGCCGTCGATGACCCCGGCCGTGACCTCCTCGCCCCGGTGGGCCGGGAGGCAGTGGAGGAAGATGGCGTCGTCGGCCGCCCGCGCCATCAGCTCCTCGTCCACCCGGTAGCCGGCCAGGTCCCGGCGCCGGCGCTCCGCCTCCTCCTCCTGGCCCATCGAGGCCCAGACGTCGGTGGTGACGACCCGGGCGCCCTCGGCGGCGTCGGCGGGCTCCCGGACCAGCTCCACGTCCGCCTCGTCCCGGGCCGCGGCCAGCAGCTCCGCGTCGGGCTCGTAGCCCTCCGGGCAGGCCAGGCGGAGGCCGAGCCCGAACCGTCGGGCGGCGGCGAGCCAGGAGTTCGCCATGTTGTTGCCGTCCCCGATCCACGCAACGCGGATGCCGTCCAGCTCCCGGCCGAAGCTCTCCTGGACGGTGAAGACGTCGGCCAGCACCTGGCAGGGGTGCAGCAGGTCGGTGAGGCCGTTGATCACCGGGATGTCGGCGTGGCGCGCCAGCTCCTCGACGTCGGCGTGGTCGAAGGTCCGGATCATCACCCCGTCCACGTAGCGCGACAGCACCCGGGCGGTGTCGGACACCGGCTCGCCGCGGCCGAGCTGGATGTCCCGCTCCGAGAGGAAGAGGGCGTGGCCGCCGAGCTGGAACGTCCCGGCCTCGAAGGAGACGCGGGTCCGGGTGGAGCTCTTCATGAAGATCATCCCCAGGGTCCGGCCGGCCAGCGGGCGGCGGTCCGGGTCGCGGCCGCGGTCCTTCAGGTCCCGGGCGACGTCCAGCGTCCCGAGCAGCTCCTCACGGCTCCAGTCGACCAGGGAGAGGAAATGGCGGGCGGGATCGTAGCCTTCGTGCACGGTTTCTCCTCGTTCGGGATTCTTGTCGATGTCGGGGGAGCCCCCGCCTCGCGCCGGGAGCGGGCCGGGGGACCGCGGCGCTCAGAGCGAGCCCAGCCAGACGCCGGCCAGCAGGGCCGCCAGCAGCAGGACCGCCAGCGCCGCGTCGACAATCCGGCCGCGGCGGGCGTGGGTCACGGCCGCCGACAGGGTCGCCAGGAAGGGGGCCGAGAGCAAGACGGCCACCCCCGTCGAGGCGGCCGGCTCGGCGGTGGGACCGGGGACCAGCGAGGCCAGGAAGCCCGCCGCCGCCAGGCCGACCGCGACCCGGAGCAGCGACGCGAGGCCGCGGTCCCCCGGCGCCCGCCGGAACCAGCCCCGGTCCCTCACGCCCCCAGCCCCTCGAGGCCGGTCCAGCCCATCCGGGCCGCCACGTAGACCAGCACGGCGGCCAGCACCCACCGGAGAGCCCGGTCGGGGATCCGGCCGCTGGTGAGCGACCCCAGGTGGCTGCCGACGAGCACGCCCAGCGCCACGGGGGCGGCGGCCAGGACCGCCAGGTCGCCCCGGAGCCAGTAGATCCAGCCGCCGGCGGCCGCGGTCATCCCCACCATGAAGGCGCTGGTCCCGGTCGCCACCTGGAGGGGCACGCCCATCACCAGGTGGAGGATGGGGACCTTGGCGACGCCGCCCCCGATCCCCAGCAGGGCCGAAGCGACGCCGGCGCCGCCGGACGCCGCCGCGCCGATCCCGATCCGGCGCACCTCGCCCGGGGCCGCGGCCGGATCGGTCCGGCCGCCGGAGGTCAGGTCCGTCATGGCGGCCGCGGCATAGAGGACGACGAGGGCGAAGGCCAGGTAGAGGAGGGCCTCCGGCACCAGGTGGGCCGCCAGACCCGCGGCCACGGCGCCGGCCACGGCGGGGGTCTCCAGCCGCAGGGCCAGCGGCACGTCGACCCGGCCGTCGTCCAGGTAGTTGGCGGCCGCCGCGGCCGAGGTGGCGGCGATGCCGGCCAGGCTCACGGCCACCGCCTCGCGGAGCGGCAGGCCGAAGAGGAGGGTGAGTCCGGGCACCAGCACCACCCCGCCGCCGAGCCCGAGCACGCTGCCCAGGAACCCGCCGGCCGCGCCCAGGGCGAGCAGCCCCGCGGTCGTCACCGGGCGCCTCCTCGCCGCGTCCCGGCGCCGGGCCGGGCCCGGGCGTCAGAGGATGTAGCGGCGCAGATCCTCGTCCTCCAGCACCTCCTCCAGCTCCCGGCGGACGAAGTCCGCGTCCACCTCGATGCGCCGCTCGGCCCCCTCGGGCAGCTCGAACATCACGTCCTCCAGGAGGGTGGTGAGCACCGTGTGGAGCCGCCGGGCGCCGATGTTCTCGGTGGTCCGGTTCACCTCGGCGGCGATCCGGGCCAGCTCGCGGATGGCGTCGTCGGTGAAGGTGAGGTCGGCGTCCTCGGTCTCCACCAGGGCCCGGTACTGCAGCAGGAGCGCGTTCCTGGGCTCCTGGAGGATCCGGACGAAGTCGTCCTCGTCCAGGCTGTGCAGCTCGACTCGGATCGGGAAGCGGCCCTGCAGCTCGGGGATCAGGTCCGAGGGGCTGGTCCCGTGGAAGGCGCCGGCGGCCACGAAGAGGACGTGGTCGGTGTCGACCATGCCGTACTTGGTGGGCACCGACGAGCCCTCGACGATCGGCAGCAGGTCCCGCTGGACGCCCTGGCGGGAGACGTCGGCTCCGCTCGACGCGCCGCTCCGGTCGTCGGCCACCTTGTCGATCTCGTCCAGGAAGACGATCCCCATGTTCTCGACGCGCTCGAGGGCCTCGTCGACGACCTCGTCCTCGTCCACCATCCGCTCGAGCTCCTGGTTGAGCAGGATCCGGCGGGCCTCGGCGACGGTGACCTCGCGGCGCTTGGTCTGCTGGGGCATCATCTCCTGGAGCATCTCGCCCACGCTCCAGTCGATCCCCTCCATGCCCGGCGCGTCGAAGTCGAGCATGGGCATCGAGCTTTGGGTGACCTCCACCTCCACGGTCCGGTCCTCCAGCTCCCCGTCGCGCAGCAGGGAGCGGAGCTTCTCCCGGGTCCGGCGCCGCCGGTCCTCGGAGGCCCCCTCGCCGCCGTCGCCTCCCTCCCCGGCGCCCTCGCCGGGACCGCCGTCCTCGGGGCGGGCCTCGCCGCCCGCCGAGACCACGAACGTCCGGCCCTCGCCGCCCCCGGAACCGCCGGCCGCGCCGCCGGACCCGCCCGGCTCGCGGGCCCCGTCCCCGGGAGCGACGGGCGGCAGCAGGAGGTCCAGCAGGCGCTCCTCGACCTTCTCCTCGGCCGCCTCCTGGACCCGCTCCTGGCGCTCGCTCCGGACCATGTCGAGGGCGATGTCCACCAGGTCGCGGACCATGGACTCCACGTCCCGGCCCACGTAGCCGACCTCGGTGAACTTCGAGGCCTCCACCTTGAGGAAGGGGGCGCCGGCCAGCCTGGCCAGCCGCCGGGCGATCTCGGTCTTCCCGACGCCGGTGGGACCGATCATGATGATGTTGGCCGGGAAGATCTCGTCCCTCAGCTCGGGCCCCACGTTCCGCCGCCGCCAGCGGTTGCGCAGGGCGACCGCCACGGCCCGCTTCGCGTCGTCCTGGCCGATGATGTACTGGTCCAGCTCCTCGACGATCTGTCGGGGCGTCAGCTCGCGCAGGCCGCCCTCCTCGCCGGCCCCGGCGGGGGCGACGGCGTCGGGCGCTCCGGCTCCGGGGGTCGTCCTCGGGATGTCAGCCATCGTCGTCCTCGTCCAGCTCCAGCACGGTGATCTCTCGATTGCTGTAGACGCAGATGTCGGCGGCGATCTCCAGGGCGCGCCGGACCAGATCCGGGGCGGAGAGGTCCGAGTCGCCGGCCAGCGCCCGGGCCGCGGCCAGCGCGTAGGGCCCGCCGGAGCCCAGGGCCAGGATGCCGTCGTCGGGCTCGATGACCTCGCCGTTGCCCGAGACCAGGAAGCTGTGCTCGGCGTCGGCCACCGCCAGCAGGGCCTCCAGCCGGCGCAGGATCTCCTCGCTGCGCCACTCCTTGGCCAGCTCCACCGCCGCCCGCGTCAGGTTGCCCGGGTGCCGGTCCAGCTTCTCCTCGAACTTCTCGAACAGGGTGAAGGCGTCGGCAACGCCTCCCGCGAAGCCCGCCAGCACCCGGCCGTCGGCCAGGCTGCGGACCTTCCGGGCCCGGGCCTTCATCACGGTCTCGTCCAGGGTCACCTGCCCGTCGCCGCCCAGCGCCACCTCGCCGTCGCGCCGCACGCACAGGATGGTCGTCGCGTGGAACCGGGCCTCTCTCGTCGCTCGCTCGGTCACGGTCGCTCGCCTCGCCTCCGCTCGATTCGGGGACGCCGCTCGCGGGCGGTCGCGGCCGGCCCGGACGGGATCCCGGTCATTCGGCCCGGGGGTGTGCCTGCCGGTAGACCCGCTGCAGGCGCTCCCGGGAGGTGTGCGTGTAGATCCTCGTGGTCGACAGGCTGGCGTGACCCAGCAGCTCCTTCACCGCCATGAGGTCCGCCCCCCGGTCCAGCAGGTGGGTGGCGAAGGTGTGCCGGAGGGCGTGGGTCGAGAGCCCCTCGCCCTCGGCCACGGCTTCCAGCAGGCGGCGCACCGTCCGCTGGATCTGCCGGCGCGAGAGCCGGCGGCCGCGGACCGAGACGAAGAGCGGCGCTTCCGGCCCGTCGCCGCCGCCCCCGGCCACTTCCTCCTCCGACCGGACGGGCGACCGACGGGCGACCGCGCGGCGGCGCTCCAGCAGCTCGGCCCGGCGAGGGAGGTACGCCCCGATGGCCGAGGCGGCGGCCCGTCCCAGGGGCACGATCCGCTCCCTGTCGCCCTTCCCCGTCACGCGGACCTGGCCCGAGGCCCGGTCGACGTCGGGGAGGTCCAGCCCCCGCAGCTCCGCCAGCCGGAGGCCGCAGGAGTAGAGGGTCTCCAGCAGGGCGCGGTTCCGGAGCGCCAGGAAGCCCCCGTCCGCCTCGGCCCGCTCCCGCAGCCCCTCGAACAGCTCCTCCGCCTCCCCGGCCGAGAGGTGCCCCGGCAGGCTCTGCTCCCCGCTCGGGCTCCGGACGTGGCGCGCCGGGTTGGCGCCGGCCCGGCCCTCCCGGTGCAGGAAGCGGTAGAAGACGCGCACGGCCGACAGCTTCCGGGCCATCGTGCCCGGCGCCAGGCCGCGCTCCTCCAGGGCCCCCAGGAACGAGCGCACGGCCAGGCGGTCGGCGTCCGTCCAGCTCCAGTCGCCCTCGCCCGTCCACTCGCGGAGGAAGCGGCCGAACTCCCGGACGTCCCGCTCGTAGGCCTCGACCGTGTGGGGAGAGAGACGCCGCTCCTTCTCGACGTAGCGGAGGAAGTCCTCCAGGTCGGCGTCGGGGGAGGGGGTCACCGGAACCTCATCCCTTCTTCGCCCGCTTCTGCTCCACCAGCTCCACCGCCTCCTCCAGCGTCACCTCGTCGGGGTCGGTGCCGTCGGGCAGGGAGGCGTTCGTGCCGTCGTGCTTCACGTAGGGGCCGTAGCGCCCGTCGTAGACCGCCACCTCGCCGCCCCCGTCGGGGTGCTCGCCCAGATCCCGGAGCTTCTTCGAGCTGCGCCGCCGGCCCTTCTTCGGCTCGGCCAGCAGCTCCAGGGCCCGGTCCAGGCCGATCTCCAGCACGTCGTCGCCCTTCTTCAGCGACCGGAAGTCCCCCTCGTGCACCACGTAGGGCCCGTACCGGCCGATGCCGACCTTCACGGGCTTCCCGGTCTCCGGGTGCTCGCCCAGGGGGGCGGGCATGGACGCCAGCTTCACCGCGATCTCGGGCGTGACCTCGTCGTAATCCAGGTCCTCGGGGAGGGAGGTCCGCTTCGGCTTCTCGTCGCCGCCCGACTCGCCGACCTGGACGTAGGGTCCGAAGGGACCGGTCATCAGGTAGACGGGCTCCCCGCTCTCGGGGTGCTCGGCCAGCTTCCTGGGGCCCTCGGCCTTCCGCTCCAGCAGGGTGACGGCCTCGTCGTCCGAGAGGTCGCCGGGGGCGACGTCCTCGGGGACCGACGCGGTGATCCGCTCGCCGTCCCGCTCCATCTCCAGGAAGGGCCCGTACTTGCCGATCCGGACGCGCGGGGTCAGGTCCTCGAGCCGGACCGTCGAGGCCTCGCGGGGGTCGATCGCCTCCTCGCGATCCTCGAGCCGGGCCGCGAACCCCTCGTCCCCGCCGTAGAAGCTCTCGAGGTAGGAGCGCCAGTCCACCTCGCCGAGGGCGATCCGGTCCAGGTCGTCCTCCATCTCCGCGGTGAAGCCCACGTCCACCAGGTCCGGGAAGTGGTCCTCCAGGAGCTGGGTCACCGCGAAGGCGGTCCAGGTGGGGACGAGCTGCTTGCCGGACTTCTCCACGTAGCCCCGGTCCTGGATCTTGGAGATGATGGCCGCGTAGGTGCTGGGCCGGCCGATGCCCTCGGCCTCCAGCTCCTTCACCAGGGTCGCCTCGGTGAATCGGGACGGCGGCCGGGTCTCGTGCTCCTTCGCCTCCAGCTCGCGCAGCTCGACCTCCTGGCCCTCCTCCAGGTCGGGCAGCAGCGTCTCGCGATCCTCCAGGGCCGCCTCGGGGTCGTCGGTGCCCTCGACGTAGGCGCGGAAGAAGCCCGCGAACTCCAGCACCTTGCCGGTGGCCCGGAACTCGGCGTCGTCGGCCCGGATCCTGACCGTGAGGTGCCGCTGGCGGGCCTCGGCCATCTGGGTGGCCACCATCCGCTTCCAGATGAGGTCGTAGAGCTTGTACTGGAGGCCGCTGAGCCCCAGCTCGCGGGCCGTCTTCATCTCCGATCCCGCCGGCCGGATGGCCTCGTGGGCCTCCTGGGCGGCCTTGGAGCTGGTCTGGTAGTTCCGGGCCCGCTCGAACAGGTACTCCTCGCCGTAGCGCTCCTCCACCCGGCGGCGGGCGGCCGCGATGGCCTGCCCCGACAGGTTCACCGAGTCGGTGCGCATGTAGGTGATGTGGCCGGCCTCGTAGAGGCTCTGGGCCACGCTCATCGTCTGGCTGGCCGAGAGGTTCAGCTTCCGGTTGGCCTCCTGCTGGAGGCTGGAGGTCGTGAAGGGCGGGTAGGGGCTCCGGGTCGAGGTGCTCTCCTCCACCGAATCCACGACGAAGGGCTCGTCCTCGAGGCGGTCCCGCAGCTCGGCGGCCTCGTCCGCGTCCAGCAGGACGACGTCGGCGTCGTCCTTCAGCTTCCCGGTGGTCTCGTCGAAGTCCTTCCCCGACGCCAGCCGGGTCCCACCCAGATGGGTGAGGCCGGCCTCGAAGCCCCGGTCCCCGGCGGCCAGCGCCGCCTCCAGGTCCCAGTAGACGGCGGTGTGGAAGGCCCGCCGCTCGCGCTCCCGCACCACCAGCACGCGGACGGCCACCGACTGCACCCTTCCGGCCGAGAGGCCGGGGGAGATCTTCTTCCAGAGCAGGGGCGAGAGCATGTAGCCCACCAGGCGGTCCAGCACGCGGCGCGCCTGCTGGGCCGCCACCCGCTTCAGGTCGATGGGGCCAGGGCTCTCCAGCGCGGAGCGGACAGCGTCCCGGGTGATCTCGTGGAAGGTGATCCGGCGGAAGCGGCCGTTGCCGCCCGGCTCCCAGCCCAGCTCCCGGGCAACGTGGTAGGCGATCGCCTCGCCCTCGCGGTCCGGGTCGGTGGCCAGCAGGACGTCGTCGCTCTCCCGGGCGGCCGAGCGGAGCTTCTTCAGGACCTTCCCCTTGCCCCGGATGGTCTCCCACTCCGGTTCGAAGCCGTTCTCGACGTCGACGCCGTACTCCGTCTCCCGGGGGGTCTTCGGCAGGTCCCACACGTGGCCCACGGTGGCCTCCACCCGGTAGTCGGACCCGAGGTATCCCCCCAGGGTCCGGGCCTTGGCGGGCGACTCCACCACGACCAGGTGCTTTCCGTTCGCTCCGTTCGCGCTCTCGGCCATGCCTCTCGTCGTCCAGGGGGACCCTCGGGTCCCGGTTCGCTCTCCCGTCTCCATCGGCGCCGGGCGGCGCCGGCTCCCACGTGGTAGCCGAACGCGCTCACCGTGTTCCGGCCCGGAGCCGCTCCAGCACGGCCCGGGTCACCTCCTCCGGGCCCCGGCCGACGGTGTCCACCGAGTGCTCCGCCAGGGCGTAGGCCTCGCGGCGGCCCTCCAGCAGCCGGCGGGCCGCGCCCACCGGATCGTCCGGGTCCAGCATCGGACGGGACGTCAGGCGCCCCTCCAGCCGCCGGACCGCCTCCCGGGCGTCGACGCGGAGCCAGATCCGGACCGCGTCCTCCCAGCGGTCCCGCAGCTCCGGCCGCGCCATCCAGCCTCCCCCGGCGGCCACGACCACCTCGCCCCGGTCGTCCAGCTCCCGGGTGGCCCGGGCCTCGAGCCCCCGGAACACGGCCTCCCCCTCCTCCCGGAAGATCTCCGGCACCGGCCGTCCGGCCAGCTCCTCCACCGCCTCGTCCAGGTCCACGAACGGCCGGTCGAGCTCCGCGGCGACCCGCCGCCCCACCGTGCTCTTGCCGGCGGCCATGAAGCCCACCAGGACCACCCGGGCCGGGAGCCCGGCCCCGCTCACCGGGCCTCGAAGGTCCGGTCGTTGACGCGCTCCAGGTAGGCGTCGTAGTTGTCGCGCATCTCCGCCAGCGAGTCTCCGCCGAACTTCTCGATCATGGCGTCGGCCAGGACGATGGCCACCATCGCCTCGCCTACGATGCCCGCCGCCGGGACGGCGCAGACGTCGCTGCGCTCGCGGATCGCCTCCGCCTCCTCGCCCGTCCGGGTGTCCACGCTGTCCAGCGGCTGCATCAGCGAGCTGAGGGGCTTCATCGCCACCCGCGCCACCAGGGGCTCGCCGGTGGTGGTCCCGCCCTCGGTGCCGCCGGCGTTGTTGCGGCGCCGACGGTAGCCGCCGGTGGTGCGGCGCCCGGGTTCCCGCTCGATCTCGTCGTGGACCTCCGAGCCCCGGTGGTGGGCCACCCCGAAGCCCATCCCGATCTCCACGCCCTTCTGGGCCTGGATGGACATCAGGGCGCCGGCGATCCGGCCGTCCAGGCGCCGGTCCCAGGAGACGTGGCTCCCGAGCCCCACGGGCAGGCCGCGGGCGACCACCTCGAAGACGCCGCCCACGGTGTCGCCCACCGAGCCGGCCTCGTCGATGGCCGTCACCATCTCCTTCGAGGCCTCGGGATCGAGACAGCGCACCGGCGACTCCCGGGCGGCCTCGTTGATGTCGTCCGGCAGGGGGTCGGGGCGCTCGGCCTCCACGCCGCCCAGCACCGTCACGTGGCTCCCCAGCGTGATGCCGAACTCGGCCAGGAGCCGCTTGGCCACCGCGCCGGCCGCCACCCGCACCGAGGTCTCGCGTGCGCTGGAGCGCTCCAGCACGTCCCGAGCGTCGTCCCGGTCGTACTTGAGCATCCCCACCAGGTCGGCGTGGCCCGGGCGGGGGAGGTGGACCCGGCGGAGCTCCTCGTCGTCGGCGTCCGGCCTAGGCTCGGAGGCCATGGCCGGGAGCCAGTTCTCGAAGTCGTCGTTCCCGATCCAGAAGGAGATCGGCGACCCGAGGGTCTCGCCCAGCCGGACGCCGCTGAGCACCTCGCCCACGTCCTCCTCGATGGCCATCCGCCCGCCGCGGCCGTAGCCGCCCTGCCGGCGCGCCAGGTCCCGGGCCACGTCCAGGGGCTCCACCCGCAGGCCCGCGGGCACGCCCTCGACGATGACCAGCATCCCCTTGCCGTGGGACTCGCCGGCGGTGGTGAAGCGGAAGTGGTCCAGCATGGTCGTCGCGTCCTCCCTGCCCGATCCGGTCTGCGCCCCCGGCGCGGGGGCGGACGATCGCGGGGGAACGGTAACCCGCGGCGCCGGACGCGAAAAGCGGCCCGGGGCGGGCCGCGGCCGACGGAAGGGACCCGCCCGCGCCCGAGGGGCCGGCGCGGGCGGCGACGCTCAGATTAGAGGCCCCCTGGCACCATCGGCGCGCCGGCCGCGGAGCCGCCGGCCGCGCCGCCCCGGGGGGCATTCACGATGTGGGGCGTGACCAGGATGATCAGGTCCCGCTTGTTCTCGTTCTCGTTGGTGGTGCGGAAGAGGCCGCCGACCAGCGGCAGGTTCATCAGCCCCGGGATCCCGGACTCGCTGCGCGTGACCTCGCTCAGGGTCAGCCCGCCGATGACCGCGGTCTCCCCGTCGTCCAGCAGGAGCCGGGTCTCGCCGATCTGCTTCTCGAAGATGAAGCCGATGTCCGACGGGCCCGCCGCCACGTCCGAGCGCTCCGCCATGAGGTCCAGGAGGATCTGGTTGTTGTTCGTGATGTGCGGGGTCACCTCGAGGATGATCCCGGTGTCCTCGAACTGGACGTTCACCTGGGCCTGGGAGAGCTGCGCGCTGGGCTCCAGCACGCGGATCGGCGTCCGCTCGCCCACCTGGATCCGGGCCTCGTGGTTGTCCACCACCTGGATGGAGGGCGCCGCCTGGACGTCCGACAGCCGGTGCTCCTCCAGCGCGTCCACGAAGGCGAACAGCGAGAAGTCGCCGAAGGCGGTCGAGGCCAGGATGGAGAGGGCCGGCGAGGCCACCCGCGCGCTGGCGTTCGCCACCGCCGAGATGGCGTCCCCGCCGAAGTTGACCACCGTCTCCTCGGTGGTGCTCCCCGGGTTCCCCGGCTCGGGCGAGGGCGTCACCTGGTTGAGGGCCTGCTCGACGTTCGCCCCGTCGCGCTCGTCCAGCTCGTAGGCGAGCCCAAGGGCGTTCACGTTCGTGCGGTCCACGAAGATGATCTTCGCCTCGATGGAGACCTGGGACGTGCGCCGGTCCAGGACGTCGACCAGGCTGTCCATCCGGCTCACTACCGACGGCGCGTCGGTGACGATGACCGAGTTGGTCCCCTGGTAGGAGACGACCTTGCCCCGGTCCGAGGCGAGCTGCTGAAGCGCCTGGGCCACGGTGTCGGCCCCGGCGTAGTTGATCCGCAGCACCCGCGTCTCGGTGCGGAGCGTGTCGCGGCCCCGCAGCTCGGACAGCTCGTCCACCAGGATGATGCCGCTCTCCGTCCGGCGCCACCCCAGCCCCTGGGAGGAGAGGATGGCGTCCAGGGCCACGTCCCAGGGCTGGTTCTGGATGTCGACGCCCCGGACCGTGATGTCGGCCACGCCGGAGCCGGGCACGATGGAGGTGCCGGAGAACTCGGCGAAGCCGGCGAGGACGTCCAGCATGCTGGCCTCGTCGTAGGTCACCGAGATCCGCGGCTGGGTGCTCTGCTGCGCCTCCCGGTCGGCCGAAGTGGCGCCCCGCTCCGTGCGGCCGCCGGCGTCCGGCGCGCTTCCGTTCTCCGCCCGCTGGACGTGGCGCGCCACCTCGCGGGACAGGCCCGGCGATCCGGATGCGGTGCTCCAGGCCTGGAAGCCGTCGCCGGGATTGGAGAAGAGGATCCGCACGCGGCCCGCGTCCGAGCGGACCTCGTAGTCCGTCGGCCCGCTCAGCTCGAAGACCAGGCGGACCACGTCGTCCCGGAACTGGCTCGTGCGGAGGCCGACCACGCCGCCGCGGCCGATTCCCTCGAAGACGTGCCTCGGCAGCGCGTGCGTCGCGCCCTCCAGGTCCACCACCAGGCGGACGGGGTCCTCCAGGAGGAAGTCCCGGACCTCCACGTCGCCGCTGGTCTGGATGCTGATCTCGGTCTGCTCGCCCTGGGCGGCGATCCGGACCTCGGCCACCTCCGCCTCGGGGGCGGCCGCGGTCAGGAGCGCCATCAACAGGGGCAGGGCTGTTCGCGCGATCATCACGGGTTCTCCTCTTCTTCCCTGGTGGCCTGGAGGACCTCCCGGCGCGGGCCGGCGACCCCCTGGACCGAGAAGACGACTGCATCGCTTCGGATTTCGACGACCCGGACGCTGCCGAGCCGCTCGCCGTCCCGGACCCGGTGCCGCTTGCCGGTGGACCGGTCCGTCAGGATCGCCACGCTGCCGATCTCCGGCGCGTAGATGAGCCCCGCCAGCGACAGGTCCTCGAAGTGCGGCCCGGAGCCGGCGCCCAGCTGGGGCGGGCGGAACGGATCGGGCCGGCCGCGGGTCGGATAGGTGAAGACTTCCCGCTGATAGGACACCTCCGCCGCCGTGTCCGCGGCGACAGTGTCCGACCGCGCCTCGCCGCCCTCCTGCTGGGCCTCCGCCGACGCCGGCGCCAGGGCCAGGGCGAGGAGGACCGCGCAGAGCGCGGACGCGAAGCTCGTCCTTCGACGATCAGCTCGCACCGCCGCCTCCCTGCTGCTGCTGCTGCTGCTCGGCCTGCGCGGTGTCGGGGGCCAGCACGAAGGTCTCGAGACCGAACACGGCCCGGATCTGCGTGGCCCCGTCGTCCTCGCCGTCCCCGACGCGCTCCAGCGACGAGACCTGGGGCCGCACGAGCCGCTCGAAGGAGGC
>CAYVFM010000023.1:0-15755 GCA_964450995.1 uncultured Gemmatimonadota bacterium | reverse complement strand
GCCGGAAGGGCCACGCCGACCTCTCGGCGGTGGAGGTCCTGGTGCTGGACGAGGCCGACCGGATGCTGGACATGGGCTTCATCGACGACGTCCGGAAGATCGCCGCCCAGACCCCGGAGGACCGGCAGACGTTCCTCTTCTCGGCCACCATGCCGAACGCGATCCTGTCGCTGGCGCACGAGATGATGGAGGACCCCGTCCGGGTCGAGGTGGGGCTCGAGACGGCCGCGGAGGGGATCCGCGAGGTGATCCACCCGGTGGACCGGTCCCGGAAGCAGGAGCTCCTGCTCCATTACCTGGAGCATCAGAGCGACGGGCAGTGCCTGGTGTTCACGCGGACCCGGAACACGACGAGCTTCGTGGCCGACTACCTGGACCGCCACGGCGTCTCCTCCGACGACCTCCACGGGGGGAAGTCCCAGGACCAGCGCACACGGAGCCTGGACCGATTCCGGACGGGGGACACCCGGGTGCTGGTGGCCACCAACGTGGCCGCCCGTGGGCTGGACATCCGGGGCATCCGGCACGTGGTCAACTTCGACGTGCCGCGGGATCCGCGGGACTACGTCCACCGCGTCGGGCGCACGGCCCGGCACGACGAGACGGGCGACGCGGTGACCTTCATGTCGCCCGACGAGTGGCTCCACGTCCGGGACATCGAGAAGCTCACCGAGACGGTGATCCCGCGGGAGCCGGTGGAGGGCTTCGAGCCGAGCGTCGAGCCCCTCGGGGCCCGGAAGCCAGTCGGGGAGGAGGCCGAGGACGACCGGAAGCGGACGCGCCTCGGGCGGGGCCGACGACGCCGCTGACCCTCTCATCCAAAATTATATTCGCCTAAAGCGGGGCCCCGTCCGGGGCCCTTTCGCACGGGCGCGTCGTCCGAGAGCCCCGACGGGACGGCGGGTTCGGCCGGCACCCGCGGACCGCGGGTCCCATATGACTTAGACGGTAGTTGGCGGCCTTCGGATTTGCGGCCCCCGACCCCCTCTCTATATTGCGACCCGCTGTCCTACGGAGCTTTCCGTCGGGGGAAAAGATCGCAAAGACTTGCGTGGCGGCCGGTGGGGCGGTCCGCCGTACTTGCCCGCGGTACCTTTCGGGCGATGGGGTTGGACAATTTTCCGGTACCGCCCCGCGGACGACGCGCGCCCTGACCGACGACGAGACCACGCGGGAGGTTTGCGCGAGGTGACCCGCCGAGTCCTGGTGGTGACCGAGGGATCGGAGGTCCCCGAGACGGTCCGGACGATCCTGGGGGGGACGGGCGGGACCCCGGACGTCGAGGTCCGGGTGGCCCGGTCGGCGGAGGCGGCGCTCCCGCGCGTCGGGGAGGGCGGCGTCGAGCTCGTGCTGATGGGACTCTCCCTCCCCGGCATGAGCGGGCGCGAGGCGCTGCGGGTCCTCCGCGACCGGGGCGTCGAGACCCCGGTGGTCCTCGTCACCGAGCGGAGCTCGCTCGAGGAAGCGATCCGCTCGATGCAGGAGGGGGCCAGCGACTTCCTGGTCCGGCCCGTCCGGGCCGAGGCGCTCCGCGAGGTCCTCCGCCGGCACCTCGGGGGCGCCGGGCGCCACGAGGCGCTGGATCCCCCGCCGGGGTCGGGCGGGGAGGACGACCGCCTCCTGGGACAGAGCCCGGGCATCATCGAGGTGTGCAAGACGCTCGGCCGCGTGGCCCCCACCGACGCCACCGTCCTCATCTCCGGCGAGAGCGGGACGGGCAAGGAGCTGATCGCCGGGCTCCTCCACAAGAACAGCGACCGCTGGGAGGAGCCCTTCCAGGCGGTGAACTGCGCCGCCATCCCCGAGACGCTCCTCGAGAGCGAGCTGTTCGGCCACGAGAGGGGAGCGTTCACGGGGGCCGACAGCCGACAGCTCGGGAAGTTCGAGCAGGCCGACGGTGGGACCCTCTTCCTGGACGAGGTGGGGGACATGTCCCTCGCCAACCAGAAGAAGATCCTCCGGGCCCTGGAGGAGCGGGCCATCGAGCGGGTGGGCGGCCAGGAGACGATCCCGGTGGACGTCCGCGTCGTGGCGGCGACCCACGTCGACCTCTGGGAGCGGGTCAAGGAAGGAGCCTTCCGGCGCGACCTGTACTACCGCCTCGCCGTGGTCAACATCCGCGTCCCCCCGCTGCGGGAGCGGAGGGAGGACATCCGGCTGCTCACCGACCACTTCGTCACCCGGTTCGCGCGGCGCTCGGGCCGGGAGATCGGGAGGATCGCCAGCGAGGTGTACGAGCGGCTGGCGTCCTACGACTGGCCCGGCAACGTGCGCGAGCTCCGGAACGTCCTGGAGCGGAGCGTCATCATGGGGCAGGGGTCGGTGCTGCGGGCCGGGGACCTCCCGGAGCTGGGCCCGTCGAGGAACGGCGAGGACGGACGGGGGCAGGGCCGGCGGGTGCTCCGGGAGTTCTGCCGGGAGGGGCTGAGCCTGGAGGCTCTCGAGCGGCGCTACATCGAGAACGTCCTCGAGGAGCTCGGCTGGCATTTCGGACAGGCGTCCGAGGTGCTCCAGATCCATCGGAACACGCTCCGCCGGAAGATGCGACGCTACGGCCTCGAGGAGCCCTCCTCGGCGGCGGAGGGCCAGCAGGCCTCCTGATCCCGGGCGGTCGGGCTCACCGCTCGACGAGCCGGACCAGCCGCCAGCTCGTCCCCCCCTCCAGCTCCACCACCCCGCGCAGGGCCGCCCCGGCGCCGCCGGCCGGCGGCCGGACCCTCACCGAGAGCTCCGCGCGGCGAGGGCCGAAGGCGGCCGCTTCCTCGAAGGCCTCCGCCTGGTCCCGGAGCCGGCGTCCCGTCGCGGCGGGGACCGATCGGGCGACGTCGAAGGGGCTGGAGAAGGTCCGGCCCGAGGCGCGGGCCCGGACGAGGGCGCGGGCGGCCTCGGCGTCGATCACCGGCAGCGAGACGAGCACGGGCGCCGGAGCGGCGTTGACGTTGATCCGGCCGTCGCCGACTACCGTCACCAGGGGGGCCAGGCGACGGTGGAGCTCGTCCGAGACGCCCCGGACCCTCCGCAGCTCCTCGACCGAGGCGAAGGGGGCGTCGCGGGGTCCGCCGGCGAGGCCCTCGGCCGCGTAGGCGTCCGCCTCGGCCCCCGCGGGCCGCGGGCGGTCGTCGGGATCGCGCCAGTCGAGCACCGCGTCGACGACCCTCTCTGCCCGGGGTCCGGAGACGCCCAGGGCCCCCAGCAGGCGGGCGATCTGGACGGCCCCGGCCCGGTTCAGGTGGAGCCGGGCCCGGCTGTCCACCAGCTCCACCCGGACGTCCATCCCGTTCACCTCCATCCGCGTCGGCGGCAGGAGGCTGTCGCCGGCCGACCGCAGCCGGCGGCTCGCGGCCGGTCCGGACAGGCGGGCGTCCAGGGTGGCGGCCGCCCGGGCCAGCCCGGCCCGGGCCGCCCAGCGGGCCCGGGCCGACTCGATCCCGTTGGCCACCGCCCGGCGCTCGTCCTGGGCGGCGGCCAGGAAGGTGGCGCTCACGGCGCCCACCAGCACCAGGATCCAGAGAACGGCGGGGAGCGCGAAGCCGCGTCCCGAACGCTGGGCGCGGGGCGTCACCAGCGAGCCCTCGCCACGCCGGACACCAGCGGGCGGCGGAGGAGGGCGGGGAGCCCTCCCTCGCGGCCGTCATCGGTCCCGGGACCCAGGCGGATGCGGGCGCTCTCCACCAGCCGGATCCGGACGGCGTCGGGGGTTTGCGTCCCGGGGTCGAAGCGGTCGACCCAGCGGTGGCCCCGGCCCCGTTCGATGCGATAGCGGAGCTCGAGGCCGACCGCCTCCGGGGCCATCTCCAGACTCTCTCGCTCCCCGCCGGACGGGCCCGCCGGCCAGACGTCCGCCACCAGGCCCCGGACCGCGGTGGCGGGATCCCGGTCGATCCGGAGCCGGATCCGGCGGGGGCCCGGGCGCAGCTCGCCCCCGTCGGCCGTGACGAAGACCACCCGGTCCAGCGGCAGCGCGCCGTCCGAGCGGGGCCGGACTGCGAGGACGCTGTCGAGTCCCTGGATCCAGCTCTCGAGGGTGGCCCTCACGTTGGCGGCCCGGACCACCCCGGCGTGGACGTCCCGGGAGGCGGCCCGGGCGTCCGACAGGGCCCGGAGACCGGCGTAGCCCGCCGCCACCGCCAGCCCGGTGACGACCAGGGCGACGGTCATCTCCAGCAGGGTGAAGCCCCCGGTCCCGGTCCGGCGCGCCCGGCCCGTCACGGCGATCCCCGCGTCCCGGAATGCCGGTCGGGCCGGTAGACGAGCGTCTCGAGCCGGACCGTCCCCTCCTCCCAGGACACCTCCACGGCGGCCCGCCAGAGCCCGTCGCTCTCCATCCCGCTCACGTCCGCCCTCCGGCGGTAGCGCCGATCGTCGAGCCGGACGGTCCGCCACCGGGCGTCGCAGCAGGCGGCCAGCGAGTCCCGGGGCAGCAGGGCGAGCGCGCTCAGCCGCTCGTCGGCCAGCGACGCGGCTTCGGCGTGCCGGCCCACCCCGGCCTGGGTGCGCAGGGTGCGGGAGGCCGCTTCCAGCGCCCCCACGACCCCGAGGCTCACCAGCAGGAGGGCCACGAGGGCCTCCAGGAGGGTGAAGCCCGCCTGCCGGCGACCGGGGGTCGCCGGCGATTCAGCGGATCCGGACCGCACCGGTCCAGGGATCCACGTGGACGGCGTGGCGGTCGCCCCGCCGCTCGAGGACGACCGCGGGCGCCCGGGCTCGTCCCCGGGCGTCGAAGCGGGCCACGACCCGCCCGGAGGCCGGGGCGACCACCCGGGTGTCGGGTCGGCCGGTGAGCAGGTTACCCCCGGCCAGGGCCTCGTCGGCGCCGGAGGCCGCGCCGACGAAGACCCGCCACGCGCCGGTCCGCGGCTCCAGGGTCACGGAGGCCGTCGTCGCCCGGCTCGCGGCGGCCTCCCGGGCCTGGCGGTAGGCGTCGGCCAGCTCGTCGACCGCCGCCCGGCTCCCGGGGTCGAGGACGGCGCCCAGGTTCGGCACCACCGCGGCGGAGACGAGACCGAGGATCGCCAGGACGGTCAGGACCTCCACCAGCGTGAAGCCGGCGGCCCGGCGGATCACCGCCGCGCCTCCCCGGCGGTGTCGGACGGAGCTCCGGGGGCCGGGCCGCGGTCCGGCACGGACACCGTGTCGGGGGAGGGGAGGGAATCGATCCGCTGGCGGCCCTTCTCCAGAAGGGAGCGCGGATCGGGCAGCCGGTCGCCCAGGTAGTCGGTGCCGGCCTCCAGCCGGCGCCGGGCCTGCTGCAGGTCCTCGTCCCCCCGCAGGACGTGCGGGGTGAGGAGGATGAACAGCTCGGTGGTGACCTCCCGCTCCGAGGTGCTCCCGAAGAGCCCGCCCACCACGGGGATGTCCTTGAGCAGGGGGATGCCGCTCTTGGTGTACTCGGTCTGGTGGTCCACCAGGCCGCCCAGCACCACGGTGTGGCCGTCCCGCACCAGCACGTCGGTCTCCGACTCCCGGGTGTTGATCACGGGGGCGCCGAACTGGACCTGGGCGGTGGCGCTGCTCACCTCCTGGAGGACCGACAGGTTCACGTAGCCGTCCCGGTTGATCGTGGGCCGGATCCGAAGCTCCGTCCCCACGTTCCGGTACTGGACCACCTGGTCGCGCACGGAGGCGTCGGTGGGCAGCGAGCGCTGGAGCTGGACGAAGGGGCGCTGGTCGCCCACCAGGATGCGGGCCTCCCTGTTGTTCTGCGCCATCACCACCGGGCGCGAGAGGATCGTGACGTCGGAGGTGGTGGAGAGGGCCGAGATCACGGTGCTGGCCCCCACGCCCCCGATGCCCAGAACCTGGAGGGCCACGTCGCCGGCGGTGGCGCCCTGGAGGGTGAAGCCGACACCGTCGTCGCCCTCCACCGGCACCTCGACGGTGTTGCCGAGAGCGAAGTTCTCGTCCTGCCGCACCTCGGCGATCATGACCTCGATGAGGACCTGGAGGGGCCGGACGTCCAGCTTCTCGATGGCCCCCCGGATGGTCTCGTAGTCGGCGGGCGTCGCCAGCACGAGGATCGCGTTGCTGCGGGGATCGGGGACGATCTCGGCGGGGGCCCGGAGGAGGACGCTCATCCCCCGCTCCTCCCCCGAGCCGGCCTGCTGGCCCGGCGCCGCCCCGGCCCCGCCGCCCACGCCCGCTTCCTGGCGCTCCGGGGGCTCGAAGCTCTGGTACCCGGCCTGACGCTGCTGGCCCAGGGACTCGGAGAGCGACGTCGGCCCGGCCCCCGCCCCGGTCCCCACCGCTCCCCCGCCCAGCCCGAAGAGCGTCCGGAGGGTCTGGGACACCGTCTCGGCCTCGGCGTGGTCCAGCCGGTGGACGAAGAGCTTCTGCCGGCCGGGCGCGCCCGCCGGAGGTCGGTTCCCGCCCGCGGTGTCCGGGGCGGCTTCGTCCTCCCGCTCGGGCTCGTAGATCCGGAGCACGCCGGCCGACGTCTCCAGCGCCAGCCCGTTGGACCGGGCCACGCTCTCCAGCAGCTCCCGGATCTCCGAGGGCCGCACCGGCTCCGGGGTCCGGAGGGTGACCGACCGGTCCGGCAGGTCGGAGTAGACGATGTTCAGGCCGGACGCCTCCGCCAGGGCGGTGAGGACCACCCGGAGGTCGGCGTCCTGGAAGTCGAAGCTCACCCCGGAGTCGGCCGCGGCGGCGGCCCGTCCGGCGGCCTCCTCCTGGGCGGACAGCGGCGCGGCGGCCGCGGCGGCCAGGAGCGCGAGGGCGAGGATCGTGGGGGCGCGTCTCGTCACGTCAGCTTCCTCCGTCGTCGGCGGGTGTCTCGACTTCCAGGACCATCGTGCTGTCGGGGCCCTCCAGGACCGCGCGGCCGCTCTCCACCCGGAGGACCCGGTGCCCCTCGATCTCGCCGCCGGCCTCCACCACCCGGGATCGGCCGTCCCCGGTCCGGAAGGCCGCCAGGTGGAGCCCCCCGGGCCGGACGGCGGTGCCCACCAGCCGCAGGGTCGGACCCCGGCGTCCGGCGCGGTTCCCTTCGCCCTCGCCGGGCAGGGCGTAGCGCTCGTCGGGCGGCTCGCGGCCGGGGCGGAAGGGGGCGGAAGCCACGGCCACCCCCACCAGCGAGTCCCGGGCGGCCGTCTCCGGGATCGTCGGCACTTCCGGGACGGGGGCGGCCCGTCCCGCGTCCGCCGGCAGGGGGGCGATCCGCCAGGCGCCGACGGCGGAGGCGGCCAGGACCAGGGCCGAGACGGACAGGAGGGCGGCGGCCCACCGGGTGGGCCGGTCGAGGCTCCGCAGGGGCCTCACGGGCCGGCCTCCGCCCCGGGCGCTTCGGCCGCGGCGGCGGTCGTGTCCGGGCTCCCGTCGACGCCGGGCGACAGCATGTGGCCGGTGACCAGGACCCGGAAAGCGAGAGCCTCCGCGCCTCCGTCCCGGCCCGCCCCGGCGGCGCGGATCCGGAGCCCCTCCACCCGCAGGAGCTGCCCGTGTTCGCCCTCCAGCGCCTCCAGGAAGGAGAGGATTCCCCGGAGGTCGGACTCGCCGGTCACCTCCAGGGGGATCGCCGTCAGGTCGGTGTGGACCGGCCGCGGGGGGCGGGGCTCGGTGCCGGTGAGGTGGACCCGCGCGGCCCGGGCCCGGTCCTCGACGTACTGGGTGAGCCCGGCGGCGGCCACGCCCTCGCCGCGGCTGTCCAGCAGCCGGGGCGCCGCCCCGGCCAGGCGCCGGGCGCCGGTCCGGACGGCCTCGGGAAAGGCTTCGCCCGACGCCAGGAGGTCCAGCCCGGCCCGGTGGAGCGAGCGGCGCGTCTCGAGACGGTCACCCCGGGCCTGGACCGCGTCGAGCCACGGGGAGACGACCAGGCCCCAGGCGAGGACGGGCGCCAGCACGAGCACGCCCCAGCGAAGGGCCCGCCGGTCGCGGTCGGAGAGCTCCGTCCAGATCCGCGCCGGCGTCTTCACGGCGCGTTCCCCGCCGTATCCGCATCGGCCGCGCCCGTCGTCAGGCGGAGGGTGATCTCGAAGGCGTCGCCGTCGCCGTCGGCCCGGGAGCTCCGGGTCACCGAGGCCAGGGTGACGTCGGCGAACAGAGGGGAAGCCTCCAGCCGCGGCACCAGGGCCGAGGGCGAGCGGGCGTTCCCGGCGAGCCGGACGTCCCCGTCGCCGCCGGCGTCGAGCACCCGGAGGTAGGAGGAGGCCGGCAGCCGGCGTCCGACCTCGGCCACCACGCGGGACCAGGCCGGGCCCGGGCGGGGCGCGGCGGCGACCCCCTCCAGCAGGTCGGCCAGGCGGAGCGCCGCGTCCCGGGCGGCCCGGGTCTCCTCCACCTCTTCGGCCACCGCGGCTCGCCGGCCCTCGACGGCCGCCAGCTCGCGGTCCAGGCCCCAGAGGTGGGTCCATCCGGCGGCGGCCAGCAGCAGCGCGGCGGCGGCCGCCAGGAGCCCGGCCCGGGCCCGCCGTCGCCGCCGCCAGCCGGCCCTCGCCTCGGGCGGCAGGAGCGAGGGGCCCGCCTCGGGCGCCACGAGGGCGCCGAAGGCGGCGATCCCGGGCGCGTCGAGGCCGGCCAGGGGGTGGGCGTCGTCCACCGTCCTGCGGGTCGTCCCCGGCTCGTCCCGGCCGTCATCGGCTCCGGCGGCGCGGGGCCGAACGCCGGCCAGCCGGCCGTCCTCCAGGGCGAGCTCGATGTCGCTCTCGTCGTCCCGGAGCCGGAGGAGGACGCTCCCCCCGGCCAGCTCCCCGTCCAGCGCGACCGCGCCCTCGGCCGCCGTCCAGGCCGACGGTCCGGCCAGGCCGGGCCGGAAGCCGGCCTCCTCCAGGGCCGCCACCGCCGCCCGGACCGTCTCCGCGTCGGCACAGGCCAGGACACAGGGGAGGGGGCCGTGGCGGGAGCGCTCCATGGGCCAGGCGTCGGCGAGCCGGTCCGCGGGGACCGAGAGGAAGTGCCGGTCGGCCTCCCGGTGGGCCAGGGTCCGCAGGGCCTCGCGATCGGCGGCCGGGAGCTCCACGACCCGGGCCCGGGCGAGGGGCGGCAGCAGCGCCAGGTGCAGCTCGGGACGGCGGTCGGCCTCGAGCGCGAGCTCGGCCCGGAGCTCCTCCAGCGCCCCGGCCAGCTCCGGCCACCCCTCCGCCCCGGGGCCGGCGCCCAGCGGGCGACGCCGCACCTCTCCCGGCCGCGTCGCCCCCGGGCCTCCGCGGCCCACGACCACCGTCAGCTCGCCGGGCGACAGGGCCGCCGCCAGGGGCGGCGGGCCGCCGGGTCGCGGCAGGGCGTCGTTCACGGCGCGGCGGAGGTCGGCCAGCATCGCGGATTCCCTAGAAGCTCTGCAGGCGGACGCCGTAGATGGCCTGGAGCAGCGAGAGGGCCACGAAGCCCACCACCACGCCGAAGAGCACCACCATGGCCGGCTCCACGAGCCGCACCAGCCGCTCCAGCCTCCGCTCCAGCTCCTCCTCGGCCACGTCGGCGGCCCGCCCCAGCATCTCCGGCAGCCGTCCTCCCTCCTCGCCCAGCTCCGTCATGCGGAGGAAGAGGGGCGGGAAGGACCGGCCCTGCCGCAGGGCGTCGGCCAGGCCCCGGCCGGCCTGCACCCTCCGGCGAGCCGCCTCCACGTCGTCGGCGGCGGCCGGGTCGGCGAGCGAGGCGGAGGCGGCGTCCAGGGCCGGGACGATGGGCAGTCCGCTCTCCAGCAGCTCCGCCAGCGAGCGCCCGAACCGGGCGGCCGCCATGCGGCGGCGGAGCGGTCCCACCACCGGGAGCCGGAGCAACGCGGCCGAGATCCGGGCCCGCCCCCGCTCCGAGCGGGCCCAGGCCGCGACGGCGCCCCCCAGCCCCAGGACGCCCAGCAGGAGCGGCAGCCACCAGCGCCCGAGGAAGTCGGTGGCCCCGAGCAGCAGCGCCGTGGAGGTGGGCAGGGCGGCGCCGGTCTCCTCCAGGATGCCGACGAACTTCGGCAGGACGTAGAAGACCAGGACCAGGAGGGCCGTGCCGCCGACGCCGGCCATGAGGGCGGGGTAGAGGAGGGCGGAGAGGACGCGGGAGCGGAGCTCCTCCTCCCGCTCGAGGTGACGGGCCAGGCGCCCCAGGGCCTCGGCCAGCCGGCCGCCCCGCTCCCCGGCCCGGACCATCCCCACCGCGATCCGCGGGAAGACGTCCTCCCGGTCCTCCAGCGCCTCCGACAGCGTGTCGCCCGACCGGACCCCCTCCCGGACCTCGGCCAGGGCCGCGGCCACGTCGTCCCGGCCCACGAGCCCCCGGACGGTCCCGAGCGCGCGGTCCAGGGGGAAGCCGGCCTCCAGCAGGGTGGCGAGGTAGCGGAACGCCCCGGCGACGTCGGCCCGCCGACCCGTCCGGCCGACGTCCTCGAGCTCGCCCCGCCCGTCGTCGACGTCCAGCGCCAGGGGCCGCAGGCCCCGGTCCCGGAGGGCGCGCTCCGCCTCGTCGCCGGAGGGCGCCTCCTGGACGCCGGTGACCGTCCGTCCGGCGGTGTTCACCGCCTCGTACGCGAAGCGCGGCACGGGCCCCTACTCCCAGGCCTTGACGTCGGCGTCCTCGCCCTCCCCGCCCGGCTCGCCGTCGGCCCCGTAGCTCAGCAGGTCGTAACCCCACTCGCTCTCCGTGCCGGGGCTCCGGTAGACGTACGGGTTGCCCCAGGGGTCGGTGGGCACCTCCTTCCGGAGGTAGGGGCCCCGCCAGTCAGACGGGGTCGGCGGCGTGTCGGGCTCCTCCCGCAGGGCCTCGAGCCCCTGCTCCGTGGTGGGGTAGCGTCCGTTGTGGAGGCGGTAGGCGTCCAGGGCGGCGTTCAGCATCTCGATCTGGGCCCGCGCGCTCTCCTCCTTCGCGGTGGAGACGTGGCTGAAGACGTTGGGAGCCACCAGGGCCGCCAGGAGCCCAAGCACCAGCACCACCACCATCACCTCGATGAGGGTGAGGCCGGCCTCGGCGGTCGGTCGTTCCCGGCGGGCGGCGTCGCCGCGTGCGGAGCGTCGTCGGTCAGGCGGTGACACGGAGCACCTCCTCGGGGGTGGTGAGGCCCTCGGCGACCTGGCGCCATCCGTCGGCCCGGAGGGGGCGCATCCCCCGCTCCCGGGCCAGGCGCCGGATCTCGCCGGAGCCCCGGTGACGGAGCAGCTCCGCCCGGATCTCCTCGTCCACGTCCAGCAGCTCGTAGATGCCGGTCCGGCCCCGATAGCCGGTGCCTCGGCAGGTGTCGCAGCCCTCGCCCCGCCGGACCGTCTCCACCTCGAGGCCCCCGGCGTCCATCTCCCGGCGCTCGGCGTCGGTGGCCGGGACCTCCTCCGAGCAGTCCGGGCAGGACCGGCGGACCAGGCGCTGGGCCAGCACCAGCTCCACGGTGCTCGCCACCAGGTAGTCGGGGACGCCCAGGTCCAGCAGGCGGGTCAGCGCCGAGGGGGCGTCGTTGGTGTGCAGGGTCGAGAGCACCAGGTGGCCGGTCAGGGAGGCCTGCACGCAGATCTCGGCCGTCTCCGGGTCGCGCATCTCCCCCACCAGCAGGACGTCCGGGTCCTGGCGGAGGATCGAGCGGAGGGCGTTGGCGAAGCCGAGGCCGGCCTGGCGCTCGACCGGCACCTGGGCCACGCCGTCCAGCTCGTACTCCACGGGGTCCTCCACCGAGACGATCTTCTCGTGGCCCGTCTTCAGGTGCTCCAACAGGGCGTAGAGGGTCGTGGTCTTGCCGCTGCCGGTGGGCCCGGTGGCCAGCAGGACGCCCTGGGGGCGCCGGGCGAAATCCGACACCGCCTCCAGCGTGTCGTCGGACATCCCCAGGCCGCCCAGGTCGTGGCGCTGGCGCTCGGCGTCCAGCAGGCGCAGGACCACGCTCTCCCCGTGGAGGGTGGGCAGGGTGCTGACCCGGACGTCCAGCTCCCGCCCCCGGACACGGAGCCGGATGCGCCCGTCCTGGGGCATCCTCCGCTCGGCGATGTCCAGCTCGGCCATGATCTTGAGCCGGCTGATCATCGCTTCGCGGAGGTGGCCGGGCGGGGAGGGGGCCTCCTGGAGGACGCCGTCGATGCGGTAGCGGGCCCGCATCCCGTCCTCCCGTGCCTCCAGGTGGACGTCGCTGGCGCCGACCTCCACCGCCTCCGAGAGGAGGAGGTTCACCAGCCGGACCACCGGGGGCTGGTTGGCCAGCCCCTCCAGGTCGTGGGTCTCGGAACGGCCGGCGGCGGCCCCGTCGCCGGCGTCGTCCAGCTCGCGGATCAGCTCCTCGGCGCTGGCCGCTTCCCGGCCGTAGACGTGGCGGATGGCCGGGAGGAGCTCCTCCTCGTCCACCGCGCGGAGCTCGACCCGGGCGCCGAAGTGCTCGGCCAGCTCGGCCACCGCCTGGGGGTCGGGCTCGCCGGCGTGGGCCACCACCACCCGGCCGTTCTCCCGCTCCACCGGGAGGAGACGCTGCTCCTCCAGGTAGGCCTCGGTCAGCTCCTCGCTGAGCCGGGGAACCTCGGTGAGCCTCACGGCCGACCCGTCGGCGGGGTGCGGAGGCGGCCCGTCCGGCCGTCCGTCGTGCCGGGGAACGGGCCGCCGGGCGTCACGAGTCGACCCCTCCGTCGCCCTTCGACGGTCGGTGGCCGTCCCCGCGGCCGTCCCCGTCCTCCCCCCGGTCCCCGGTGGCCGTCCCCCCGGCGTCGGCTCCGTCGGCCGCTCCGCCGGATCCGGCGGCGACGGCGTCGAGGGTCAGCGGGTGCTGGTCCGGGTGGCCCTTGCCCAGCTCCGGGACCGCGACGGTCAGATAGTAGACCCCCGGCTCGGGGACCTCGAGCTCGACCTCGTAGCTCTCCTCCCCGTCGACGGGGCGGGCGGAAAAGTTCTCGAGCCAGCCCCCGGGGGACATGACCCGGGCCGTGAGCCCCTCGAGGTCGCCCCGGACGTCGCCGGTCCCGTACTCCTCGAGGCGGAAGCGGACCCGGGCGGTCTCGCCGGCGACGATCTCCCGGTCGGACGCGGCCTGCAGGTCGAGGCTCACCTCCCGGTCGGCGACCCGGCCGGTGCCTTTCTCCACCTGCACCGGCAGGCAGTCCACCACCCGTGGCTGCTCCAACACGAAGTTGAACTCGTAGCCGCCGGCCGACGGGATCCGGACCACGGCCTCGTAGACGCCCGGCTCCACCTCGTCCAGCTTCCGGCCCACGGTCATCGCCGCGATGGGCTCGAACTCGTACGTCTTGAGGTTGCCGGCCGGCGTGGGCATGCCCTCCATGTAGTGGTTGAAGTAGATGGACTTCTCGGACGGGTTGGGCACGTAAACCGCGTCGCGCTTGTGCGGCGCCTGGTCGATGGGATCGGCCACCGGGAGCATGCCGTCCCGCTCCGGCGGGGCGTCGCCGGCGGGGAAGTGGACGGCGGCCACGCCGGCCCCGGCTTCGACCCGCTCGCTCTCGCCCGAGAAATCCCGGGCGAAGGCGCCGGGGGCCTCCCCGGGCTTCAGGCTCCGGAGGCTGACCATCATCACCTGGGAGGACTCCCGCGAGCGGACGTAGGCGAAGTTCTCGGTGAAGGAGACCTGGTCGGGCTCGCCCTCCGAGAGGAGGCCGTAGCGGATCCGGTCGTTCGAGGCGTCCAGGACGTGGACCTCGTCGGTGTTCCGGTTCAGCACGAAGCCCCACCGGTCGGAGGGATCGAACTCGATGTGCCAGAGGCCGGGCGTGCCCGTCATCCGGGCCGCCAGCCCGAAGCCGTCGCCCTCGTAGGCGTGGATCGTGCCGTCGGCCTCGTCGACGACGTAGAGCTGACCGCTCAGCGACGACCAGGCCAGGTCGGCGGGACGGGAGCCGGGCTCGAGCGTCTCGAGGACGGTGAGCCCGTCGGCGTCGATCACCGACACGGTGCCGGCCTCCGGGCTGGCCGCGAAGGCCCGTCGCCCGTCGGGCCGGAAGGTGATCTTGTGCGGGCCGGCGCCGATCTCCACGGTGCCGGCCGCCTGGCGCGTGACCATGTCTACCACGGTCAGCCCCTCCGCGGTGGAGACCCAGACTCGCTTCGCACCGGGCTGCCGGACGAGGCGGGTGGGGCGGGTCCCCACCGGGATCTCCTCCACCACGTCCCAGGTGTCGGTGCTCACCACGGCCACCAGATTGCGCTTCGGGATAGTGACGTAGAGAGCCTGATCCTCCGGTCCGGTCGTCCAATCCGTACCCTGGCCGGGGAGCTGGACGGTGGTGATCATCTGGGTGTTGCCGAAGCCGAAGAAGGGGTCCTGGACGGTGATGGCGTTGCCCCGGGTGAGCCCCAGCACCACGTAGCTGTTCAGGTCAATCACCGGCCGGGTCTTCATCCGCTTCGGCAGGTACTGCTCGATCCGACGCTTGCACTGCTGCTGCGAGCCCACGTGCGCCGGATCGAGCCGGTCGATCCAGGCGGCCGGCACCCGGTCGGTCACGGGCTCGCCGGACTCGGCGTCGCTCAGGCGGAGGCGGACTCGGGTGTCCTCGCCAGCGCGCGGGGCGGCGCCGGCCTCCGCGACTGCCGGGGCCACCTCCAGGCGGGCCCGGACGCCGTTCTGGACCACCGTGCGCTCGGAGGCGTCGTCCCCGGCCACCGCCGGCTCGGCCTCGCCCTGGGCGGTGGCCGGATCGGGCACGACGGTCAGCAGCGGCACGGCCACGGCGGCGGCGAGGAAGCCGCGGACGGCCGGGAGGCTCGAGCGGGCGGTCGCGGGCAATCGGGGTCGGCTCATGGGCGCTCGTCGCTCCTGAATTTCGGGGCTCTCATTCTAACAGACATAGCGTCCGTTACCAACTGTCGGATCTACCTGTCGTTCGTCCCGGCGCCGGGCCGGACCGCGGGGACGGATCCCGGGCCTCCGGCACGGACGAGAGCCCGGGGGGCGGGCACCTCCCGCCCCCCGGGCTCGACCGCCCACCGCGGAACCGGGTCCCGCCGACGCCGCTACTGCGGCACCACCCGGAAGATGCCCCACAGCCCGCCGTCGAAGTGGAAGGACTGCAGGTCGCGGTAGAGGTAGTCGCCGGTGACGCCGAAGGCTCCGCCGGCCGGCCCGCCGCGGCTCTCCGCGATGACGTAGTCGAAGTGGTTCATCGGCCCCATCCCCTCGCGGGCGCCCTTCCGCTCGGAGAGCGGGTTGTCCCCGATCTCGGTGGAGCCGTTCACGTAGGGCAGGTGCTGGAAGGAGTGGCCGAAGAACTCGATCGACGCGTTCCGCTGGTGGCCGCCGGGCTGGAGGATCCGCACCCGGACGTCCTGGCCCACCGTGGCGGTGAAGACCGGGGTCACCGGGTCCTCGCCACCCACCTGGGCGTTGGTGAGGACGTCGGTGAAGTCGAGGTCGCGCGTCTGCTCCAGCGGCGTATCGGGCTCGTAGCCCATCCGCTTCCAGAGCGGCTCGGCGGCGTAGTTGAAGGCCTGGTTGCCGCTGTCCTCCGGGTCCTCGGTCTCGGCGATGGCCGGCAGGACCTCGCCGTCGCCGGGACCGCGGCGCATGTTCACCGAGTTCTGCGTCACCAGGACGAACTCGCGGAAGGTGTGCCCGTCCGGCTCGGTGACGGTGGCCTGGGCCCGGCTGTCGGCGCCGGTCTGCCAGGTGGCGCCCTCGGGCTCGACGATCAGGGCGCCGAGGAGCCCCGCGCCGGCGTGCTGGAGCGGATCGGCGGGCGACAGGTTGGTGGCCCCGTACTCCACCGGCGTCGCCACGGCCATGGTCTCGCCGTTCGAGTTCTCCACGTAGTCCACGTCTCCGGCGTACCACTGGTACTCGACTTTGCCGCCCCCGGCCTTCGCCGTCTGCTCGCTGTTGTCGCCCACGTTCACGCCGTCGCTCCGGGTGACGTCGA
>CAYVFM010000022.1:11803-16760 GCA_964450995.1 uncultured Gemmatimonadota bacterium | reverse complement strand
CACGGTGGAGAGCTCCGGGGGGATCAGCGCGGCGCTCACCGGGTCCATGCCGCGCCGGGCCTCCCGGATCCTGCGCCGGTCCAGCAGTCGCCGGACCGGGTAGCGGCCCGCCCACCGCTCTCCGATCCGGACGACGAAGGGGCCGGGGTCCCGGACCCTCCGGCGGAGGACCGGAGCGTCGAAGAGCGTCCGACCTCCGGATCGCTCCCAGCCCTCGGGCGTCGGCCCCGGCCAGCCGACCAGGAACGCCCAGCGGTCGTTGTGCACCACCTGCGGCAGGACCGCGCGGCCCAGGCCCGGCCACACCTGCTCGCCGTGAGCCGCCTTGAGCCGGCGGGTCTCGGCCAGGGCCCGGCGATCGGCCGCGGTGAGGGTGTCGGCCGTGAGGGGGCGGTCCAGCCGGTCCAGGGCCCGGGCGTTCCGCCAGGCCAGCGCCGCCCCGGCCGCCAGGGCCAGGACCGCCGCCCCCAGGAGCCAGCGTCTCATCCGTCCCCCGCCTCCCCGTACGCGGCGACGCCGACGGCGCCGCGGAAGGTGTGGAGCCTCAGTGTCGGAACAGCCTCCGCCCCGTGAAGACCATGGCGATGCCGTGCTCGTCGGCGGCCTCGACCACCTCGTCGTCCCGGATCGAGCCGCCCGGCTGGATCACCGCCCGGACGCCGGCCTCGGCGGCCGCGTCCACCCCGTCCCGGAAGGGGAAGAAGGCGTCCGAGGCCAGGACGGCCCCTCCGGTCGGGTGGTCGAAGCTCTCCGCCTTCCGGACCGCGATCTCCACCGCGTCGACGCGGCTCATCTGGCCCGCGCCGATGCCGATCGTGGCCCCGTCCCGGGCCAGCACGATGGCGTTGGACTTCACCGACTGGATCGCGGCCCAGGCGAAGCCCAGCTCCTCCCACTCCTCCTCCGACGGCTGCCGCTTGGTCGGAACGGTGACGTCCGGGTCGTCGACCAGACCGTCGGGCTCCACCGGCTCGGGCTCAGTCTGGATCAACAGGCCGCCGCGGACGCCACGCGCCTGCAGGCCGGGCCGGACCTGGCCCCGGGTGACGCCGCGGTCCCGCTCGTCCGGACGGGGCTCCAGGACGCGCAGCTTCTCGCGCTCCTGGAGGATCCGCAGCGCAGCCTCCGCGTAGCCAGGCGCCACCACGCACTCCACGAACAGCTCGGACAGCTTCTCCGCCACCGCCTCGGTGACGGGCTGGTTGAAGGCCACGACCGATCCGTAGGCGCTCTGGGGATCGGAGGCCAGCGCCTTCTCATAGGCCTCCACCGGCGACCGGCCGACGGCCAGCCCGCACGGGTTCGTGTGCTTGATGACGGCGCAGGCCGAGCGGTCGCCGTGCCGGAACGGCTCCACGGCGGCCAGGGCCCCGTCGACGTCCAGGAGGTTGTTGTAGCTCAGCTCCCGACCCTGGTGCTGCTCCAGCGCCGGGATCCCCCAGCTCCGCCCCGTGGCCTCCCGGAAGAAGGCGGCTCGCTGGTCCGGGTTCTCCCCGTAGCGCAGCTCCTGGACCCGGGCCAGCGACCAGAGCATCTCCTCGGGGATCTCCGGGCCCGCGTCCCGCTCCCGGGTGGCCGTCCGCAGGTAGCCTCCGATGGCCGCGTCGTAGGTGGCCGTGTGGTAGAACACCTTGGCGGCCAGGTTGCGGCGGAGCTCGGTGGCGTTCTCGTCGTCCAGCGCCTCCAGGACGCCCCCGTAGTCGTCCGGGTCGCAGACCGGCCAGACGAAGCCGTGGTTCTTGGCGGCCGCCCGCAGGAGGGTGGGACCGCCGATGTCGATCTGCTCCTGCGCCTCGGCCAGCGTCACGTCCGGGCGCTCGACGGTCTCCCGGAAGGGATAGAGGTTGACCGCCACCAGGTCGATGGGCTCGAACCCGTGCTCCTCGAGCTGGTCCATGTCCGCGGCCACCGACCGCCGGGCCAGGATCCCGGCGTGGACCACCGGGTGGAGCGTCTTCACCCGCCCCTCCAGGATCTCCGGGAAGCCGGTCAGATCCTCGACCGACTTCACCTCCACCCCGCCCGAGCGCAGCTCCCGGGCGGTGCCGCCGGTGGAGACGACGTCCCACCCCCGGTCGGAGAGGGCCGACGCGAACTCGGCCACGCCGGTCTTGTCGGAGACGCTGATCAGCGCGATGGGCATGGTCGTCTTCGGTGGCTGATGCGGGGGTGCGGAGCGGGCTCGGGGGCGCGGCCGGCGAGACGCCGGCCGGCCGGACGCCGTCGCCGCCGCGGAGGGGCGGAGTCTCGGGCGCCGGGCGCCTCGCGTCAACCGCCGGCGCCCGTGCTCACCCGGCCTCCAGGACGAAGCGCTCTCCGTCGAACCAGGGCCGCTCCCAGCGGGCCCGGCCCTCCTCATCCAGCCGGACCTCGCCCCGGGCCAGCGCCGACACGACTCCGGGCAGGATCTCGTGCTCCCGCTCCAGCACGCGGTCCGCCAGCCGGCCGGGGTCGTCCCCCTCCTTCACCGGGACCGGCCACTGGGCGATGACGGCTCCCTCGTCATAGGCCTCGTCGACGAAGTGGACCGTCGGCCCCGTCACCCGGGCGCCGCTCTCCAGGACCGCCTCGTGCACCCGGCGGCCATACATCCCCTCGCCCCCGAAGGCGGGGAGCAGCGCCGGGTGGATGTTCACCATCCGCCCCCGGTAGGCCCGCACCACCGGCCCGGGCACGAGCCGGAGCCAGCCCGCCAGCACCACCAGCCCGGCGTCGGCCGACTCGAGACGCTCGAGGAGGCCGCGTCCCTCCCCGTCGGGCTCCTCCAGCACGGCGGTCTCCACTCCCGCCGACCGGGCGCGCTCCAGGGCGCCGATCCCCGGGGAGGAGCCCACCACGAGCACCACCCGGGCCGAGGGGTCCGGCCCGCCGTTGAAGCGGTCCAGCAGGGCCTGGAGGTTGGTCCCGCCGCCGGAGGCCAGCACCGCCACCCGGGCGGGGGCCTCTTCCCCCGGCCCCGCGCCGCCCGTTCCCGCTCCGCCCTCAGCCAACGTCGTCGCCCCCGCCCCGGTCCAGCGCGTCCACCACCGCCGAGAGCAGGTCGTCGGCCACGCGCACCCCCTCCGGCGGCTCCTCCGTCCCGTCGTGTCCCGTCCGGAGGAGGTAGCCCGTGCCCCCGGTCCGGACCGCCGGCTCCACGTCGCTCACCTTGTCGCCGACGTAGAGCGCGTCGCCGAGCGAGAGACCCATCCGCTCGGCCGCGGCCCGGTGCATGCCCAGGTCCGGCTTCCGGCAGTCGCAGGGCTCCTCGGGAGCGTGGGGGCAGTGCTCCACGGCGTCCAGGGCGCACCCGTGCAGGGCGAGCCGCCGCTCGACCTCCTCCTGGACGGCCCGGAAGTCGTCCTCCCCGTAGTAGCCCCGGCCGATCCCCGACTGGTTGGTGACGACCACCACGGGGATGCCCCGGGCGTTGAGCAGCGAGACGGCCTCGACGGCGCCCGGGAGCAGCTCCACGTCGGCGGGGTCGTCGACGTAGCCGGCGTCGCGGATGATGGTGCCGTCCCGATCCAGAAAAGCGGCGGAGTACCGCATCGTCCTCCTCGTCGGTTCGCTCGCGTCCGCGGCGGGCCTGGCCCGCCGCCTCGCCTCAATCCTCCTCCAGGACCCGGTGGAGGGCGCGCGCCAGCGCGTCGGCGGCCGCGGGCTCCTCGCCCGGGGACAGGGTCCGGAAGTCGAGCCGGAGCTCGTCCTCCCGGATCCGGCCCACCAGCGGCGGATCGCCCTCCCGGCAGGCCGCGTCCAGCCGTCCGGCGGGGACGCCGCGCACGGCCCAGCCCGCCGACGCCACCCGGTGTCCCGGATACGCCCCGCCTCCGACCACCGCCTCCAGCTCCCGGACCCGGACCTCCGCGCCCTCCGGGAGGTCCGCCTCCTCCAGGGCCCGCCGGGCCCGGTCCCGCACGGAGTCGACCGGCTCGTTCAGCCGCCGGAGCGCCGGGACCCCCCGTGCGGCCGTCTCCGGGTCCCGGTACAGGCGGAGCGTCGCCTCCAGCGCGGCCAGGGTGGCCTTGTCGGGCCGGAAGGCCCGCAGCAGCGGGTTCGCCCGCAGCCGGCCCACCATCTCCTCGCTCCCCAGCAGGACGCCGGCCTGGGGGCCGCCCAGCAGCTTGTCCCCGCTCCAGGTCACCAGGTCGGCCCCGGCCTCCAGCGATCCCCCCGGCGTGGGCTCGGGCGGGAAGCCCGGGAGCAGGTCGGGCCGGAGGAGCCCGGAGCCCAGGTCGTGGACCACCGGCACGCCGGCCTCACGGCCCAGCTCCACCAGCTCCGCCAGGGGCACGCGCTCGGCGAAGCCCTCCACGCGGTAGTTGGAGGGGTGGACCTTGAGCAGCAGCCCGGTCCGCTCGCCCAGGGCCCCGCGGTAGTCGTCGACCCGGGTGCGGTTGGTGGTGCCCACGCCCCGGAGGATCCCACCGCTGCGCTCCACCACGTCGGGAATCCGGAAGGAGCCGCCGATCTCCACCATCTCGCCCCGGGAGACCACCACCTCGCGGCCCGAGGCGAGCTCGTTCACCGCCAGCGACACCGCCGCCGCGTTGTTGTTCACCACGAGCGCTTCGCGCGCGCCCGTGAGCCCGGTGAGCAGGCCCGCCGGGTGCTCGTGCCGGCTCCCGCGCCGACCCTCCTCCAGGTCGTACTCCAGGTTGGCGTAGCCTCCCGCCACCCGGGCCATCGCCTCCAGGGCCTCTTCGGCCAGCGGCGCCCGCCCGAGGTTGGTGTGGAGGACCACGCCGGTGGCGTTCAGCACCGGTCGGAGGGAGGGACGCGCCGCGCGCCGGAGCCGCTCGCCGGCCGACGCCAGCAGGCGGTCGGCCCCGGGAGCCTCTTCCCGCTCGCCCGCCGCGATCCGCCGCCGCGCCTCGTCCAGCGCGCCCCGGAGGGCCTCCTTCACCGGCTCCCGTCCCCAGCGGTCGATCCACGCCGCCGCGCGCTCGGTCTCCAGGAGACGATCCACCCCGGG
>CAYVFM010000022.1:0-11703 GCA_964450995.1 uncultured Gemmatimonadota bacterium | reverse complement strand
GCCGTGTCCGCCCCGGCCGCGGTGTCGGGAGCGGGCAGCCAGACGAAGGTGGTGTCGCCGCCGCCCTCGAGCCCCTGGAGGTTCCGGACGTCGCGGACCCGGACGCGATAGGGGACGCTGTCGCGAAGGGGCCGCTCGGTCCGGACGAAGAGCTCCCGGGAGGGCAGCGGCAGGGTGTCGGCCCGGGCCGGGACCGAGTCGTCGGACGCCGCGGTGTCGCCGACCGCGGCGGTGTCCCCGGCCGCGGCGGTGTCCCCGGCCGCCGCGGCCGTATCGCCTTCGGCCGCGGCCGTGTCCGCCACCCCCGCGGTGTCGGCCGGCGGGGCGTCCTCCCCGGCCGGCGCCGTGTCCGCCGGGGCCAGCCCCGCCGTCGCCCGGGTGATCCCCACCTCCGCCACCGGGACGGCCTCGCCCGCGGTGTCGGCCACGACGACCGCGGACGGCCGGAAGGACTGGGCCGGGTCCAGGTGCTCGTCGAAGGTGAGCGAGACCGCCGTGCTGTCCAGGGCCTCGGCCACCGCCAGCCGCGGGGGGGTGCTGTCCGGCTCCAGGAGGCTGAGCCGCAGGTCGGCCGTGGACGTGGGACTCTCCAGCCGGAAAGCGGCCGAATCCCAGGGCTCCAGCCGTCGCTCCAGCTGCCGGTTCGCGTTCAGGTCGCGGAAGGCGTAGGCCCGGTAGTCGCCCGGCGGCACGGAGACCAGCTCGAAGCGCCCGCCGGTGTCGGCGACCGCTCCGTACGGCACGGAGTCACCGTCGGCCGCGAGGAAGAGCGCCACCGCCCCGCGCTGGGGACGGCGGTCCACCCGGTTCACGATCCGGCCGCTCACCCGGGTGTCGGTGATGGGCGGCCCGGTGGAGAAGGTCACCACCAGGGAGTCCTCACGCTCGTTCCTCAACAGGTCGGTCACGCCGCCGGGGAACCGGATGCGGTAGACGGCGCCGGGCAGCCAGCCCTCCGCCGGCCGCACCCGGATCTCGTCGAAGCCGAGCTCCACCCGGTACTCCGCCAGGGGCGAGGCCACGAGCTGGCGTGCCAGGTTCCGCGGGGCCTCGATGGGCTCGTCGTAGCGGACACGGAGCGGTCCGTCCAGGTCGGGCACCAACGCGCCGTCGGCCGGGACGATCTCCCGCACGTCGGGGGGCGCCTGGTCGGGCTCGGCTCCCGGCGGGCGCTCCTCCTTCGCGCAGGCCGCCGCGACCACCAGGAGGGCCGCCGCGGCCCAGCGTAGCGGATGGACCCGGAGCCACGAGCGCCGGCCGGCGCCCGCCGGCTCAGCCGGCGTCCCCGGTCTCCGCGAGGGCATCGCGCTGCTCGGCGAGCCGTTCGAGCTGCTCCTCCAGCGACGAGCGCTTCTCCCGCTCCCGCTCGACGACCTCCTCCGGGGCCTTCTCCAGGAACTGCTCGTTGGCCAGCTTCTGGCGGGAACCCTCCAGCAGGCCCTCCACCCGCTCGAGCTCCTCCCGCAGGCGGGCGCGCTCCCGCTCCAGGTCGATGACGCCCTCCAGCGGCAGGAACAGCTCCGTCCCCGACCGCAGCACGGCCCGCGCCCCGGGACCCGGCGCCTCGCCGGCCCCGTCGACGGTCAGCTCGCCCACGTCAGCCAGCGCGCGGATCCCCTCCTCCTCGGCGGCCAGGGCCCGGCGCAGCGGCCCGTCCACCGAGCCCAGCCGTACGTCCACCTCGGTGCCCGCCTGGACCCGGTACTCGGAGCGCAGGTTCCGGATCGTGGTCACCAGCTCCTGGAGGCGCTCCAGCGAGGCCTCCGCGTCGGGGTCCTCCCAGGACGCCGGCGGGTCCGGCCAGGGCCCGTTCATGAGGGTTTCCCGGTCGCCGGCGCCGGGCAGCTTCAGGGCCAGCTCCTCGGTGATGAAGGGCATCACCGGGTGCAGGAGCCGGAGCCAGCCGTCCATGACGTGGGCCAGGGTCGAGGCGGCCGCCCGGCGGCTCGCCTCGCCCCGGTCCCCGTAGAGCCGGGGCTTCGCCAGCTCGAGGTACCAGTCGCAGAACTCGTCCCAGACGAAGTGGTAGATCCCCTGCGCCGCGTCGTGGAGGCGGAACCGCTCCAGCCGGTCGGTGACCTCCCCCGCCGTGCGCCGGAACCGGCTCAGGATCCAGCGGTCGGTCAGCTCCAGCTCCGTGTCGGCCGGGTCGGTGGCCAGGTCGTCGGCCTCGAGGTGCTCCAGGGCCAGGCGGGCGGCGTTCCAGATCTTGTTGCCGAAGTTCCGGCCCACCTGGAAGGCCTCGTCCAGGTCCTGGTAGTTGAGGCGGATGTCCGCGCCCATGGCCGAGCCCGAGACCAGCGTGTAGCGGAGGGCGTCCGCCCCGAACCGGTCCACCACCTCCATCGGATCGATCCCGTTGCCCAGCGACTTGGACATGTTCCGGCCCAGGTGATCCTTCACCATGCCGTTGATGACCACGTCGGTGAAGGGCAGCTCGTCCAGGAACTCCAGGCCGGCCATCACCATCCGGGCGACCCAGAAGAAGAGGATGTCCGGGCCCGTGACCAGCGTGTCCGTCGGGTAGAAGGCCTCCAGGTCCTCGGTCTCCTCCGGCCAGTCCAGCGTGCTGAAGGGCCAGAGCCAGGAGCTGAACCAGGTGTCCAGGACGTCCGGATCCTGCTCCACCTCGCCGCCGCAGTCCGGGCAGGCGTCGGGGGCCTCGCGGGCGACGATCTCGTCGCGGCCGCAGGCCTCGTCCCGGCAGTACCAGACCGGGATCCGATGCCCCCACCAGAGCTGGCGGCTGATGCACCAGTCCCGGATGTTCTCGAGCCAGCGGGCGTAGTTGTGGCCGTAGCTCTCCGGGTGGAAGCGGAGCTCGCCCTCCCGCCAGGCCTCCAGGGCGGGCTCGGCCAGCGGCTCCATCTTCACGAACCACTGGAGGCTGAGGCGCGGCTCGACGACCGTGTCGCACCGGTAGCAGCGCCCCACCGAGTGGGCGTGCTCCTCCACCTCGACCAGCAGGCCTTCTTCCCGCAGCTCCTCCACCACCGCCTCCCGGGCCTCGAAGCGGTCCAGGCCGCGGAATCGCTCCGGGGCGGCGTCGGAGATCGACGCCTCTTCCGTCATCACGTCCACGGTCTCGAGGTCGTGGCGCCGCCCGATCTCGAAATCGTTGGGGTCGTGGGCCGGGGTCACCTTCACCACGCCCGAGCCGAACTCGGGGTCGACGAAGGCGTCCTCCACCACCGGGAGGCGCCGGCCCACCAGGGGGAGGACCGCCTCGCGGCCGGCCAGCCCCTCGTACCGCTCGTCGTCGGGATGGACCGCCAGCCCGGTGTCGCCCAGCATCGTCTCCGGCCGGGTCGTGGCCACCGTCACGTGGCCCTCGCCGTCGGCCAGGGGATAGCGGACGTGCCAGAGGCTGCCGTCCTGCTCCCGGTGCTCGACCTCCTCGTTGGAGAGGGCCGTCGAGCAGCGGGGACACCAGTTGATGATGTAGTTGCCCCGGTAGACGAGCCCCTTCTCGTACAGGCGGACGAAGACCTCCCGCACGGCCCGGGAGAGCCCCTCGTCCAGGGTGAAGCGGGTCCGATCCCAGTCGCACGAGGCCCCGATGGCCTTGAGCTGGCCGATGATCCGCGCGCCGTACTCGTCGACCCACTCCCACACCCGCTCGACGAACGCCTCGCGGCCCAGGTCCCAGCGGGCCAGCCCTTCCTCGGCCAGCTCCCGCTCCACCACGTTCTGGGTGGCGATGCCGGCGTGGTCGGTGCCCGGCACCCAGAGGGCGTCGGCGCCCTGCATCCGGCGCCAGCGGACGAGGACGTCCTGGATGGTGTTGTTGAGGCCGTGCCCCATGTGGAGCTCGGCGGTGACGTTCGGGGGCGGGATGACGACGGTGTAGGGATCGTCGGCTTCCCCGGCCTCGGGGTGGAAGTAGCCCGCCTCCTCCCACCGCTCGTAGTGGCGGCGCTCGAGGTCGGACGGGTCGTATCGGGGGCTGAGCGTTTCGGCCACGGGAGTCCGTTCGGGGTCGGTCTCAGGCTCCTGGCGAGATCGCGGGGCGGGCGGCGGTCCCGCGGGATCGGCCCGGGGAGCGGGCCGCCGACCGGCGGCGTCGAGCCGGCAGTGTAAGGCCCCGTCGCCCCGGGGGGCAACGGGCGTGCCGCGCCGGGATCAGGGCCGCCCGCCGCCGCTCCCGGTGGTGTCCCCCGGGGAGCCCTCCTGCTCCTCGCGGGCCCTCTCCTCCATCGCCTCGATCCGCTCCTCGCGTGTCTGCTGGGCCTCCTCGATGGCCTCCTGCCGGCGGATCGCCCGGAGGTCCCGGAGCTCCTGCTCCAGCTCCCGGCGCTTCGGCCCGGTGGGCTGGAGGAGCTGGCCCACCGGGAGGGGGATCGTGACGTCGCCCAGGTGGATCCCCTCCGGCGAGATGCCCCACCGCTCCCCGTCCTCGTCGGTCCAGGTCCAGTCGCGGGCCTGGCGGAGCTGCTCCTCGCTCAGCCGGAGGCTGTCCAGGTACGTGCCCAGGATGGCCCGGAGCGCGCTGTCGGCCCGGGTCCCCTGGCCCAGGTACCGGCGGGCCACCTCCTCGTCCCAGAACTCCCGCCACAGCCTCGGGTCGCCCTCCCGCGGCGTGAGCGCCTCGACGTTCGAGATCCTCCGCTCCTCGGCGGCCTCCTCGCCGGCCGGCGCCTCGTCCGCCTCCTCGTCGGCGGCCTCTTCCTCCTCGGCCGTCTCCTCGGGCTCCTCCGGCTCGGGCTCGGGCCGGACCGGCCGGGGCGGCGTCGGCACCGGCCGGGCCTCCTCCGGCTCCTGGACCCGGACCCGGGTGATCCGAAGGCCCGGCGTCGGACTCGGCTCGGGCCGGACCGCCTCGTCGTAATCCGGGCCGGGCATCTCGAGCTGGCGGCCCAGCAGGAAGAGGACGGCCAGGTGGGCCGCCAGCGAGACGACCATGGCCACCCGGAACGCGCGTCGGTAGCCGGTCTCCCGGCTCTCCCGCCGCTCGAGCTCCTCGACCCGGTGTTCCCGGATCTCCTCCGGATCCCGGGCGTTGGGGCCGCCGCTCACGTCAGCCCCGCCAGGCGGTCGGCGGCCTCGGCGCAGCGCTCCGGCGGCTCGGAGAGCGCCACCCGCAGCCAGCCCTCACCGCCCCGGCCGAGCTCCGAGCCGGGCATCAGCAGGACGGCCTCCTCCTCCAGCGCCCGGCGGGCGAAGGCCGCGTCGTCTCCATCGCCGGGCACGGGCATCCAGAGGTAGAGGGTGGCGTCGGGGGGACGGACCTCGAAGCCCGCCCGCCGGAAAGCCTCCACCGCCGCGTCCCGGCGGCGGCGCAGGCGGGCCCGGTTCTCCTCCAGGTAGGGCTCCGCCTCGCGGAGGGCGGCGGCCCCGGCGGCCTGGACGGGCAGGAAGACCCCCGTGTCGTAGAAGCTCTTCACCCGGGCCAGCGCCTCCAGCACCGCGGCCGAGCCGCAGGCCCACCCCAGGCGCCAGCCGGTCATGTTGAAGGCCTTCGAGAAGGAGTGGAGCTCGACCCCGACCTCCGCTCCGCCCTCCACCTCCAGCAGGCCCGGCGGCGGGTCGTCGCCGTAGTAGACCTCGGCGTAGGGATGGTCCCAGGCCAGCACGGCGTCCCGCTCGCGGCAGGCCTCCACCGCCGCCTGCAGGTAGCCGCGGTCGACGGTGGCGCCGGTGGGGTTGTTCGGGTAGTTGAGGTAGACCAGGCCCAGCGGCCCCTCTGCCTCCCGGATCCTCTCGGGGGGCACCCGGAAGCCTTCCTCGGGTCGGAGGCGGACCCGCTCCAGGCGGGCACCGGCCAGGTGGGGCCCCCCCAGGTAGGCCGCGTACCCCGGATCGGGGACGAGGACCCGATCGCCCGGGTCCAGGACGGCGGAGGGCAGGTGGGCGATGCCGTCCTTGGAGCCCAGCAGCGGCAGGACCTGGCGGTCCGGGTCGGGACGGGTCCCGAAGCGGCGCTCCATCCAGTCGGCCACCGTCCGGCGGAACTCGGGCAGACCCCGCTGGAAAGCGTAGCCCTGGAGGCCCGGATCGCCGGCGGCGGAGCGGAGGGTCCGGACAGCCGCCTCCGGGACCGGAAGCCCGGCGTCGCCCGCCCCCAGGTCGATCACGTCCCGGCCCTCCTCCCGGAGGCGCGCCCGGATCTCCGGCGCGTCGGCCAGCGGGTAGGAGGGCAGCTCCCGGAGCCGGTCCGGAGGACGGAACGCTCCCCCGGCCACGTCCGTCCCCTCGCCCGCCATTCAGCCGCTCCCTTCCGCTTCCTCGCCGAGCTCCAGCGCCGTCTCGTACGCTTCGTTCCGGGGTACACCGAAGACATCGGTTAGATGGTCGGCCACGTCGCGGGTGCTCCAGCCCCGATCCAGCAGCCGGCGGGCGGACGCCTCGACCTGGGGCGACCGGTCCTCCCCGGCCGGCTCCGCGCCCTCCAGCACCAGCGTCACCTCGCCCCGCGGCTCGCGGTCGGCCATCTCCTCCCGGAGCCCGCCCACCGTGTCCCGCCGCACCTCCTCGTGGAGCTTCGTGAGCTCGCGGCAGAGGACGCACGCCCGGCCGCCGAGCCCCCGCTCCTCCCAGTCGGCCAGCAGCGCCGCGGCCCGGCGCGGCGACTCGAAGACGACCGCCGTGAGCTCCGACGCCTCCACGCGCTCCATCCACGCCTCCCGGTCGGCCCCGGAGCGCGGGGGGAAGCCCATCAGGACGAAGCGGTCGGCGGGGAGGCCCGAGGCGGAGAGGGCGGCCGTCACCGCCGAGGGGCCCGGCACCGGAACCACCCGGTGGCCGGCCTCCAGCGCCGCGGCCACGGCGCGCCGGCCCGGGTCGGAGATCGCCGGGGTCCCGGCGTCGGAGACCAGCGCGCAGCGGGCCCCGTCGGCCAGGCGGCCGAGGAGCTCGTCGACCCGCGCAGCCTCGTTGTGCTCGTGGAGCGAGCGGAGGGAGACGTCGGCGCCGACCGCCTCCAGCAGGCGGCCGCTCCGGCGCGTGTCCTCGGCGTAGACGACGTCCGCGGCGGCCAGCGTCTCGCGGGCCCGCTCCGAAAGGTCGGCCAGGTTGCCGACAGGGGTCGCCACCACGTAGAGGCCCGGTTCCATCACGTCCGAAGACGACGCCCCCCGGCCCGAGTGGGGCGACGGGAGGCGGGCTGTCCTCGAGGCCGCCGTTCCCGGCGGCCGTCAGCTGTGCTCCTCGATCTTCTGTTCGAGCTGGGCCTTGGGGACGGCGCCGACGACGGTGTCGACGTGCTCGCCGTCCTTGAAGAAGAGGATGCTGGGGATCGACCGGATGTTGAACCGCTGGGCGATCTTCTGGTTCTCGTCGACGTCCACCTTGCCGACCTTCACCCGGTCCGAGTACTCCTCGGCCAGCTCCTCGACGATGGGGCTGACCATCCGGCAGGGGCCGCACCACTCTGCCCAGAAATCCACCATGGCCAGACCCTCCGCCCCCTCGATCTCGTCGGCGAAGCTGTCCTCGGTCACGTCGATCGGCTGTGCGCCTGCACTCATCGTTCGTCCTCGTCAGGGTTCTCGGGATCGCCGGCCGCGACGGGCCGGAGCGATGGAATTGCCCCGCCGGCTACCATACCTTCCGCCGACCCGAATGTTCGTGGGGGTGCGGGGCGCGAGCCCGGCCGCGGGAGCGCCGCCTTCCGCCCGGAGAACGTCCCGATCCCGTCGATGTTCCCGGAGCCGGACCGGCCGACGATGGCAGACGACAGCAAGATCGACCACGTGGGGATCGCGGTCAACTCGCTGGAGGACGCCGTCCCGCTCTGGCGGGGGATCCTGGGCGAGCCCCCCGCCGGCCGGGAGGAGGTGGAGGGCGAGCAGGTCCGGGTGGCCTTCTTCGGGGAGGGCGCCGGCCGGGTGGAGCTGCTGGAGCCCACCGGCCCCGGCTCGGCCGTGGCCCGGCACCTGGAGCGGCGCGGCGAAGGCGTCCACCACGTCTGCCTCCGGGTCGACGACCTGGAGGCCGCCGTGGAGCGGGCCGTGGACGCCGGCGCCGAGCTGATCCCGCCGGGCGTCCGGGAGGGGGCCGGCGGCCACCGGGTCGCCTTCCTCCACCCTCGCACCACCGGCGGCGTCCTGCTGGAGCTCTCGGAGGCCCCGTCCGGGGGATGAGCGCGGGTCCGGCGTGACCGAGTTCAGCGTCGTGATCCCGACCCTGGACGAGGAGGACCGGATCGGCGGCGCCCTGGCCTCGGCCCGCCGGGCGCTGGGGGCGGGGGCCGAGCTGCTGGTGGTGGACGGCGGGAGCCGGGACGCCACCCGCCGCCGGGCCGCCGGTCGGGCCCGCGTCCTCACCGCCGGCCCCGGCCGGGGCACCCAGCTCGACGCCGGGGCCCGGGCCGCCAGGGGCCGTGTCCTGATCTTCCTCCACGCGGACTCCCGCCTGCCGCCGGACACCGCCGGCGCCATCCGGCGCGCCCTGGCCCGGCCCGGCGCCGTGGCGGGCTGCTTCCGCTTCGCCCTGGCGCCCCCCGCCCCGCCGCTGAGCCGGTGGGCGCTCCTGGAAGCAGCGGTGCGCCTCCGGACCCGCCTCTTCCGGACCGCCACCGGGGATCAGACGATCTTCGCCGAGCGGGAGGCCTACCGTGCGGCCGGCGGCGCGCCCCACTGGGAGCTGTTCGAGGACGTGGAGCTGGTGCGCAGGCTGCGCGAGGCGGGCCGGTTCGTGCCCCTGGAGACCGCGGCCCCCACGTCGCGGCGCCGCTGGGAGCGGGGAGGCTTCTGGCGGACGGTCACCCGCCACCTGCTCCTCCGGGCCGGCTACCGGCTGGGGATCCCCCCGGAGCGTCTGGCGCGTCGCTACCGTGGCGCGGAGACGGACGGCGGCCGGGGCGGCCGGGCGCGGGCGGGCTGAGGCGGCCCGGGGGGGGAAAGGGGGCCGGATCGGACACCCGGCGGACCGGCCCCGGCAGGTCACTGCTGCCGGGTGAGCTGGTCCATCACGAGCCGTTCGACGAACCAGCGGCCCTCCTCGGACTCCACCGTGATCACCGGAAGCTGGACGGTCCCCCGCCTCGTCCCCTGCATGGTGGCCACGTAGCGGGCCCGGTTCGGCCCGATGCGGGCCAGGTCCTGCCGCTGGAGCTCGAAGCTGTCGTGTCCCAGCAGGCCGGCGAGCACCATCATCCGCTGCTCGACCTCGGTCACCTCCATGGTGGTCTCGGCCGGTCCGCTGCGGGTCCCGAACTGCTGACTCATGCCCTGGAAGTCCTGCCGGTTCGCGGCCTCCAGGAAGCGGGTGGCCGCCACCTCGCCGGTGGGCGAGCCGTATTCGGAGGGCTCGCCGCTGAGGCCCCCCGAAGAGCTGGCGCAGCCGGCCAGGGGGACGGCCGCGGCCGCCAGCAGCGCGAGGGCGAGGCGCAGGAGGAGGGATGGTCGGATCACCGTCGCTCTCCGGGTCTGGAGTCTCGGGTCTCGGGAAGGCCGTCGATCGCCGTCGTGCCGGGGAACCCCCGAAGCGGCCGCCCCGCCACGGGTCCCAGGCGGCGGCCGGTGCCCGAATGGTAGATACGCCCCGCCGCGGGCCCGGGCAACCCGGAACGGCGGCGCCGCGGCCGGCTCAGGCCGCCGAGCCCGCCGCCTCGCGACCCCCGGCCGCGCCGGCGGCCTCGTCGCCCCCTCCGTCCCCCCCGGCGCCGGACTCGTCGACGCGCTCGAAGACCAGGCCCTCGCCCTCCGGATCGACGTCGCCCCGGACCCGGTCGCCGTCGCCCAGATCGCCCTCCAGGAAGGCCATCGACAGGGGGTTCTCGATCCGGCGCTGGATCACGCGCTTCAGCGGCCGGGCGCCGAAGGCCGGGTCGTAGCCCTCCTCGGCCAGCCGCCGCCGGGCCGCGTCGGTCAGCTCCAGCTCCACCTCGCGCTCGGCCAGCCGCTCCCGGACGCGGTCGAGCTGCAGGTCGACGATCTCCCGCAGGTGCTCCCGGGTGAGCGGCCGGTAGACCAGCACGTCGTCCACCCGGTTCAGGAACTCCGGCCGGAAGTGGTCGTGGAGCCGCCCGGTGACCCCGTCGGCCACCTCGTCCCAGTCCCGGGCCTCGTCACGGGCCGCCTCCAGGATCCTGTCGCTCCCGATGTTGCTGGTCATGATGAGGACCGTGTTCCGGAAGTCCACCGTCCGGCCCTGGCCGTCGGTGAGCCGCCCGTCGTCCAGGATCTGGAGCAGGACGTTGAAGACCTCGCGGTGGGCCTTCTCGATCTCGTCGAAGAGCACCACGCTGTAGGGATGCCGGCGGACGCGCTCGGTGAGCTGGCCGCCCTCTTCGTGGCCGACGTAGCCCGGCGGGGCCCCGATGAGACGGGCCACGGCGTGGCGCTCCATGTACTCGGACATGTCGATCCGGACCATGGCGTCCTCGTCGTCGAAGAGGAACTCCGCCAGGGCCCGGGCCGTCTCCGTCTTCCCCACGCCCGTCGGGCCGAGGAAGATGAAGCTCCCGATGGGCCGGTCCGGGTCCTTGAGCCCCGCCCGGCTCCGGCGGACGGCGTCGGCCACCGCCCGGATCGGCTCGTCCTGGTTCACCACCCGCCGGTGCAGGTGGTCCTCCAGGTTCGCCAGCCGCTCCTTCTCGTCCTCCATCATCTTCGAGACGGGGATGCCGGTCCAGGAAGAGACCACCTCGGCCACGTCCTCCGGCGTGACCTCCTCCTTCAGGAAGGAGGCCTTCGCCTGCATCTCGCCCAGCTTCGACTCGGCCTCCTCCAGCCGCTCCTCGAGGTCGGGGATCTCGCCGTGGCGGATCTCCGCCGCCCGGCCCAGGTCGCCCTCCCGGGCCGCCCGGTCGGCCGCCAGGCTCTTCTGCTCCAGCTCCCGCTTCAGCTCCCGGACCTCCTCGATGGCCTCCTTCTCGGTCATCCAGGTGGACTTCATCCCGGCCAGCTGCTCCTTCAGCTCCGAGAGCTCGGCCTCCAGCTCCCCGAGCCGGGCCTCGCTCTTCGGATCGTCCTCGTCCTTCAGCGCCTCGCGCTCGATCTCGAGCTGGGTCACCCGCCGCTCGATCTCGTCGATCTCCTGGGGCATCGAGTCGATCTCGATGCGGAGGTGCGAGGCGGCCTCGTCGATCAGGTCGATGGCCTTGTCCGGCAGGAAGCGCTCGCCGATGTAGCGGTCCGAGAGCCGGGCCGCCGTCACCAGCGCGGGGTCGGTGATGCGGACGCCGTGGTGGACCTCGTAGCGCTCCTTGAGCCCCCGGAGGATGGCGATGGTGCCCTCCACGTCCGGCTCCTCGATCATCACCGGCTGGAAGCGGCGCTCCAGGGCCGGGTCCTTCTCGATGTTCTGGCGGTACTCGTCCAGGGTGGTGGCGCCGATCATCCGCAGCTCGCCCCGGGCCAGCGGCGGCTTGAGCATGTTGCCCGCGTCCACCGCTCCCTCGGCCGAGCCGGCGCCGACGATGGTGTGCAGCTCGTCGATGAAGCAGACGTAGCGGCCCTCGGACTCGGTGATCTCCTTCAGCGCCGCCTTGAACCGCTCCTCGAACTCGCCCCGGTACTTGGCCCCGGCCAGCATGGCGGACACGTCGAGCTGGACCAGCTTCTTGTCGGCCAGCGAGGAGGGGACGTCGCCGTCGACGATGCGCTGGGCCAGCCCCTCGACGATGGCGGTCTTCCCCACCCCGGCCTCGCCGATGAGCACCGGGTTGTTCTTGGTCCGGCGGGAGAGGACCTGCATGATCCGCCGGATCTCGGCGTCCCGGCCGATGACCGGGTCCAGGTCCCCGTCCCGGGCCCGGGC
>CAYVFM010000021.1:4939-17795 GCA_964450995.1 uncultured Gemmatimonadota bacterium | reverse complement strand
CGGTCCTGGAGCGGCTGGTGGCGGCGGCCCGGGCCGGCGAGCCCGCCGCGGCCGCCGGGAGCCGCGGCGCGGGCGTGACGTCCGTCGCCCGGGAGCTGGCCCGCCGCCTGGCCGAGAGAGAGCGGGAGGTCCTGCTGGTGGACGCCGCCGGCCGGACGAGCGCCGGGGCGATGGCGGCGGACGGGCTGGCGGCGCTGGACGCGTCGGCGGGCGCACCGGACCGAGGGTGGGCGCGCCCGGACGACGGGGCCGTCGACGCCCTCGTCGATCGGCTCACCGAGGGCGTCGGCGACGGCGGGGCCCCGCCGGTGCTGGTCGGGGGGGGCCGGGGGGGGCAGCCGGGGGTAGGGCTGGACGGCCTGGCCGAGGCCGCCCGCCTCCAACGGCTCGCCGACGGCGACGGGGACGGCGGGACCCACCTGGTCCTGGACGGGGTCGGCCGGGGCGGGCAGCCGGTGGACGGGCTGGACGGCCTGGCCGAGGCCGCCCGCGACGCCGGGGTGGGCGTGGTCGCCCTCTGGCAGGGAACGACGCCCGAGGAGGACGGCCCCCTCGCCCCGCCGGCAGGTGTCGACGCGCCCGTCCGGATGGGGCCGATTCCGCTGGCCGCCTGGATGCCGCACGCGCTGGAGGGGTTCCTCCGGACGGACCGCTGGATCGCCAACGAGCACGTCCGGGCGGCCGTCGAGGCCACCGGCGGCCGGCCCCTCCACGCCCAGCTCCTCCTCCACCTGGTCTGGGAGGAGGCGGGAGCCGGGGGACGGGTGGACGGGGGAGCGATGGAGCGGGCGGGCCGCCGGCTCCTGGTGCGGGCCGGGGCCCGATTCCGCCTGCTCCTGGACCCGCTCACCGACAACCAGCGCCGGCTGCTCGAGGCGCTCGCCCGAGCGGAGGGACCGGTCCGGCCCTACGCCTCGGATTTCGTGCGCCGGCACGGTTTCGCCTCGCCCTCCAGCGTCCAGCGGGCCCTCTCCGCCCTCCGGGAGGCCGGCCTGGCGGAGGAGGGTCCGGAGGGCGACCCCCGGCCCGCCGACCCGGTCCTGGGCCGGTGGCTGGCCCGGCCCCGGGCCGAGCGGCACGGGACCGAGAGAAAACAGTAAAGCGGTCAGGTAAAGCTCAGTCTTCCCAGTCCGTCCAGCGGATCAGCGGGAGGAGCTGGTGCCGTCCGTCGTGGCGCCAGTCCGCGGGCGGCCAGGCCACCCGGCCGAAGGGCGCCGCCCGGGCCACCCCCAGCCGGTGGGCGAGGTCGGCGAGCGCCTCCCGCCCCTCCCGGCCGGCGTGGCCCAGGGCCTGGATCCGGCCCTCCAGCGGGCCGAGCCGCTCCTCCAGCTCCTCCAGCGATCCGACCCCCGGCACCCGCACGACACGGGGCAGCCCCCGGGTCCGGGGCGCGGGGTCCCCGCCCGCCAGGACGGTCCACGCCAGGCCTTCCCCGTCCGCCAGGACCTCCGGGGCCCCGGGGTCGCCCGCGTAACCGCCGAACTCGGCTTCGGCTCGCAGCGAGCGGACGGCGGCGGCCTCGCCGGGACCGGGGGTCGGCGGCGAGACCCGCGAGGTCTCCGCCTCCAGGCCCTCGGCCAGCTCCCCGGCCCAGCCCACCGGGTCCGCCCCCACCACGTAGACCACCCGCGGCGAGACGCAGCCCGCCTGCTCGTAGGCGCAGACGTCCCGGGCCAGCTCCCGGGCCCCTTCCCCCGAGCGGGCCGCGTCCGGGAGGACCACGCCGATTCCGACCCGGGGCCCGTAGGCCACCAGGTCGGTGCCGGACGGGAGCCGCGTCCGCACCGACTCCGTCGCCTCCTCGCCGCCGTACAGGACGACCTTCCCCGCCCGCCCGGCCCAGGCGTCCGCCTCCTCCGGCGCCGCGCCGCCCGGCCACCAGGTGACGGCCAGGCTCCGGCCCAGCAGGGGGTCGACCCGCTCCAGCTCCCGGGCGAAGAGCGCCAGGAGGCCGGGCTCGGACGCCGGCGTCTTGCAGAGGACGCCGGACCGGACCAGCAGGCCCCGGAGGGCGGCGGTGACGGCGACCCCCGGGACGTTGCCGGCGTGGATCACGAAGAGGAGGGGCGGCCCCGAGGCCCGGCGGCGGCGGGATCCGCCCCCCGGGAGGGGCGCGTCGACCCAGCCGTCCAGGACCGCCGGGTCGCCCAGCTCGGCCCGAAGGGTCCCCAGCAGGACCTCTTCCTCCCACACGCCGGCCATCCCCTCCAGCGTCTCCCGGGCCAGCCCCTCCGACCAGCCGAGCTCGGCCTCCAGGAGGGCCGTCGCCCGGGCGCCGGCCTCCGACCCGGGATCGGCCAGGCGGAGGGCGGCACGGGAGGCGGACGCCGCCACCTGCTCGACGGTCCGCTCCCGCCGGGCCTCCAGGGCCGCCGACCGGACGCCCGCCGCCACCCGGCTCGCCTCCGCCGACGGGAGCCGGGGCGCCCGGAACGGGGTCCCCGCCGGCGTCCGCCCCTCACGCTCACCCCCGGCGAAGGGGTCCCCGAGGCCGGGCAGGTGCCAGGCGACGATCTCATCCATCGCCGGCCGCCTCCAGCAGGTCGGCGGTGGCCAGCGAGCAGCCCCGGGGCGGCGCCCGGCCGGCGCGTCCCCGGTGCTCCACCGCCCCCGCCGCCACGGAGCCCAGGTCCTCGGTGAGCACGGCGCAAACGGAAGCGACGTTGGCCAGGTCGACGTGGTAGAGCAGACCCTCCTCCCCCTCGGGCACCGGCTCCAGCGTCACCGGGTCCAGGGCCCGGCTCCGGAGCCAGGGCGGGCCGTGGAGCCGGCCGTCGGCGGGGACGTCGTAGCGCTGGGAGAGGAGCTCGGTCATCCCCAGCTCGTTCACCACCCGGCCCGGGGGCACGCCGAGGGTCGCCGCCGCCCGCTCCAGCACCTCCTCCCGCCGCAGGCCTTCCCGTCCCTTCGCGCCCCCCGTGTCCATGATCCGGGAGCCCGGGGGGAGCCGGAGCCCCGCGCCCTCCGCCGCCAGCCGACGCGTCCAGGCGTCCAGGGCCAGGGTGGTGGCGAGCACCACGACCGGTTCCCCCGTCTCGGCGGCCCCGCGGGCCCACGCACCGGCCGCGGCCCAGTCCACGCCGTCGGACCCCGCCGCGACCGCCGAGCCGGGCGCCCCGAACCGCTCGCGGACCGCGTCGCACATCCAGGAGAGCGATGCCGACCGGCTGTCGTCGAAGGACGCAATCAGCGACAGGATGGGCACCGGGGGCTCGAGGGCGGTCCGGTCCGGCCGGACCGCCTCCGGGTAGCCGGCGCCGTCCAGGACGAACCGCCGGAAGGCCGCCTCCACGGACGCACGGTACAGCGACGGCGCCGCGACGACGTGCACGCCGCGCCGCTCCCGGCCGCGGGTGGTGCCGCTGGTCCGGAACCGGAGCCCGCCCCCGGGGGCCGCCGTCAGGTCGGCGGCGCGGAAGGCGGCCGTGGGCACGGGCGGAATCGCCCGCCAGTCGTCCACCGACGCCGGCCCGATCCCGCGCGCCTCGCACCATCGCCGGTAGGGGAGGACGTGCTCGCGCTGGAGCCGGAAGGCCCGGAGCGCCAGGGCGCCGAAGCGCTCCTCCGGCCAGGGCGCGGGGTCGCTCTCCCAGGCGCGGATCGCCTCCTCCAGCTCGTCGACCAGGCGGGCGACCTCGTCCGGCAGGGCTGCGGCGTCGGTCTCGGCGGCGTCGTGCGGGGTCACGCGGGGGAATCTGGGGGACGCGCCGGGCCGAGGCGAGCCGCGGGGATGCGTCTTGCAGCGGAGGGCGGACGAGCGTCCGGCCCCGCGGGCCGGTCGGAGGAGATCACGCGCGCCGGGAGGCCCGATGACGAGCGACGACCGCGACGCCGGAGGACACGAGCTGGTCGACGGATGGCCCGTGGTGGAGCGGATCCCCGTCCAGTGGGGCGAGATGGACGCCTACGGCCACGTCAACAACACGGTCTTCTTCCGCTACTTCGAGTCGGCGCGCGTCCGGTACCTGGAGCGATGCGGGTTCACCGACTCCTGGGAGCGGGACCGGGTGGGCGCGATCCTGCACTCCACCGAGTGCCGGTTCCGGCGGGCCCTGCGCTATCCCGACACCGTCCTGGCGGCGGCCCGGGCCGAATCGATGGAGGAGGACCGCTTCCGCATGGCCTACCGGGTGATCTCCCTCGAGGCCGACGCCGTGGCGGCGGAGGGGAGCGGGCTGGTGGTCTCCTTCGACTACGAGCGGGAGGAGAAGGCGCCGATCCCGCCGGACGTCCGGGCGGGGATCGAGCGGCTGGAGGGCGGCCCGCTCACGGGCGCCGGGGAGGGCTGAAGGTCCGGCCGAGCCCGCTCAGGGCCGGCGGAGCGCGCCCGAGCGCTCCTCGCCCCGCCGCATCCAGCGCACCACCACGCTGTCGCTGGACGCCAGCTCCCGGAGCGCCGAGCGGAGCTGGGCGGGCCGATGGGTCGGACGACCGGCGGCCCCCACCACCACGTCGCCCGGTCGGAGCCCGAGCTCGTAGGCCGGGGTGCCGGGGAGGACCCGCAGGACCAGCAGCCCCCGCTCCACCCCCTCGAAGTGGTCCGACAGGCCCGGCTCCAGGGCCCGGAGCTCCGCCCCGGCCGCCCGCGCCAGGACCCGGTCGGCTCCCGGGGCGGGCGGGGCCTGCTCCCGGAGGCGGCGCAGGCGCTCCCGGGCCTCCCGCATCACCGAGTCCCGGAGCGCCCGGATCCGCTCCGCCTCCACGCCCCGGAGCCGGACGAGCTGGCCGTCGCCGTGGAGATAGACCCGGCCCTGGCGGTCGACGCGGAGCGCGACACCGCGGGCGCCCCGGGCCAGCGCCTCGGGCGCCTCGACGCCCTCCAGGGCCCGGGACCAGCGGAGGATCGTTCCCGGCGAGACGCTCGCGGCCCCCGCGTCGGCCGGGGCGAGGGGCGTGCGGAGCGTGAGGCGGCCCATCTCCGGGGGACGAGGGGCGGGCGTCACCCGGACGCTCGTCCGCCCTTCCTCCCGGCCCACCAGCACCTCCACCGGTCGGCCCGGGCGGAGCGACCGGAGGGCACGGGCGCCCCGGGCGCTGGCCAGGGGACGTCCGTTCATCGCCACCAGGGTGTCGCCGGGCCGGATGCCGGCCGCGGCGGCGGGCGCCCCCTCCACCACCGCCTCGGCCACGTAGACCCGCCGGCAGTCCTCCGGGGTGACGACCTCGGGCACGTCCCCTCCCGGACCCGGGCACACCAGCGTCTCCTGGATCCCGACGCCCAGCCAGCCGGGGCCGTTCCCGGCGGCCCCTTCCTGGGCCGCGGCGGCTCCGGCGGCCACGACCAGCGCCGTGGCGGCCAGGGCCAGGCCGGGGAGTGGACCGGCGCGATGGACCCGTGCGCTCACCGGTACTCCAGGGTGGCGAGGTGGAGGGCGTCGATGAGGGCCTGGCGGTCCTCGGCGACGCGGAAGAGCAGGTCGTTCACCGCCCGGTCGGAGGGATCCTCCCGCATGGCCTCGCGGGCCGCCTGCATCATGGCGTCCAGCCGGGCGAGGCGCTCCGCCGCCGCCGCCGGGTCCCGATAGGCCTCGACAGGCGGGCCGCCGTCGGCCAGGCCGGCCAGCCCCGCGGAGCCGGCCGTCGCCCCGGCCGCCGTCTCGCTCCCGGCCGGGGACGCGGCCCCGCCGGATCGGCCCGGCCGGTCGATCGCGGCCTCGCCCGACGCCACCCGATCGCCAGAGGCCCGGGCCGGCCCGTCCGCCCCTGCGCGGGCGCCGGTCCCGGCAGGCGGGGACGAGAGGTGGGTCCCCAGGGCCAGGCCGCCGGCGAAGAGCACCACCGCGGCGGCCGCCCGGACCCAGGCGCCGCCGAGACTCCATCCGATGGCGGATCGTCGGTCGGCCGCACCGCCGTCGGCCTCCACGCCCCGGTCCGCGGCGGGTGCCGGCGCCCGGTCGGGCAGGGCCGTCTCGATCCGGGCCCAGCCGTCGGCCGGGGCCTCCAGGTCGTCCAGGGCCGAGAGGGCCATCCGCATCCGCCGGAGCCGGTGCAGCTCGCTCTCGCACGCGCCGCAGTCCTCCAGGTGGCGCCGTTCCGCCTCGGTGGGAGCGTCGTCGTCCAGCAGCGCCGACAGGCGCTCCCCGGTGAGATGTTCAGCCATCGTTCTGCGCTTCCTCTCCGAATTCTCCCGGCTCGATCAGCTCCCGCATCCGGGCGCGAGCCTTGTGGAGCTGGGATTTCGAGGTCCCTGTGGCCACGTCCAGCTTCTCGCCGATCTCCCGGTGGGTGAAGCCTTCCACGTCGTGCAGCACCAGCACCTCCCGGTAGCCGTCGGGGAGCCGATCCAGGGCCTCCTGGAGCAGCTTCTGGTCGATCACCGCGTCGTCCACCTTCTCCGTCCGGCCGTGCAGGTCGGACGGGGCCGCCTGCTCCTCCAGCTCCCGGTGCCGGCCGTCGGCCCGGAGCCGGTTCAGGGCCGTGTTCGTCGCCAGCCGGTACATCCACGTCCCGAAGGAGCTCCGGCCGCCGAACAGGTGGAGCTTCTCGAAGGCCCGGATCCAGGCCTCCTGCGCCAGGTCGTCGGCCCGGGCGTCGTCGCCGGCGAGCCGCCGCACCACGGTGTACACGCGGTCCGCGTGCTCGCGGTAGAGACGCTCCATGGCGTCCCGGTCACCGTCCCGGGCGCGCCGGATCAGCTCCTGCTCTTCCACCCCTCTCCTTCCGTGGCGCCGACCCTTGGATGGACGGGCCCGGCGAAGGGTTGTCCGGGCCTCACGAGAGCCCCCGCTCGTCCCCGGGGCCCTCATCCTCCGGCGACCCGCCGCCGCGGCCGAGGCGCCGGACCGCCGCGGGGGTGGCGGCGTGCGCGAGGGCGGCCACGCCCAGCCCCGCCGCCGCGTCCACCGCGTAGTGGAACCGGCCGTACACCGTGCCCAGGGTCAGCAGGATCACCGGGACCAGCAGGATCCAGAACCACCGGCCGGCGTCCCGGCGGGCCGCCAGGAGGGCCGCGGTGGCCGCCGCCACGTGGGAGCTCGGGAAGGCGGTCCCCTTGGAGGAGCCGGCCTCCAGCACCCGGTGGACCAGCTCGAAAACCGGCCCGCCGGCGGCCGGCCCCTGGATCCGGGCGTACTCGTACCGGGGACCCGCCACCGGGAAGACGGCGAAGACCAGGTAGCAGAGGAAGAAGGCCAGGCCCACGGTGACCGCCGCGCGCTCCAGGCCCCGATCGCCGGCCCGCCGCCAGACGGCCAGGGCCGCGGCCGGGACGACGAAGTAGTAGGAGAAGTAGCCCAGGTGGAGGAGCTCGGAGAGCCACGGCCAGGACCAGCGCCGGGCCGCGGTGAGGCTGAGCTGCTCGCCGAACAGCGCCACCTCCCACCCCTGGACCACGCCGTCGAGGTAGCCGGGCACGACGAGCTGACTCAGGGTCTCCAGCTCCGTGTAGAGAAGCGGCGTCACCACGACCGGGAGGAAGAGACGGAGGAAGCGGAGCACGGCGTTCCCCGGGAGGGAGCGCCGGGACAGGGCCCAGACCGCCGCGGCTGCAGCCGCGTGGACCCCGGCGAGGGCGGCGCCCGTCCCGGTCAGGGTGGCGGCGGCGATCAGGCCCGTGGCCGCCAGGTAGGCGACCAGGAGTCCGTCGCCGGCGGGCACCGCGTCGTCCGGCAGCGAGTCGGGTCGGGCGGGGTCCCGGCTCACAGCCACCCCCGCTCCCGGTACCAGGCGGCGGTCCGCCGCAGCCCCTCGGGCAGGGCCACCTCCGGCCGCCAGCCCAGCGCCTCCTCCGAGGGCCCGGGGTCGGCCGTCCAGCCGTGGCGGGCCAGGTCCCGGGCGCGCCGCCGGTCCAGGCGGGGCGTGGTCCCCGTGAGGCGCCCCGCCGCCTCCGCCAGGGCGCCGGCCGCCACCAGCGCGGCCGAGGGGACCGGGAAGGTCCGGACCGGCCGGCCCAGGGCCTCCTCCAGCGCCCCCGCCACCGTCCGCCACGGGTGGCTCGCCCGCTCCACCAGCGGCCAGGGACCGAAGCCGGGGGCGTCTCCCGCGGCGGCGGCCGTCACCGCCGACGCCGCGTCGGACGCGTAGATCGGCTGCAGGCTCCGGGCCCCCGTGGGTACGGGCAGCCACCCTTTACGCGCCATGCGAAAGAGCGGCAGGAGGTCGGTGTCGCGGGGGCCGTACACGCCGCCCGGACGGAGGACCACGACCTCGGGGGGGACCTCGCCCTCCGGGGCGGCGGCCAGCCGCTTCTCGGCCTCCCGCTTGCTCCGGCCGTAGGCGCTCGTCGGCCCGTCGGCGCCGTCCGGGCCGCGGGCAGCGAGGCTGCTGACGAAGACGAAGCGGCGGACCCCGCGGCGGGCCGCGGCCCGGGCGAGCCGCCCGGTGCCCTCCACGTTCACACGCCGGTAGAGCTCCGGCCCGGGAGCCCGGGTGACGCCGGCCACGTGGACGACCGTCCCCACGCCTTCCAGCGCCCCCGCCAGGGCGTCGGGATCGCGGAGGTCCGCGGTGACCGTCTCCGCCTCGAGCCCCTCCAGCCAGCGGAGGTCGCTGGAGGCGCGGACGGTGCACCGGAGCTCGGCCCCCGCCTCGCGCAGGGCCTCGGCCGCGTGGCTGCCGACGAAGCCGGTGGCGCCGGTGAGCAGGATCGGACCGTTCATCGGAAAGGGGTCACGTAAAGCGCTATTGGCACGGGGTGATCAGAGGGGGCGGTCGTACAGGCGGTACCGCTTGCACACCTCGGCGCCGATCTTCTCCAGGGGGCGGCGCATGGCCTCGTTGTCCGCCAGGACCCAGCCGAACTCGCCGGCCTCGATGCCCCGGGCCGCGCCCCGGCGGAACGTCTCCAGGATGAGGAGGGCGTCGATGCCCTTGCCCCGGTACTCCTCGACCAGCCCCAGCGTGATGACGCGGGCCACGTCGATCGAGCGGGCGTGCCAGAGGATCTTGAGCAGGCCGAAGGGGAAGAGGCGGCCGTTGGCGTGGCGGATCGCCTGGTTCAGGTCGGGCAGGGAGAGGGCGAAGCCCACCGGCTCGCCGTCGCCGGCCTCCACGATGAGCGCCAGCTCCGGATCCACCACCGGCTTGAGGTCCTCCGCCATGTGGCGGAACTCGGCGTCGGTCATGGGGACGAACCCCCAGTTGTCCTGCCACGCGTCGTTGTAGAGCCGGCGGATCAGCTCCACCTCCCGGTCCCACTCGTCCATGCGCAGCGGACGGATCGAGAGGTCGGAGTAGCGCCGCCGCACCAGCTTCTCGGCCCGGAGCAGGAACTCGGGGGGCTCGTTGTCGCCGAGCCAGTAGGCCACCAGGTCCTGCGCCCCCTCGAAGCCCAGCTCCTCCAGCAGGTCCCGGTACCGGGGCGGATTGTAGGGCATCATGATGGCGGGCGGCAGGTCGAAGCCCTCCACCAGCAGGCCCGCCTGCTCGTTGGTCGAGAAGCTGGCGGGCCCCCGCATCGTCTCCAGCCCCCGCTCCCGGAGCCAGTCGCCGGCGGCGTCCAGCAGGGCCGCGGCCGCCTCCCGGTCGCGCTCGACCTCGAAGAAGCCGAAGAAGCCCACCGGCTCGGCGTGATGCTCCACGTGCCGGGTGTTGTGGATCGCTGCGATCCGGCCCACGGGCCGGCCGTCCCGGAGCGCCAGCAGGAAACGGACGTCGGAGTGCTCGTGGAAGGGGTGATCGTCGGTGTCGAGCATGCCCCGGACGTCGGCCAGCAGGGGCGGCACCCAGACGGGATCGTCCCGGTAGATCCGCCAGGGCAGGCGGACGAAGGCCTCCCGGGCGTCGGCGTCTTCGGCCGGCAGGATCCGGAGGGCGCCGGGACTCACCGGCGGCCTCCCGCCGCGGCGGGAGCCGGCGGGGCGGGTCCCGCGACCGCGGCCGGCCCCGTCAAATGACGCCCAGCTCCCTGCCGATCTTCTCCACCCTCTCGAGCACGAAGTCGAGCTGCTCGTCGGTGTGGGTGGCCATGAAGCTGGTCCGCAGGCGGCAGCTCCCCTCGGGCACCGCCGGCGGCACCACCGGGTTCGTGAAGACGCCGGCGTCGAACAGCTTCTTCCAGAAGACGAAGGTCTTGTCCCGGGGGCCCACCAGGATGGGGACGATGGGCGTCTCGGTGGGGCCGATGTCGAAGCCCATCCCGGTGAAGCCGTCCATCATCTTCCGGGTGTTCTCCCAGAGGCGCTCCCGCCGCTCGGGCTCCTCCCGGATGATCTCGAGCGCCTTCCGGACGGTGGCCACCGCCGACGGGGGCATGCTGGCGCTGAACATGAGGGCCCGGGCGTTGTGCTGGAGGAACTCGATCACGGTGTCCTCGCCCGCCACGAAGCCCCCGATGGACGCCAGCGACTTGCTGAAGGTGCCGGTGACGAGGTCCACCTCGTCGGTCAGCCCGAAGTGGGCGGCCGTGCCGGCGCCCTCGGGCCCGACGACCCCGATGGCGTGGGCGTCGTCCACCACCAGCGCCGCGTCGTGCTCCTCGGCCAGCTCGGTGAGGCGGGGCAGGTCGGCGAGGTCCCCCTCCATGCTGTAGACGCCGTCCACGACGATCAGCTTCCCCCGGCCGTCGCGCGTCGACTCCAGCATGCGCTCCAGGGTCTCGAAATCGTTGTGGTTGAAGCGCTGCACCTCGCCGAAGCCCAGCCGGGCCCCGTCCTGGATGCAGGCGTGGTCGAGCTTGTCGACGAAGACGGTGTCGTTGCGTCCGATGAGGGCGCTCAGCGTGCCGAGGTTCGTCTGGTAGCCGGTGCTGAAGACCAGCGCCCGCTCCTTGCCCACCCAGTCGGCCAGCTCCTCCTCGAGCCGGTTGTGCAGGTCGAGGTTCCCGTTCAGGAACCGGCTCCCCGTGTTGCCGCTGCCGTACTGGTCGAGCGCCTCCCGGGAGGCCTCGAGGACCCGCGGATCGTGGGTCAGCCCCATGTAGTTGTTGGAGCCGATCATCACCTTCTCGTGGCCGTCGATCGTCACCGTGGTGTCGCGGGATTCCTCGATCTCCTGGAAGTACGGATACAGTCCCGCCTCCTGGAGATCGCGGGAGTAGGTGAAGTTCTCGCATTTCGCGAAAACGTGCATCGCGGAGGCTCTTTCCCGGTGGTGATGATGGAGTCGCTCAACGGCGAGGCGCGGAGGCCCCCGACGTCTCGCGGGTGACGGTCGAAGGTAGGGGGGCGGTGCCGACGTCGGCAAGAAGCGACAGCGGGGCCGCCGCGGTCCCGGAACCGGGCGGCGGGCCGGCCCGTTCCCTTGCCGCGGCGGAGGCACGTCCGGGACCTTGGCGCGGGCGGGCGACGGCGAGCGGCGGAGGGCGAACGCGGACGGAGGCATCGATGGAGGACGGCTACGACCTCGCGGTGATCGGCGGAGGCACGGCCGGGCTCGTGGCCGCCGCCGGCGCGGCCTCGCTGGGCGCCCGGGTCGCGCTGGTGGAGCGCGACCGCCTGGGGGGCGAGTGTCTCTGGACCGGGTGCGTCCCCAGCAAGGCGCTCGTCGCCTCGGGCCGCCGGGCCGCGGCCTTCCGCGGGGCGGACGCCTTCGGGATCGAGCCCCGGGACCCCGGGGTCGACGGCGGCCGCGTCCTGGAGAGCGTCCGGGAGGCCAGGGCCCGGATCCAGCCCCACGACGACCCGGAGCGCTTCCGGGCCATGGGCGTCGAGGTGCTCGAGGGAGTGGAGGGCCGCCTCCTGCCCGGGCCCGCGGTGCGGGCCGGCGACCGGACCCTCCCGGCCCGCCGGGTGCTGATCGCCACCGGCAGCCGACCCGCCGTGCCGCCGGTGGAGGGGCTCGAGGAAGCCGGCTTCGTCACCCACGAGACGGCCTTCGAGCGGGACAGCCTCCCGGAGTCCTCGGTGATCCTGGGGGGCGGCGCCATCGGGGTGGAGTTCGCCCAGGCCTACGCCCGGCTCGGCGTGGAGGTCACCCTCGTGGAGATGGAGCCGCGGCTCCTCCCGGGCGAGGACCCCGACCTGACGGAGCGGCTCCGGGAGCGCCTGGAGGCCGAGGGCGTACGGGTGATCACTGGCGCCCGGGCCGTCGAGGCCGGGCGCGAGGGCGGCGAGCGGACCCTCCGCCTGGAGGAGACGGAGGGGGAGGGCGGGGAGGGCCCCGCCGGCCCGCCGGCGTCCGTCCGGGCCGAGGAGCTCTTCGTCGCCACCGGCCGGCGGCCCAACGTCGAGGGGATGGGCCTCGAGGAGGCCGGCGTCGAGGTCGGGCCGTCCGGGATCGTCGTCGACGACCGGCTGCGCACCTCCCGGAAGCGGGTGTTCGCCGCCGGCGACGTCACGGGCGGCCTGCTCTTCACCCACGTGGCCGACCACGAGGCCCGGACGGTGATCCGGAACGCGCTCTTCCCCTTCGGGGGGACGGTGGACTACTCGGTGATCCCCCGGGCGATCTACACGGACCCGGAGCTGGCCCGGGTGGGACCCACCGAGGCGGAGGCGCGGGAGCGGCACGGGGACGGGGTGCGGACTTTCACCTACGACCTGGGCGACCTGGACCGCGCCGTGGTGGACCGGAGCGCCTTCGGGCTGGTGAAGCTGGTCGCGGACCGGAGGGGGCGTCTGCTGGCCGGCCACCTGCTGGCGCCCCGGGCGGGCACCATGGTGTCCGAGCTGGCGCTGGCGCTCCGGGAGGGGGCCGACCTGTCCGACCTCTCCGACCTGGTCCATCCGTACCCGACCCTCTCGGAGGGCATACGTCGGGCCGCGAACGAGTGGTACCGATCCCGCCTCACCCCGCGGACCGAGCGCCTCCTCGGGCTCTGGTTCCGGCTGGCCCGGCGGCTGGGGCTCTGAGCCGGCCGAGCACCGGGCGCCCTCCGGTGTAGGAGCCGTCGGTCGCCGGAGCCACGGCGGCCGCCCCGGCGGCCGAGCGGCGCCGGGGACGACCCCGAGCGATCCGGACACGCCACGAGATGACGCGA
>CAYVFM010000021.1:0-4839 GCA_964450995.1 uncultured Gemmatimonadota bacterium | reverse complement strand
CCCCGCCCCGTCCCTGGCTCCCGCCGGCGATCCGCTGGCGGCCGGAGGCGCCGAGGGAGGGCGACGTGGTGGCACTCCACCTCCACCAGCCCGAGGCCGGCCGCAGCCCGGTGGACGTCCGGGGCGAGCTGGACGGACGCCCGGTCCGCTTCACCCGGGTCGGGGAGGACTGGTTCGGGGTGGCCTCGGCGCCCATCGGCGAGGGCGGGGCGGCGGAGCTGGAGCTCCGCTTCGTCCTCGGTCCGGACTCGTCGGTGGTCCGGCGGACCCGTCTGGAGATCGGACCGCGGACCTTCCCGGCCACCCGCCTCAGCGTCGAGCCCCGCTACAGCTCGCCGTCCGGGGAGGCCCTGGTGCGGATCCGCGAGGAGAGGAAGCTGGTGACCGCCGTCCTGGCCGAGGCCACCGGAGGGTGGCTGCCCCGGGGCCCGTTCCGGCGGCCCCGTGACACGCGGATGACCAGCCCGTTCGGCCAGCGACGGGTCTTCAACGACGAGCTCCAGAGCCGCCACACCGGGGTGGACCTGGCCGGACGGACCGGCGACCCCGTCCGGGCCGCGGGGCGAGGGCGGGTGGCGCTGGCCCGGGACCTCTACTTCGCCGGCAATGCCGTCTACCTGGACCACGGCCTCGGCCTCTACACCGGCTACTTCCACCTGTCCGAGATCGAGGTGAGCGAGGGGGACACGGTCCGCGCCGGTGAGCTGGTGGGCCGCGTGGGCGCCACCGGCCGGGTCACCGGCCCCCACCTCCACTGGTCGGCCTGGGTCCACGGCGAGCCGCTGGACGCCCGGAGCCTGCTGGAGCTGGACGTGCCCTCCGTCGCCGCGTCGCCGGCATCGCTCTTGCCCGCCCACGGGGCCCCGGACAACTTGCCGGCCGTTCCGATCCGGCGCCCTCGCCTTCCCGACGACAGCTCGACCCGAGGAGATCCATGACGCGACTCGCTTTGGTCCTGGGAGGAAGCGGCTCCCTGGGGGCCTACAGCGGCGGAGCCGTGAGCGAGATCCTCCGGGCGCTGGAGCGCAACCGGCGCGACGAGCCCGTCGAGGTCCGGGTCGTGACCGGCGCCTCGGCCGGGGCCCTGGCGGCGGCCACCGCGGCCCGGGCGCTGGTGGTCAACCCGGACGTGGTGCCCTGGGCGGACCGCTTCTGGCTCCAGGGCTTCCGGGCCGGGAACCTCCTCGATCCCCGGCGGCCCGACCGCAGCGGGCTCCTGGACTCCCGGCCCCTGGAGGAGATGGTCGGCGCCCTGGTGGACGGTCCCTCCGCGGCCGACGACCGGCCGTCCCCGGCGCTGGGCCGCTCCCTCCTGCTGGGCCTGTGCCTCACCGACCTGACGGGAACCGCCGTGGGCCCGGACCCGGACCGCCACGCCGGGCGGGCCCGGTTCCGCCTGGACGCCGATCGGGGCTCCGGCGATCCCGTCTGGGGCCGGATCTCGGACGCGGCCCTGGCGGCCGCCTCCGTCCCGGTCCTCTTCCCCCTGCGCCGCCTGGCCCGCGGGACGCTCGCCGGGCGGGAGAGCGAGGGCTCGGACCGGCACTGGACCGGCGACGGGCTCGCCGCCGAACGGCCCCTCTCCCTGGCCCGCGAGCTGGCGGCGAGCTTCGAGGACCACGCGGGAGGGGACTGGCGCTACGTGGTGGTGGAGCCGCGGCTGGGCCGCGAGGACGCGACGTCGGACGTGCCGGCGGGCGTCGCCGACGCGGCCCGGCTCACCGCCCGGGCGGCCCTGGGCCGGGGGGCAGAGCTGGACCTCCTGGAGACGGCCGAGGAGGAGGAGCGGGCCGCCCTGCTCCGGGAGCTCGTCCAGCGCCTGCCGGAGATCCACGGCCGCCTCGAGGACGCTGACGCCGTGGGCCTGGGGCGCAGGATCGGCGAGCTGGCCGAGCGGGTGGCCGAGTGGGAGGTCGCCTACGACGAGGACGACGACGCGGGCGACCCGGCGCTGGACCACCTGGACCGCAGCCTTCGCGATCTCGCCGCCCGGCCGGGCTACGCCCCCGCTTTCCGCGAGGTCGCCAGCCGGGCCGGCCGGACCCGGCTGGCCAAGCTCGTGCTGGTGCTGGAAGCGGCGGCCGGCCTGCGGCACCGTGCCGGCCACCCGGTGCACCTCGTGTCGCCGGATCGCCCGCTGGAGGGCGAGCGGCTGGGCGGCTTCGGGGGGCTCCTCGAGGGCTCGTGGCGGACGGCCGACTTCGCCGCCGGCCGCCAGGACGCCCGGGCCCTCCTGGAGGAGGAGCTCTCGGACGCCGTCGACTACCGGCCCGACGCCGACGAGGCGTACCGCTCGGGTTCGACGGCGGACGCCCCGGGCCCGGAGGCGCGGCGCCGGCTGGAGCGGCACCTCGAGGCCGAGATCGACCGGCTCCTGGACGAGGTCCGGCCCGGCGGTCTCCGGGGGCTCTTCTTCCGCCTGTCCCGGCCCGCGCTCCGCCGCTCGGCCGCCCGCCGCGCCGTGGAGGCCCTCCACCGCTGACGGCGGCGGCCGCTCAGGACCGGGGGCGTCCCCGTTCCCGGAGCGCCCCGTGGAGCCCCTCCAGGATCTCGGTCCGCAGGGCGTCGGCATCGCCGGCGTCCACCGCCCGGGCCCGGACGCGCAGCAGGTAGGCCGGCGCCCCCCCGGTCCGCCCCTCCAGGGAGACCTCCACCGGGGCGTCGAGCCGGACGAAGCGCGAGGAGACCGCCGCCTCCCGCGCGATCTCCCGGGCCTCGGCCGGGTCCACGTCCGTAGGCAGCGCGGTCTCGGCGACAACCCGGGCGGCCCCTCCCCGGGCGTCGAAGTTCGCCACGACGTCCGAGAGCACCCGGCGGTGGGGGACGACCACGATCCCGCCGTCCCGGGTCCGGACCCGCGTCGCCCGGAGCCCGATCTCGAGCACGCGCCCTTCCTCCGAGCCGATCCGCACGCGGTCGCCCGTCCGGAAGAGCTTTCCGGCCGCCAGCGCCAGCCGGCCCACCAGGTCGGGTCCCAGCGCCAGGGCGAGGACGGCCGCCGCGAGTCCGGCGAAGACGAGGGCGATCCAGGCGACGGGGGTCACGCCGGCCCCTCCCCGTCGGCGGGCAGCAGCCGCTCCGCCCGCAGGCGGGCCTCCACCGCGGCGTAGGCCGCCCGGCTCACGCGCAGGGGGGGCGGGGGCGGGAGCCCCGGGACGCCGCGGACGAGCCCTTCCCGGCGGAGCAGGGCGAGACGCTCGCTCACGAGCTCCGGCGGAGCGTGGAGGAGCCGGGGCAGGTCCTCCTCCGGGAGGTCTCCGTGCTGGACCAGCGCCCCCAGGACGAAGAGCGTCTCCCGGTCCAGCCTCCCGACGCGCCCCGGAGACGGGCGCCGCGGCGGGAGGGCCCGGATCTCGTGCGTCCCGGTGGCGACGAGGCTCTCGCGCCAGATCTGGAGCGCCCGCCCCGGGTGACCGCCCGACAGCTCGTGGAGACGATCGAACCAGGCGCGCCGCCGCTCGTCGGGCGGGCCGTCCCCGGAGAAGCGGAGGCCGTAGCCGGTCAGCCGGTGACGGGCCAGCAGGGCCTCCTCCAGCGCCCTGCGGCCCAGCCCCTCGAGGGCCAGGACCTGCCCGAAGCGTCCCTCGATCCCCGTGACGGCCGTCAGGACGCGCCAGGCCTCCCGGTCGAAGGTCACCACCCAGGCCAGGTGCCCCGCCGTGGCGTCGATCAGCTTCCCGAGGGTCCGGATCGCCCGGTAGCCGCCGACCTCGCGGCGGAACAGGCGCTCCGCGTTCTCCAGGAGCACCAGCTCCCGGCGCCCCGCGATGGCCTCGGCCAGGGCGCCGACCGAGCCGGGCCGCTCCTCCAGCCCGAAGAAGCGGGCGAACCAGGCCACCGACTCACCCGGTCCCGTGAGCCGGCGGTCGACCCGGCCCCGGTGCACCGGAGCGCCCACCTCCAGCTCGGCCGCCCCGCAGTTGAGGAGGCTGGTCTTGCCGACGCCCGGCGACCCGACGACCGCGGCGGCGGCCGGCTCCCCCCGGTCCCATCGGGTCCTCAGGGCCCGGAGCTCCTCGATCTCGGCGTCCCGGCCCACCAGCAGGTGGGGGTCGTCCAGCGGCTCCGGCCGGAAGAGCCATCGGTAGATCGCGGGGAGCGCCTCGAAACCTTCCGGCGGCACGACCTCGTCCGCGTCGTCCTCCGCCGCCCCGGCGTCCGCCGGCGGCGCTCTCTCCTCGCGGGACCCGGCGCGGTCGCCCGGGAGCCAGCGGGCCCGCAGCCGCCGGGCGGTCCGGGCGGCCCGTCGGGCGCCGTCGGCCAGAACGGACAGCCAGCCTTCCCCGGCCTCGGCCTCCCCAGACCGCTCCCGTGCCCGGAGCTCCGCCAGGATCCGCTCCGGCGCCGACCGGACCTCCGAGGCGGCACCGTCCATCGCCTCCTCCAGCAGGTCGGCGGCGTCCCGCAGCTTCCGGGCGGCCCGCTCGCAGCTCTCCCGGACCAGCCCCTTCACCGCCTCCGGATCGGGGCTGCGCACCGCCGACTCGGAGCGCGCCGCCCGGAGGCCGTGCCCCACGACCTCCCCGGCCTCCCGGACGGCCGTCCGGACCCGGGGGACCGCCCGGCTGACCCGGTCGCGGAGCGCGGCCGGGCGGCGGGCGGCCGGGGTGCGGGGCGCCTCCTCGTCGCTCCCGACGCCCGACAGGGCCTCGGCGAGCTGGACGAAGCGGGACAGGCCGCGGGTCAGCTCCGCGTCCGGCCGATCGGTCACCGGGAGGTCGGCCCGGATCCGTTCCAGGGCCTCGCGGATGCGCGACTCGAGCCGCTCCAGCCGGGACGCGTCGAGCCCCTCCCCCGGCCGGACCTCGGCGGCCATCGAGCGGCCGGCCTCCTCGATCC
>CAYVFM010000020.1:0-17899 GCA_964450995.1 uncultured Gemmatimonadota bacterium | reverse complement strand
CGTCGGCGAAGACCAGGGGGTTGTCGGTGGCGCTGTTGATCTCCGTCTCCAGCACGTCCCGGGCGAAACGGACCGTCTCCCTCGCCGTGCCGTGGACCTGCGGCATGCACCGTAGCGAGTAGGCGTCCTGGACCCGGGGATCGCCGTGGCGGTGGCTCTCCCGAATCTCGCTGCCGGCCAGCAGACAGCGCAGGCGCAGGGCGCTCTCCCCCTGTCCCCGGTGCGGCCGGGCCTCCTGGATCGCCCGGTCGAAGGGGGCCGGCGTCCCCCGCAGCCCCTCCAGCGAGGCGGCCCCGGCCAGGTCGGCGACCTCCAGCAGCCGTTCGGCCCGGAGGAGCGCCAGGACGCCCAGGGCGGTCATCCCCTGGGTTCCGTTGAGCAGGGCCAGTCCCTCCTTGGCCTGCAGCTCCAGGGGCTCGAGGCCCGCCTCGCGCAGCGCCTCGTCGCCGTCCAGGCGCCGCCCGTCGACCACGGCCTCGCCCTCTCCCACCAGCACCAGCGCCAGGTGGGCCGCCGGGGCCAGGTCGCCGGAGGCCCCCACCGAGCCGGCCCGGGGGATCACCGGGAGCACGTTTCTATCCAGCAGCGCCAGGAGCCGCTCGGCCACGGCCGGACGGACCCCGCTGCAGCCGGTGGCCAGCACGTTCGCGCGGAGCAGGATCATCGCCCGGGCCTCCTCGCGGTCCAGGGGCTCGCCCACCCCGCAGGCGTGGCTCCGGATCAGGTTGAGCTGCAGCTCCCGGAGCCTCTCGCGTGAGACGCGCACGTCGGAGAGCTTGCCGAAGCCCGTGTTGACCCCGTAGACGGCCTCCTCCCCCTCCAGCACCTCCTCCACCGCTGCCCGGCCCCGCTCCATGCGCCGGCGGGCCTCGTCGGGCAGGCGGGTCGCCACCGGCCCTCCCCGGGCCACGCGCGCCACGTCCTCGGGCCGGAGGGAGCGACCGTCCACCTCCACCGCCGTCCGCCCGCTCACTGGGGCGGCTCGCTTCGTTGATCGTAGTTCACCTTCAGGTCCGGGGCGTCGGTGAGCTGGACCAGGAACTGGAAGACGAAGTTCCCGTTCGGGGCCTTGAGGAACTGGAACCGGGCCCGCCAGCGGTGGAGGTCCCGCACCAGGGAGACCCGGTGCGAGCCGAATTCGCTGTCCGTCACGTTGTACGAGGTGTCCCAGTTCATGCTCCAGTTGGGGGTGGGGCGGAGGGCCAGGTTCCAGTTCAGGGTCTGGTTGTCCCCGCCCGCGCCGCCGATCCCCGGGATCGACGCGCCGCCGTCCCCCTCGCGGGAGCGGTTCAGCGAGTAGCTGATCGAGAGGTCCCAGGTGCCGGTCTCGCCGCCGGCGCCGGAGAAGCCGCCGCCCTGGCTACCGTACCGTCCCGTCGACGGCCGGCGGCGGGTCCCGCCGCCCCCCCCGTCCCCGCCGAGGCCGAAGAGGTCGCCCAGGGAGGTGCCGGAGCTGAGGCTGAAGGAGGCGTTGACCTGGGTGAGGATCGGGTCGAACCTGCGGTCCGCCCCCCGCCCCTCGAACAGGTCGTGGGTGATGTTCAGCCGGAGCCCGCGCAGCAGGTCCGAGCTGATGCTGTTGCCCCACCGGTCGGTGACCAGCAGCGGCTCGCCCTCGGCCGCCCGCTCGAAGTCGAAGCGCAGGGCGTCCGACCGGATCGCCAGGAGGGTCACCTTGCGCGTCCGCTCGGCCGCGGCCCTGCCCCCGCCGGTGTCGTCGGCGGTGTCCCGGGGAGCGGTCGCCTCGTCCCCTCCGTCGACCGTGTCGGGAGCCGCTGCGGCCGTGTCGGGGTCGGCCCTTCCGTCCTCCTCCTCTTCCTCCTCTTCCTCGTCCTCCACGGGCACCTTCGCCTCGAACGTCTGGTTCAGCGACAGCGTCAGCTCGTTCTCCGCCGACCCGCCGCTCCCGGGGAAGCCGGGGACGCTCTCCAGGGTGGTGTCCGAGACGCTGACCTCCGGCGAGTACCGCCACCGGAACCGGGGCGAGATCTTGTGCCGGATCTGCGAGAAGGGCCCCACGCCGGGGAGGAAGCCGTACACGTCGGTGCTGAGCGACGCCCCGACGCTGTAGCGCGTCGGCGCGGAGACGAACTGGCCGTCGGTGTCCGGCACGGTGTCCCCCCGGACCGTGTCGGGGGGGACGTCCGCGCGGAACCACGCGCCCGAGACGTCCACGGTCGGCCGCAGGGTGGTGCTCCCCATCAGGTCGACCTGGAAGTCGGCCGAGGCGTTCCAGTCGGCCGTCGCCTGCGAGGAGGTGGGGAGCTCGACGAACGTCGTGTCGGAGGAGGCGGTGTCGTCCGGCAGGAGGAAGCGCAGGCGGTCGACGTCCTGCTGGCGGAAGGAGCCCGACGTCGAGACGCTGAGCCGGCCCAGCGACAGGGACTGGTTCAGGTTGGCGTTGGTCGTGAGCTGGTCGTCGGCCCGGTCCTGGCTCTGACCCTGCCGGGAGAAGTTGGCCGAGCCGCGCCACGTGAGGTTGTTGAAGGGTCCGGCACGGTTCCGGGGCGCCTCGAAGAGCGTCACCGGCGAGAAGGAGACGCTGGCGCTCGGCAGCGTCGTCGTCACCTTCCCCGCCGCCCCCAGGAACTGCCGTCGCTCGGCGCTGAGCTGGAGGTTGGCGAAATCCAGGTCGTGCTGGACGCCGACGTTCGTGTCGATGGTCTGGGTCTGCTCCCGGGGGTCCACGCTCCGGTCCCGGAGCAGCCGCTCGCTCTGGACGAAGTTCGCGTCCACCGAGATGTCGGTGTCGGGCGTGAGCCGCTGCTCGTGCTGGGCATCGAGCCGGAAGTTCTTCCCGGTCTCGCCCCACTCCTGGCTCAGGCCCACGCTCCCCTCGATGAACTTCTTCATGAAGTGGTAGCGGAAATCGGCATTGAGCCGGGTGAACTGGCCGCTCCACCAGTCCACCGTGGTGCGGAGGTCCATGAACCGGTTGATGGCCCAGTAGTAGCCCGCGTCGCTGATCTGGCGCTGGAACCCGTCCGAGGTCCGCACGACGTCGTTGAAGCCGAACTGAGGCGGGATGATGCCGCTGCGCCGGTCGGGCCGGATGTCCTGGGCGAAGAAGGGCAGCCAGAAGACCGGGACCTCCGAGACGTAGAAGGTCACCGGCCAGGCGACGATGACGTCCCGGTTCACCATCTTGATCTGGCCGGCCTGGAACCAGTAGTGGGGCGCCTCGCGGTCGCAGGAGGTGAAGCTCCCGGTGTTGACGTAGACCGTCTCCTGGCCCACCGGGATCGCGTTCCCCTGGACGTTCCAGGTGGCGCCCTGCTGGGCGAAGCTCGTCCGGGCGTCCAGGACCGTGCCCTTCAGCCGGGAGACGTCGTAGTAGAGCACCGAGTCGGTGGTCATCTGACGCCGGGCCTGGCCCGGGCTGGCCAGGAGGACGTTCCCGCGGGCGGCGATGAACTGGAGCCGGGAGCGGTAGACGATGGAATCGGCCCGGAGCGCCGCCTCGGAGTAGTTCACCTGCGCCGAGTCCCGGAGCCGGATCGTCCGGTCGGGCACCTCCAGCACCACCTCCCTACCCCGGTACTCCACGGCACGGTAACCGGGCAGCTCCTGCAGCCGCCGGAAGATCGAGTCCCGCTCGGGGAAGCCCCCGCCGGCCAGTCCCTCCTGCATCTCCCCCGCGTCGGGCGGCTCGTCGGCGGTGTCGGCGGCGGCCGTGTCCGCCGGCAGCGTGTCGACCGGTGCGTCCCGTGCAGTGTCGACCGCCGCGGCGGTGTCCGCCGGCTCCTCGCCGGCCTGGGCCGAGAGCGGCGCGGCCGCAGCGGCCAGGACCACCAGGAGGGCGGCGGCCGCGCCGGGCCCGGGCCGGACGGTCACGCCTCCGCCTTCCGGGCCCGCCGCCGGACCACCAGCTCCACGAGCCAGATGGATCCCTCGTAGAGGAGGGCCATCGGCCCCATCATCAGCAGCATCGTGCCCACGTCGGCGGGCGTCAGGATGGCGGCAGCAACCGAGATGCCGATGTAGGCGTGTCGACGGTACGTCCGCAGGCCGTCCGCGGTGACCACGCCCACCAGCGCGAGGAGCACCAGCACCACCGGCATCTCGAAGATCAGGCCGAAGGCCAGGATCATCCGGGTGGCGAAGCGGAGGTACTCGTCGATGGTGATGATCGGCGTCAGGTGCTCGGTCTGGAACGAGAGCAGGAACTCCAGGCCCAGCGGCAGCACCAGGAAGTAGGCCATGGCCAGCCCGGCCAGGAAGAGCAGGAACGCCACCCAGATCCCTGGGACCGCCCAGCGCTTCTCGTGCTCCATCAGGGCCGGCTCGAAGAAGCGCCAGGCCTGGTAGGCCACCACCGGCAGGGCCAGGACGACGCCGGTGACGAAGGCGAGCTTGAAAGTCACCACCACCGGGGTCGTGGGACTCGTGAAGTTCAGCTGTCGGCCCGGCAGGAGGTCCCGTATCGGGTCCACCAGGAGGCGGATGAGGTCGAGCTCGGTGACCACGAAGAAGCCCAGCACCGAGGCCACCCCGACGGCCGCCACGCTCCAGATCAGGCGGGAGCGGAGCTCCTCCAGGTGGTCCAGGAAGGGCATCTCCGCGGCCTCGTCCGCCATCAGTCCTCGCCGTCGTCTTCCCGGAAGAGATCCACCTGCCCCTCGGCGTCGTACCCGGCCCGCCGGACCATCTCGCGCAGCTCCTCGATGAACTCGGTGGTGTCCTGGAAGTTGCGGTAGACGGACGCGAAGCGGACGTAGGCCACCTGGTCCAGGCGGCGGAGCCGCTCCATCACGAGCTCGCCGATCCGCTGGCTGTCGATCTCCCGCTCGCCGGAGGACTCCAGCGCCTCCTCCACCTCGTCCACCAGCCCCTCGATGTCGTCCCGGGCAACGGGACGCTTGGCGCAGGCCACCTGGACGCTCCGCAGCAGCTTCTTCCGCTCGTAGGGCTCGCTGGAGCCGTCCGCCTTGCGCACGGTCAGGGGCTCCCGCTCCACCCGCTCGTAGGTGGTGAAGCGGTGCCCGCACGAGCCGCACTCGCGGCGACGCCGCACGGTGCGGCCGCCGCGGCTCAGCCGCGAGTCGACGACCCGGCTCTCGTTGGATTCACATCCGGGACAGCGCACGGGGCTCGGATACGAGGAGGAAGGGAGGAGGGACGGACGGCGGAGACCGCGTGGCGCTACCCCCCGCCGCCGCCCGAGCTGTCCAGCCGGTCGCGGGCCAGCGAGGCTTCCGGGCTGTCGGGATAGCCCTGGACCACGCGGGAGAAGAAGACCCGGGCGTCCTCGGTGTTGCCCCGCTCCAGCTCGATGCGGCCGCTCTTGTAGAGGGCCGAGGCGGCCCGTCGGGAGTCCGGGAAGAGCTCCACGACCCGGCCGTAGACCTCCAGGGCCCGCTCCGGCTCGTCGGCCTCGGCGAAGCTCTCGGCCACGTAGTACTGCGCGTCCGGCGCCAGCTCGTGGTCGGGAAACCGCGAGAGGAACTCTTGCAGGCCGGAGCGAGCCGTCCCGTAGGCCCCGCGCCGAAACTGCTGAAGGGACGCCTCGTAGAGCCCCTGCGGATCGGCCTCCCCGCCGTCCGCCGCGCTGTCGGCGACCCCGGCGGTGTCCCCGGCGGCGCCTCCGCCCGACGGGCCGCCTCCCGCGGCGTTCCCCGCCCCTCCGCCCCCGCCCGACCCGGCGGCGGCGATCTGCTCGCTCAGGCGACTGATCTGCCGCTGGTTCTCGCCCAGGAGCGCGGCGATTCGACCCAGCTCCTCCTGGAGCCGGTCCAGCCGGCGGCTCAGCTCGCCCTGGCCCGTGAGCGATCGACCCCGGCGCGCCTCCAGGCTGTCCACCAGGGCTCTGCGCATCCGGACCATCTCGGCCCGGAGGCTGTCCTGGCCCTCCTGGAGCTCGTGCATCTCGGCCACCAGCACCTGCTCGGTCTCCTCCAACGCACCCGTGGAGGCGCATCCGGCCAGCAGGAGGAGCGCGGCGGCAGCGCCGGCGCTCGACAGACGTCGCACGGGTCCGACTCCTCGCTTAGATGTCGCCCAGGTCCCGGATCACGAACTCCGCCCGGCGGTTCTGCGCCCACGCCTCCTCGGTGGAGCGGTTCACCAGCGGACGCTCCTCTCCGTAGCTGACGGTGCGCTCGATGGCGTCCTCGGGCACGCCGAGCTCCAGCAGGTACTGCTCCGCGGCGTTCGCCCGCCGCTGGCCCAGGGCCATGTTGTACTCGTTGGAGCCCCGCTCGTCGCAGTGCCCCTCGATCACGATCCGGGCGCCCGGGTGGTTCCGGAGCACCTCCGCCTTGCGCTGGAGCGCCTGCGCGGCCTGGTCGGTGATGTTCGACTGGTCGAACTCGAAGTGGACCCGCTCGCGGATCGTCTGGACCACTTCCAGCCGGTCCAGCTCGCCCGCCGCCCGCTCGGCGCAGTCGGTGCCGCCGTACTCGTCGCGTGCGCGGCTGTAGAGCTCTCGGGCCTCCTCGTAGTTGCCCGCCGTCACCGCGGCCAGGGCCTGCTCGCAGAGGTCCTCGGCCGCGGCCTCGCGCTCGGCGCGGCGGATCGAGTCGGCCCGGGCCGCCGAGTCCGCGGCCGCCGTGTCGCGGTCCGGCTGCGGCTCGGTCTCGGGCGGCGGGTTGCCGCCGCAGGCCGCCAGGGCGGCGGTGAAGAGGACGAGGGCGGTGAGGCGGAGGGGGTGACGCATCGGAATGACTCCCTTTTCTTCTCGTATCGGTTCTCGGCGCCGCTCGGGCGAGAGGGGCGGCGCCGCCGTGTCCGTCCGGCCTCGGGACGACGCACCCCGTCGGAGGTCCGTCGTCCCGATGTCCCGGGCCTCCCCTCAAGCTACGGGAGCGATCCCCGTCTGCCAACTGTCGCGCCCGGACGCGCCGCGGACCGACCGCCGGCGGAGCCTCCCGCCGGTCACTCGCCGCCCGGCACCGGCGGCGACCAGTCGGGCGTCTGATCCACCTGGTTGGCCACGAGCCGCCGGAGGCTGCCGGTGACCGTGTCCATGACCCAGAGGGCGTGATAGCCCTTCCGGGTCGAGCGGAAGACCAGGTGTCGGCCGTCCGGGGCCCAGCTCGGCTCCTCGTTCGTCCCCTCGGAGGTGAGCACCCGGCGGTCGGTCCCGTCCGGGTTCACCGTGGCGATCTGCCACCGGCCGTCGATCCAGGCCTGGTAAGCGATCCGCTCCCCGGTGGGCGACCAATCGGGAGCGGCGGCCGACCCCCGCTCCCCGTACACGTAGCGGCTGATCAGCCCCGGCCCGCCCCCACCGACCCGCTGGACGTAGACCTGCTGCTCCCCGAGGGGCGTCGCCTCGTAGGCGAAGCGCTCGCCGTCGGGGGACCAGGAGGGGTTCAGGGCGTCCCCGGGGGAGGTGTCGGTGAGCCGGCGTGAGCAACATAGGGGGTCGAGCTGGAGCCGGAAGATCTCCGACCCGCCGCTCTGCCCGTCCTCCTGGACCGTCCGCGCCACCAGGATCCGATCGCCCCCGGGGTGGTAGGCGGGCGTCAGGTTCACCCCCGTGCGGTCGGACAGGACGCGGACCTCGCCGCTGGCCAGTGTCTTCTCGTAGACCACCGGGCCGCCGTCCCGGTAGGAGACGAAGGCGACCCTGTCGCTCTCGGGCGAGAACGCGGGCGAGTAGACGATGGTGGTGTCGCTCGTCAGACGCTGGAGATTCCGGCCGTCGCTGTCCACCATCCAGATGTCGGAGCCGCCGTCGTCCGTCTTCCGGCGGAAGGCGATGCGACTGGCCGCCATCCCCGGCTCGCCGGTGGCCCACCGCACCACCCGGTCCGAGACCCGGTGGACCGCCATCCGGAAGCCGTCCTCCCCGGGCGCGGGCAGGGTGAAGGCCTGCACCTCCCGGAGCCGCCGGTAGACCACGTCGTGGAGGCTCACCCGGAGCAGCGGCGCGTCCGGCGAGCCCGAGAGGTGGGCCGTCACCAGCCACTGGGCGCCGAGCCCGTTCCAGAGCTCGTAGCGGACGCCCGAGCTCCGGTCCAGCGAGTCCGGCACCTCCACCATGTCGAAGCGGTCCGAGTAGTGCAGGTCGTGGCGGAGGATGGAGTCCACGCGGGCCGCCGCCTCCTCCAGGGCTCCGCTCTCCGCCGCGGCCCGCGGCAGCACCAGCGCCGGCAGGTAGCCGGGGCGGTACGTCAGCCCCACCCGGACCTCGCCCGGGTCCTGGGCCCGGACCGGGTCCGCCGGCCCGGCCGCGGCCAGGGCCGCCAGGACGATCGCCAGGAGTGCCGTCGTGGTGCGGGGCGCGGGGGGAGGCGTCATGGGGTCGGCACCGGGGGCTTCAGTAGACGGTGGGATCGAAGAAGAAGGAGACGCGGAGGCGGTCCCGGGGATAGCCGTCCGGGAGCGGACCGAAGGCCTTCCGCCGGCCGGCGGCCTCCACCGCCCCGCGGGCTTCCAGGTCGAAGGCCGTGTTGCCCGACCGCCGGATCCACTCGATGTCGCTCACCGAGCCGTCCTCGTGGATCACGAAGGAGAGCTCGGCCCTCAGGTGCTGGACCCCCGTCGGGGGGCGCCAGTAACGGTTCACCTGTCGGATGATCGACTCCAGGTACTGCGGGAAGGGGAAGTTGGCGCCCTCGAGCTGGACGTTCACCGGCTCGTCCCCCTCCTCCGGGGCCCGGGCCGGCTCCCGGTCGGGCTCCCGCTCCGGCTCCTCCTCCTTCTCCACCTTCGGCGTCTCGGTGTCCGGCTTCGGCCGCTCGGTGGGCTCGGGCGGCGGCGGGCGGTGCTCCTCCTCCGCCGCCTCGGCGGGGCGGGGCTCCTGGCGCACCGGTGCCTCCTCGGCCGCGGCGGCCACCAGCTTCACCCGGTAGGTCTGGGGGGGCGGGGGCGTGGCCAGCCCTGGGGCCGCCCGGAGCAGAAGGAGGCCGGCCGCCGCGTGGAGCACGATCGACCCCAGGACGGCGTACGGCGGGAGGCGCCGCTCGCCCGGGCCCTCGCGGTGGTCGTCGAGCACGGACCCGCTCAGCCGCCGCTCTCGGACTCGGGCAAGGCCACCAGGCTCACCGTCTCGATCTGCGCCTCCTTCAGCTTCCCGATGACCCTGAGGACCCGGCCGTAGGCCACCCCCTCCGCCCCCTTCACGTAGACCGTGGGCGAGCCCCGCCGCTCCACGGCCTCGACCACGGTGGACTCGAACTCCTCCATCGAGACCCGGGCGTCGTCCAGGTAGATCTGCCCGTCCTCGTCGACCGAGATCACCATTCCCTCCTCGGCCTCCAGCGGGCGCGCCGGCGCCCGCGGAACGTCGATCTCTACCCCTCCCTGGAGGATGGGTGCCGTGATCATGAAGATGATCAGGAGGGTGAAGGCCACGTCGACCAGGCTGGTGACGTTGATCTCGGCCCGGACCGACAGCTCCTCGCGGTCGCCCCCGCCGTGCCGGAAGGAGCGCCTCATCACACCCGCCCCTCCCGGGCGAGCGAGCCCACGAACTCGCTGGCGAAGCCCTCCAGCTCGCTGGTGAAGAGCCCCAGCTTCGCCGCGTAGTGGTTGTAGGCGATCACGGCCGGAATGGCCACGGCCAGCCCCACCACGGTGGTGATGAGCGCCTCGGCGATGCCCGGGGCGACGGCCGCGATGTTGGCCGAGCCCTGGGCGGAGATCCCGATGAAGGAGTTCATCACACCCACCACCGTTCCCAGCAGGCCCAGCAGCGGGCTCACCGTTCCGATGATCGCCAGCCAGGTGAGGCCGTGGGCGAGCTCGTCCCTCTCCTCGCTGACCTCCTTCTCCAGCACCATCCAGAGGGTGTCGAGCTGGGCCGGGCTGATGTCGCTGCGCTCTTCGCCCTCCCCCGACAGGGCCCGGGGACGGAGCTCGGTGAAGAAGTTCACCCCCTGCCGGAAGACCCGGGTGTAGGGCGAGGGGTCGAGCCGCCCCAGGGTCCGGTGAACGTCCTCCAGCCCCGAGGCGCGCTCCATCCCCTCGACGAAGGCGTCTCCCTCCCGCTCGACCCGGCGGAAGTCGGACCACTTCCAGAAGATCAGGACCCAGGAGACCACCGAGAAGACCGCCAGGACGGCCAGGACGATCTGCGTCGCCGGCGTGGCCTCCAGCGCCATCTCCCACGGGGTCGTGGGCAGCGCCCCGGGGCCCCCGGCCGACCCGCCCTGCTGGAGCAGGAGCGCGGCCCCCGCCGTCAACGGATCCCCGCGATCGTGCGCGTCGCGCTCCGGGCGTCCGTCGTGGTCTCGGTCCTCACGTCGCTCCTGTCGGTTTCGGGTTCCCGTGTCCCGACCCGCGGCTCAGTCCTCCTGCTCCGCGGGCCGGTCCTCGTCCGTCGTCTCGCCGTCGTCCCGGTCCTCACCCGCCTCCTCCGGCGGCAGGTCGAACAACCGTCGCGCCGCCTCCAGCAGCTCCCCGCCCTCGCCGTCCGCCGCCAGCTCCCGGAGGCCGACCGTGGGCGCGTGCAGCACCTTCTTCAGCGCCAGCCGCGAGGCCCGGTGGATCCGCTCCCTGTCCTCCTCGTCCAGCCCGTCGACGGCGTCCAGCGCCGCCTCCAGCTCCCGCTCCCGGATCCGCTCGGCCCGGGACCGGACGGCTCGGATCAGCGGCACCGCCTCCCGGGCCCTGTACCAGCGCCAGAAGTCCGCGGCGGTCTCCTCCAGGAGCCGCTCGGCCTCCCCGCGCTCGGCCTTCCGGGCCTCCTCGGTGGCGCGGACCACGCGCTGGAGGTCGTCGATGTTGTACAGGAAGACGCCCGGAAGGTCCCCGACGGCGGGCTCGACGTCCCGCGGGACCGCGATGTCGATCACCACCAGCGGCTCGTCCCGGTCCGGCCGGAGGCGCCGAAGCCGGTCCACCGTGACCACCGGATGCGGCGCCGAGGTGGAGGTGACGAGGAGATCGATCTCGGCGAGCCGTTCCCACACCTCCTCGTACGGGACGGCGCGGGCCCCCGTCCGGCTCGCCGTCTCCTCGGCCCGGTCCACCGTCCGGCTGGCCACCAGCGCCTCCTCCACGCCCCGGTCGAGGAAGGCCGTCAGCGTGTCCCGCCCCATCTCTCCGGCCCCCACCACCGTGGCCCTGAGCCCCTCCAGCGACCCGAACACCTTCGAGGCCAGCTGCACGGCCGCCGAAGGAACCGAGGCCGCCCCCTCGGCGATCCGGGTCCGGGCCCGGACCTCGCCACCCGCCGCCAGCGCGGTCTGGAACAGCCGGTGGAGCACCGGCCCGACGCACTCCACCCCCTCGCCGCGGGCGGTCTCGTAGGCGTCGCTCACCTGGCCCTGGATCTGGGGCTCCCCCACCACCATCGAGTCCAGCCCGGCCACCACCGCCAGCAGGTGCTCGGCGGCGGGGCGGCCGTGGCGGGCGTAGAAGAACGCCTCCGCCTCGTCGGCGTCCATGGCGGCGTGCCGCGAGAGGACCTCGAGCGCCGCCCGCTCGGCGGCGCGGGTGTCCTCGGCGTGCAGGTAGAGCTCCGAGCGGTTGCAGGTGGACAGCAGCACGCACTCCAGCACCGCCTCCCGGTCCCGGACGCGGGCCAGGACCGACCCGAGATCGTCGTCGTCGACGTGGAAGCGCTCGCGGACCTCGATGGGCGCCGTCCGGTGGTTGGCGCCGACCACGCTCAGCGTCACGGCGTCCCCGCGCCGGTCACAGGAAGAAGCCCGAGCCCCCCGTCAGGGCCCGAAGCAATCCGAAGGCGGCCGCCGTTACCACGAAGGCGGCCGCCGTGGCCGTGGCCGAGCGCCGGTCGCGCCCGCCGGGCACCAGGCGGGCCAGGATGGCACCCAGGTAGGCGACCCAGCTCACGATCCCCAGGACCACCTGGGGATTCCCGAAGTCCCATCCCCGTCCGTAGGTGAGCGTCCAGCTCCAGCCCGCGATCAATCCCAGCGTGAGCCCCGAGAAGCCCACCGCCAGCCCGACCCGGTGGAGCCGGTCCAGGGTCTCCAGCGCGGGCAGGAAGTCGAAGACCTGGCCGAAGTCCTTCCGCTTCAGGGTCCGGAACTGGAGCACGTACATCCCGGCGGCGGCGGAGGCCAGCGCCAGGGCGGCGTAACCCACGAAGACGGCGGCGACGTGGGCCACGAACCAGGGGCCGCGGAAGGCGGTCTGGTGAGCGGCCGGCTCGAGCCCCACCGCCACCGCCTCGGCGAGCAGCAGCACGATCAGGGGCATGACGAACAGGGCGGCGGGCCGGACCTCCTCCCGGAGCGAGGCCCCCAGGAGGAGGACCGCGATGGCCAGCCCGAGGGTCGAGGAGGCGGGGCCCAGCCCCACCAGCGGCAGGGTGCCACGGACCGCCACGAAGAGGGCCAGGCCGAGCAGGTGGAGTCCACACGCCGCCACCGCCACCCGCCAGCCGGTGGCCATGGCGTCGGCGGCGGACCCGCCGTCGCGGAAGGCACGCAGGAAGACGCCCCAGGCCCCCACGTAGGCGGCGAGGGCGGTCAGGTGGAGGAGGACGACGGCGTCCACGGCGACGGTCCGCCGGCGTCAGCGCCGGAGCTGGCGTCCGGCGGGCCGGCTCACCGGTCGCCGGACGCGGCCCGCCGGACCAGGACCGCCACCGAGCCCTCCTTCATCCCCACGTCGCGCGTCTCCACGACCCGGGCGGTCGCAGTCGCTCCGTGCGCCCGGACGACCCGGACCACGCCCAGCCGGTCCTCCGGGTCGGCCGACGCCGGGTCGGCGACGTCGCCCGAAAAGACCATCAGCTCGTCGCCCGACGCGAGGTCCGAGCCCGCGTCCAGGAAGACCCGGTCGTTCGTGCCCACCAGGGCCTGGGGCGTCTCCATCCCGATGACCCGGGCCGTGACGGCCCTGGCGGCGGGCTCCAGGTCCCGGAGCCCGAGGGCCCCGAAGGGCTCGGCCGGAATGACCGCGTCGCCCACCTGGTAGCTGGCGTAGAGCGAGCGGACCCGGGCCCGCGCCGAGTCGTCCCAGACCTTCGTCACCTCCACGAGGGCCAGGGAATGGACCGCGTGGAGGCCGTCCTCGAGGGCCCGACCTCGCCGGACCGCCTGGAGGGTGTCGCCCGGCTCCACCGACAGCCCCCTGGTCTCCAGGACCACCCGGTCGTCGCCGCGGACGGTGGGCGGCATCTCCAGGCCGAGAGGGTTGGTGCGGATCAGCCGTCGGGTCACGCCCCTCGGCACCAGGCGGCTCCAGTCGGCGACGAAGGAGACCCGGTAGAAGTCGCTGATCGAGACCAGGGGCGGCGCCCGGTGGGCTTCCAGGGTGAGCTGGCTCACCGTGACGCCCTGGTCCGGCGAATCGTCGAAGACCGAGGGGCCCGCGAAGGGGTCCTGCGCCGAGTCCCTCGGCTCCGCCTCCTCGGGCTGCTGCGAGGCCAGGGGCGCCGCGGTCAGGACGAGGAGCGCGGTCAGCGCTCCCGCCGCGCGGGTGACCGCACCCCGGCGCACGCCGGTGGCGCGGAGCTCGTCTTCGTGCTCGTGACTGGTTTGCATGGGGCCCTCCCCGTGGAGTGGCGGGCCGTACCCTCCCACCCGCGGCGCTCCGGGACGCCGCGGCCGGCCTCGTTCGGAACGTGCCGGAGAATGCCGTGTTCCCGCCCGAAAGATCGGGGAAAACGGGCCTTCGCGCAATCTCGGGCGGCTCAGAACGGCAGGTCGTCCTCGCCGCCCATGATCTCGTCCTCGGAGAAGTCGGGCTCGTCCCCACCGCCCCCGCCGCTCCCGGAGCCGCCGCCACCGGAGCCGCGCGGCCCCGGGGCGGGCCGGGAGGGTCCGCCGGAGCGGCCGCCTTCGCCGCGCCCGCCCAGCATGATCATCTCCCGGGCCCGGATCTCGGTGGTGTAGCGGGTCCGGCCGTCGTCGCCCTCCCACTGGCGGTACTCGATCCGGCCCTCGATGTAGACGCGGTCGCCCTTGGAGAGATACTGCTCGCAGATCTCGGCGAGCTTGTCCCAGGCCACCACCCGGTGCCATTCGGTCCGCTCCTGGTCCTGGCCGTCGCGGCCGGTCCAGCTGCGGCTGGTGGCCACCGACAGGGTGGCGACCCGGGTCCCGGAGCTGGTGCTGCGCACTTCGGGATCCGATCCCAGGTTGCCGATGACCATGGCCTTGTTGAGGCTCCGCGACATCCGTCTCCTCCCCTTCCCTGTGGGTGGGCGTCCAGTCTCTGCCGGTGGGCGTCGAGTGCTTCGGTCGGCGTCGGCCGCGGCGGTCGGCGGGCGCCGGCCCCGGCCGGGGCCGGTCTCCGGGCGTCCCCGGCGGCGACGCGCCGCCGGGGCACGCGAGAGCGGGGGAAACCTGCCCCGCGCCGGCGGACCCTGTCAACGCGCGCCGGCGATCGCCTCCCGGATCAGCACCAGGGCGTCCTCCCGGGGCGTCCGGTAGTAGCCGCGCTTCCGGCCGATCCGCCGGAAACCCGCCGAGCGGTAGAGCGCCAGCGCCTCCTCGTTGCTCTCCCGCACCTGGAGGAAGATCCTCTCAGCCCCCCGGTCGCCGGCCTCCCCGGCGGCGGCCTCCACCAATCGCCGCCCGAGCCCCGACCGCCGGCGGTGCGGCGCCACGGCCAGGTCCCCCAGCTCGGCGTCCCGGCCCTCGATCCAGAAGGCCGCGTAGCCCGCCACCCGCCCCTCCGTCCCCGCGACCAGGAGGGCGGCCTCCGGCCGGGCCATCACCGCCCGGAAGGCCCGGTCGGTCCAGGGCACGGTGAACGAGGACCGCTCGATCCGGAGGATCGCCGGGAGGTCGGCGGCCCGGGCCGGCCGGATCGGAGGAGGCTCCGTCGGGACAGGGTCAGACGCCACGCTCGGCCCCCGAGTCGCGGACGTAGCTCGGCTCCCAGGACGCCGGGTCCTCGACCCGGCCGGCCCCGGGCCAGGCCGCCGCCAGCCGGAGAAGGGCCCCGCCGCGGGGCACCGCGAACAGGGACGGCAGGACCCGGAGCCCCGCCGCCTCCAGGGCCTCGCGGTGGGTGACCGCCCCCGGGCCCGCGCAGGCCCACCCGGCGCCCAGGCGCTCCTCCACCTCCGCCACCGTGGTCACCCCGGGGCCCGTCGTCGGCTCCGGTCCGTCCAGCGCCTCCCAGGCCGCCGCGTAGAGCTCGTCGCCGCGGGCGTCCAGCAGGGCGCAGACCCGTCCCTCCAGGCCCGTCCCCGCGGCCACCGCCGCCAGGGTGGAGTAGGCCGAGAGGGCGGCCCCGGAGGCCGCGCAGAGGCCCTTGGCCAGCGACGCGGCGATCCGCACCCCGGTGAACGAGCCCGGCCCGGCGCCCACCACCACCCCGTCCAGCTCGGCCGGCCCCGCGCCGCAGCGCTCCAGCAGGCGCGAGGCTTCCGGCAGGACCGTCTCCGAGTGGGTGGCCCGGACCGAGAGCGTCGTCTCCGCCAGCAGCTCCCCGTCCCGGCCCACGGCCACGCTGCCGAGCCGCGTGCTCGTGTCCAGCGCCAGCGTCAGCACGCGCCCCCGCCTCCCTCCGACGTCTCCCCGGCTCCCTGCCCCGGCCGCGGCAGCCGCGGCACCTTGCCCCGGGCCGTCGCCTCCACGCGCCGGCGGTCGCCCCCGGCGGCGAAGTCCAGCCGCACCTCCCAGCGGTCGGCCGGGAGGCGGTCGCCCGCCCGCTCGGCCCACTCCACGAAGACCGTCCCCCGGGCGCTCACCAGGTCGTCCCAGCCCAGGTCGTCCAGCGACTCCGGCCCCTCGAGCCGGTAGAGGTCCACGTGGTGGATCGGCCGGCGGCCACGGGGGCGGTGGTGGTTGTGGAGGGTGAAGGTGGGGCTCCGCACCGCGCCCTCCACGCCGGCGCCCCGGCAGGCGGCCCGGGCCAGAGTGGTCTTGCCCGCCCCGAGCGGGCCGGTGAGCGCGACCAGGACGCCCGGGCCCTCGCCGGGCCGGGTGGCCGCCTCGCCCAGCGCCCGGCCCCAGGCCTCGAGGGCCGTCTCGTCCAGCTCCACGCGGACGTCCGGGCGACCTCCGTCCGACTCGCCGGGGGGCGCGGCGTCTTCAGCCACCGCCGCCGCTCTTGATGGCGTCCAGGCGGGAGCGGGGCGCCGCCTTCCCGCCGCCTCCCTCCTCCATCTCCGCCTTCACCTCGTACAGCTCGTCGCGGAGCCGGGCGGCCCGCTCGAAGTCCATCTCCTCGGCCGCCTCCCGCATCTCCTCCTCCAGCCGGCGGACCAGCTCCTCCGGCTCCATGTCGCCGTAGCCCTCGGCCTCCTCCTTCACCGAGGCCGCCGGGGCCTCCCGGGCGTCCGCCACCGAGGTGGAGAAGCGGATCTGGTCCACCGACTTCTTGATCGTCTGCGGCTCGATGCCGTGCTCCTCGTTGTGCGCGGCCTGGATCTCCCGCCGCCGCTCGGTCTCCTCGATGGCCCTGCGCATCGAGCCGGTCACCCGGTCGGCGTAGAGGATGGCCTTGCCCTTCACGTTCCGGGCGGCCCGCCCGATGGTCTGGATGAGCGACGTCTCGGAGCGAAGGAAGCCCTCCTTGTCGGCGTCCAGGATGGCCACCAGCGAGACCTCCGGCAGGTCCAGGCCCTCTCGGAGCAGATTGATGCCCACGAGCACGTCGAACTCGCCCAGCCGGAGCCCCCGCAGGATCTCGACCCGCTCGATGGAGTCGATGTCCGAGTGCATGTAGCGGACGTCCACCCCGCGCGCGTGGAGGAACTCGGCCAGGTCCTCCGCCATCCGCTTGGTGAGGGTGGTGACCAGGATCCGCTCGTTCCGCTCGGCCCGATCCCGGATCTCGGCCAGGAGGTCGTCCACCTGGCCGTCCACCGGGCGCACCTCCACCTCGGGGTCCAGCAGCCCGGTGGGACGGATGATCTGCTCCACCACGACGCCGCCGGACTTCTCCAGCTCGTAGTCCCCCGGCGTCGCGCTCACGAAGAGCGTCTGCGGCACGACCTCCTCCCACTCCGCGAACTTCAGCGGCCGGTTGTCCAGCGCCGAGGGGAGCCGGAAGCCGTGCCGGACGAGCGTCTCCTTCCGGCTCCGGTCGCCCTTGTACATGCCCCCGATCTGCGGGACGGTGACGTGGGACTCGTCCACGAAGACGAGGAAGTCGTCGGGGAAGTAGTCCAGCAGGCAGTAGGGACGCTCCCCCGGCTCCCGGCCGTCCAGGTAGCGCGAGTAGTTCTCGATGCCCGGGCAGAAGCCCATCTCCTTCATCATCTCCAGGTCGTACTTCGTCCGCTGCTCCAGCCGCTGCGCCTCGAGCAGCTTGTCCCGCTGGCGCAGCTCCATGAGCCGCTCCTCCAGCTCGCGGCCGACCTGGTCGATGGCGCGCTCGATCCGCTCCCGCTCGGTGGCGTAGTGAGTGGCCGGATAGATGGCGGTCCGTCCGAGACGGGTGATCGTCTCCCCGGTGAGCGGATCCACCTTGGAGATCTTCTCGATCTCGTCACCCCACATCTCGATCCGGACCGCCTGCTCCTCGTAGGCGGGCAGCACCTCGATCACGTCGCCCCGGACCCGGAAGGTGCCCCGGTGGAAGTCCAGGTCGTTGCGGCGGTACTGGATGTCGACCAGCCCCTGCAGGATCTCCCGCCGGGGGATCTCCTGCCCCTCCTCCAGGGTGAGCATCGTGGCCTCGTAGCCGCGGGGGTCGCCCAGGCCGTAGATGGCCGAGACCGAGGAGACCACGATCACGTCCCGCCGCTCCATCAGCGCCGAGGTGGCCCGGAGCCGGAGGCGGTCGATGTCCTCGTTGATGGAGGCGTCCTTCTCGATGAAGGTGTCCGTCTCCGGGACGTAGGCCTCGGGCTGGTAGTAGTCGTAGTAGGAGATGAAGTACTCGACGGCGTTCTTCGGGAAGAACTGGCGGAGCTCGCCGTAGAGCTGGGCGGCCAGCGTCTTGTTGTGGCTCATCACCAGGGTGGGCATGCCCGTCTCGGCGATGACGCCCGCCATGGTCACCGTCTTCCCGCTGCCGGTCACCCCCAGCAGGGTCTGCCACCGGTCGCCCCGCTCGACGCCCTCGGAGAGCTCCT
>CAYVFM010000019.1:15379-17932 GCA_964450995.1 uncultured Gemmatimonadota bacterium | reverse complement strand
TCGTGGCCTCGGTCCCGCCGCTGGGCTGGTTCGCGGAGGCGGTGGGCGGTCCGCTCGTGGACCTCACCGTGCTGGTGCCTCCCGGGGCCAGCCCCGCCATGTACGATCCGACACCCCGCCAGCTCCGGCGTCTCGACGGGGCGTCGCTCTGGGTGACGGTGGGCCACCCCCGGTTCCCCTTCGACGCGGCCTGGCGGGATCGCCTCACCGCGGGACGCCCCGGGCTCTCGGTGGTGCCGGCGGGCGAGGCGTGCCGGCGTCGCGCCGGCGACCCGCACGTCTGGACGTCGCCGGCGTGCGCCCGGACGATGGTCCGGCGCGTGGCCGAGGCCCTGGCGGCGACGCGACCGTCCGCGGCGGATTCGATCCGGGCCCGTCGGGACCGGGCGCTGGCGACGGTGGCGGACGTGGACCGGGAGCTCGACGGGATGCTGGGCCCTCACCGGGGAAGGGCCTTCCTCGTCTTCCACCCGGCGCTGGGCTACCTTGCCCGGGACTACGGCCTGGAGCAGATGGCCATCCAGCGGGGCGCGACCGAGCCCAATCCTGCGGAGCTGGACCGCATCGTCCGACGAGCCCGCGAGCGAGGGATCCGACACGTGTTCGTGCAGCCGCAGTTCTCCCGGGAGGCCGCCGCCCTCGTGGCCGACGCCCTGCCGGGGGGCGAGGTTGCGGTCGTCGACCCGCTGGCCCGTGACTGGCCGGGCGCCATGCGGTCGATCGGCCGGTCCCTGGCCGCGGCGTTCGGGGGTCGACCGGCGGGGGAGGATCGGTGAGCGGGGAGGCGTCGTCCGGCGAGCCGTCCCCGGCCCTGGAGCTGGAGGGCGTCTCCTTCTCCTACGGTCGGGTGCCCGTCCTGGAGGACGTGGACCTCCGGGTCGAGCGGGGCGGCTTCCTGGGGATCATCGGGCCCAACGGGGCCGGGAAGACGACCCTCCTCCGGCTGGCCCTCGGCCTGCTGGAGCCCAATAGCGGAAGGGTCCGGGTGCTGGGCGGATCCCCGGCGGAGGCCCGTGGGCGGGTGGGCTACGTGCCCCAGCACGCCCGGTTCCAGCGGGACTTCCCGATCCTGGTGCGCGAGGTGGTGCTCACGGGCCGGCTCGGCTCGGAGGTGTCGCTCGGCGGCTGGAGCGACGACGATCGCGAGGCGGCGGCCCGGGCGCTGGAGCGCGTGGAGCTGGAGGGCCTGGGGGACCGGCCGGTGGGGACCCTCTCGGGCGGCCAGCTCCAGCGGACGCTGGTGGCCCGGGCGCTGGCCATGGAGCCGGAGCTCCTGCTGCTGGACGAACCCACGGCCAGCGTGGACACCCGCGTCGGGCGGCGGCTCTACCGCCTGCTGGACGACCTCACCGAGCGGATGACGGTGATCCTCGTCTCCCACGACATCGGGGTGCTTTCCCGGGAGGTCCGCAGCGTGGCGTGCCTCAACCGGCGGCTCCACTACCACGGGAGCGGCGCCATGCCCCGCGAGGTGCTGGAGGAGGCCTACGGGGGCGAGGTCGACCTGGTGGCCCACGGCACCCACCGCATCCTCGACGCTCACGACGGCGGGGAGGGCTGAGGTGGAGGCGCTCGCGTCACCCTTCTTCCAGCGGGCGCTGGCGGCGGGCCTCCTGGCTGCCGTGGCCGCCGGGGTGATGGGCACCTACGTCGTGGTGAAGGAGGCCTCGGCCATCTCGGGCGGGCTGGCGCACGCCGCCTTCGGGGGGCTGGGGCTCGGCTACCTCCTGGGCTTCAGCCCCATGGCCGGGGCGGCGGTCTTCGCGGTCCTCTCCGGCCTCGGGATCGGGCTGGCCCACCGCCGCCTCCACCAGGGGCTCGACACCCTCGTCATGATGATGTGGTCGGTGGGGATGGCCGTGGGGATCCTCTGCGTCGCCGCCGTCCCGGGCTACGCTCCCGACCTGACCAGCTTCCTCTTCGGCAACCTCCTCTTCGTGACCCCGCGCTATCTCTGGATCGCCGCCGCGCTGGACGTGGTGGTGCTGGCGACCGTGGCGGTCTTCGGCCGCCAGCTCCGCGCGGTGGCCTTCGACGAGGAGTTCTCGGAGGTCGCCGGCGTCCCGGTGGAGGGGATGGTGCTCCTCCTGCTGGGCCTGGCGTCGCTCGTCGTCGTCCTCCTGATCCGGGTGGTGGGCGTCCTCCTGGCGGTGGCCCTCCTCACCATCCCCGCGGCCCTGGCCCGGCACTGGTCGGCCACCCTCGGCCGCATGATGGTGCTGGCCACGGCGGCCGGCGCGGTTTCCATCGCCGCGGGTCTGTTCGCCTCCTACGGCTTCTCGGCGGGCTTCGGGCTGGATCTCCCGTCGGGGCCGCTGATCGTGCTGACGGCCGGGGCCGGCTTCGGCCTGTCGGTCTGGCTCCGGGGACGGCGGCGGAAACGGGCTGGGGAGCCGGCGTGAACGGGAACGCGCCGGCGGATCGCAGGGGTTCCGCCGCCGGTCTCGCCGCGCCGGCGGTCGGGGCGGTCCTGGCGGTCGTCCTGGCCGGGCCGTCCGCGGCGGCGTGCCAGGCTCCGGAGGCGGGTTCCGATCGCCCCCGGGTCCGGGAAGC
>CAYVFM010000019.1:0-15279 GCA_964450995.1 uncultured Gemmatimonadota bacterium | reverse complement strand
TCCAGACCAACTACGGCGGACGGCTCCGCGTGGCCGGCGTGCCGGTCTGGCGGGAGCTGGGCCGGAACGGCTACCACGAGGCGCCCCCCGGTGACGGCCCCGGGAAGAGCGGCGGGTCCGCCCCTCCGGCCGACCACGACCGCCAGGGCGGGGGCTCGGTCATGATCGTGGTCGCCACCGACGCCCCGCTGGCCCACAACGAGCTCCGAAGGCTGGCCGAGCGGACCTTCCTGGGGATCGCCCGGACGGGCTCCTGGTCGTCCCACGGCTCCGGGGACTACGCCATCGCCTTCTCGACCCGTCCCCACGGCGATCCGCCCGCCCGGGTCCGGGACGGCCGGGCGCTCTCGGCCCTCTTCCGGGCCGCGGCGGAGGCCACCGAGGAGGCGGCCCTCAACAGCCTCTTCCGGGCCACGACGGTGACGGGCCGGGACGGCCACACCGCCGAGGCGCTCCCGCTGGGGCCGGTGCTGGAGGCGCTGGAGGAGCGGGGCATGCTGAACCGGAGCGCGGGAGGCTCGCCGTGAGGGTGCTGGTCGTCGGGGCCGGCGAAGTCGGGTTTCACCTGGCCCGGCGGCTCTCGGAGGAGGACCACGACGTGGTGGTCGTGGAGAACGACCCCGATCGAGTCGATCGGGTCGGCGAGCAGCTCGACGTCCTGGTGGTGCAGGGCAACGGGGCCTCCCTCAGGGTGCTCCAGGAGGCGGGACTACGGGGCACCGATCTCCTGCTGGCGGTGACGAGCAAGGACGAGGTCAACCTCATCGCCTGCCTGGCCGCCTCCCGCCTCGACGTGGCCTTCCGGGCGGCCCGGATCTCGAACCCGGAGTACCACGAGGCCGACAGCGTCCTGTCGCGGGACGAGCTCGGGGTCGACCTGATGATCAACCCCGAGCAGGAGTGCGCGTGGGAGGCCTTCCAGCTCCTGAGCAGCGAAGCCGCCAACGACCTGGTCAAGTTCGCCGGGGGGCGCCTCCAGCTCGTGGGCCTCCGTGTCCGGGAGGGAGCGACGGTGGCGGGGAAGACCCTGGTCGAGCTGGACCGCGAGCTGTCCGGGCGCCGGTACACGACGGTCGCGATCGTCCACGAGGAGGACGGGCGAACGGAGATCCCCTCCGGGGACAGCCGCATCGAGGTCGGGGACCAGATCTACCTCCTGGGCCCGGCCGAGGAGATGGCGGCCATCCCGGCGCTGGCCGGCTACGAGCGCCATCGCCTGCGTCGGGTCATGATCGCGGGCGGCAGCCGGGAGGCGGTCTACCTGGCCGGCTACCTGGCCGAGCACGACGTCGCGTGCACCATCCTGGACGAGGACCGCGAGCGCTGTCGGGAGCTGGCCGAGGCGCTGCCCGAGGCCCTCGTCCTCCACGGCGACGCCACGGACCTGGACCTCCTCCGGATGGAGGGGGTCGAGGGGATCGACGGCTTCGTGGCCTTCACGGGACAGGACGAGACCAACATCCTCTCGAGCCTGCTGGCCAAGGACCAGGGGGCCCACAAGGTCATCAGCCTCATCGACCGCGTCCAGTACGTGCCCCTGGTCTCGAGGGTGGGCGTGGACGCCGCCGTCTCGCCGCGGATGTCGACGGCGAACGCGATCCTCCGCTACGTGCGACGGGGCAACGTCCGTCGGGTGGCCACCCTGAAGGGGATCGAAGCCGAGGCCATGGAGGTCGTGGTGGGGCAGGACGCGGCGGTGGCGGGCCAGCCCTTCCGGGACGTCGACTTCCCGGACCGGGGCGTGGTGGGAGCCATCCTCCGGGACGGCGAGGTCGTCATCCCGCGGGGCGGCGACGCCGTGCGGCCCGGCGACCGGGTGATCGTGTTCACCTTCCCGGAGGCCGTGGCCGCCTTCGAGGAGCTCTTCGCCTGAGCGGAGCGGGGAGGGGAGCGTGAGGGTCCGGCACCTGATCCACGTGGTGGGCCTCCTGCTGATGGCGCTCTCCGTGGCCCTGCTGGCCACCGCCGGGGTCGCCTTCTGGTACGGCGAGGGCGACACCCGGGCCTTCCTGGTGACGGCCGCGGGGACGGCCGCAGTCGGGACGGCGGCGTGGCGGCTCACCGGGATGGAGCGCGACCTCTCGGTGAAGGAGGGCTACGCCGTGGTGGCGCTCGCCTGGCTCTCCATCGGGGTGGCCGGCTCCGTCCCCTTCCTGCTGACCGGGGTGCTGGGCTCCCCGGTGGCGGCCCTGTTCGAAGCCGTCTCGGGCTTCACCACCACCGGGGCCACCGTCTTCGGCGACATCGAGTCACTGCCCCGGGGCATCCTCTTCTGGCGCAATTTCACCCAGTGGATCGGCGGGATGGGGATCATCGTGCTGGGCATCGCCGTGCTCCCCTTCCTGGGCGTCGGCGGGATGCAGCTCTTCCGGGCCGAGGTCCCCGGGCCCACGCCCGAGCGGCTCCGGCCCCGGATCGCCCAGACGGCGAAGCTCCTCTGGTACGTCTACGCCGGCCTCACCGCGGCCCAGGCGCTGCTCTACCTGGCGGGCGGCCTGTCGGTTTTCGACGCGGTGACCCACGCCTTCACGACGCTCTCCACCGGCGGCTTCTCTCCCCACGGCGACTCGCTGGCGGGCTTCTCGCCCTACGCGCAGTACGTGACGATCCTCTTCATGTACCTGGCCGGCATCAGCTTCGCGCTCCACTTCCGGGCCCTGAGCCAGGGGTTCCGGCCGTACCGGGAACACGTGGAGTGGCGCTTCTTCACCGCGGTGCTGGGCGGGGCCACGGTGCTGGCGTTCCTCGGGCTCTGGAGCCAGGGGGCCGTGGCGGGCCAGGGGCTGGAGGCGACGGTCCGGGAGGCGCTCTTCCAGACCGTGGCGATCGCCACCACGACCGGGTACGTCACGGTGGACTACGAGGCCTGGACGACGGGCGGTCAGCTCCTGCTGGTGGCGCTGATGTTCATGGGGGGGATGGCCGGGTCCACCGGCGGCGGGATGAAGGCGGTGCGGATCCAGGCGCTCTGGAAGCACGGCCTCACCGAGCTCCGCCGGAGCCTCCATCCCCGGGCGGTGATGGTCACCCGGCTGGGGGGGAAGGTCCTGTCGGAGGAGGTCCTCCTGCGGGTGCTGGCCTTCGTGCTCGTCTACCTGGGGCTCTTCGCCGGCGGGGTGCTGGCCCTGGCGGCCCTGGGGCACGACCTGGCCACGTCGGTGGGGGCGGCGGCCGCCACCATCGGGAACATCGGGCCGGGGATCGGCGGGGTGGGGGCCGTGGACCACTACGGCTGGATGGGATCGACCTCTCACGCCCTGCTGATCTTCCTGATGCTGGTGGGGCGGCTGGAGATCTTCACCGTCCTCCTGCTCTTCCATCCCGACACCTGGCGCGACCCTTAGGCGCCGGTCCCGGGGTCAGCCCCCGGCGGCCAGCCGATCCCGCTGCTTCCGCACCACCTCCCGGACCCGGTCCCGGAGCGGCTCCACGTCCTCCTTCTCCAGCCCGTCGACGGGGATCGGGTCGCCGATGGCCACGCGCGCCTCGGCCGACCCGAAGACCAGCGAGCCCTTTCGAATCGCCTCGCGGGTCCCGTGGACGGCCAGGGGGAGGATCGGGGTGCCGGTCTCGACGGCCAGGCGGAAGGCGCCGTTGCGGAACGGGAGCATCTCGCCCGTCTTCGACCGGGTCCCCTCGGGGAAGATGACGACCGGGACCCCGCGCTCCACCCAGCGCTTCAGCGCCTGGTAGGCCCGGTTTCGGCTCTGGCGGTCGTCGCGCCTGACCTCCACGTCGCCCGCCATCTTCATCATCTGGCCGAGGAAGGGGATCCGGAAGTTGGCGACCTTGCTGACCCACTTCATCTCCCAGGGGAGGGCGCCCAGGACCACCACGTCGGCCAGGGAGACGTGGTTGCAGACCACCACGTAGGCCCGGTCCCGGTCCTCGGGGAGCGTGCCGTGGTAGCGGGCCGTCCACAGGGGGGTCGCCCGGAGGGCCGCGGCCGCGGCGAGGCGGAAGACCCGTCCCACCCACCATCGGCGCCGGTCCCACCAGGCCGTGGCGGCCCAGGCCAGGGCGACCGCCGGCGTCCAGGCCACGACGATGATCGCCCAGATGGGCCACACCAGGGCGCTGATCACGGCCCGGACGGGGTGCGGCACGAGGACGACCTCCGGCTGGACGGAACGGGGCGAGCGGCTCCCGCCAAGGATGGGCCGGCTTGTCCCGGGTGGCAAACTCGGCTATGAAGACCGGCCGCCCGTCGCGGGAGGTCCGCTCGGGACGGCGGTCGGGCACCGGCCGCCCGCCGCGGGAGGTCCCCTCCGCGCGTTGGCCCGCACCTTCGGCGCCGGGAGACGCGCTCCGGGGATCCTCCCGCGGCGGCGGCCTCTGCGGCTGCGCGATGCTCGCCCGGCCGCTGGACGGCCCCGGGAGCCCGGCCCATTTTGGAGCGTCCGACGCAGATCCGAGCCCCTCACCGCCACGGGAGATCGATGAGCGACGACGCGTCCCCGGGAAGCTTCCGTCCCGCCGACCACCAGCCGGACCTGCCCATGGACCGGCTGATCGTGGAGGAGGCGCCGGGCGAGGAGGCGGTCCCCCTGGACGTGGTGTTCGTGGGGGGCGGCCCGGCCGGGCTGGCGGGCGCGATCCAGCTCGCCCGGATGGCCCGGGAGGACGACGAGCTCTCGGACCTGGAGATCGGCGTGCTCGAGAAGGCGGAGGGCCTGGGGGAGCACTGCCTGTCGGGCGCCGTGGTGAAGCCCGGCCCCTTCCGGGAGCTCTTCCCGGACGTGCCGGAGGAGGACCTCCCGTTCCGGCGGCCCGCCCCCGACGACCGGGTCTACCTCCTCACCGGGGAGCGGAAGATCCGCCTGCCGACGCCCCCGACCATGCGGAACCACGGCAACCACGTCGCCTCCATCTGCGAGATCGTCCGGTGGATGGGCGAGCGGGCGGAGGAGCTGGGCGTCAACGTCTTCACCGGCTTCCCGGCCGACTCGCTCCTGGTGGAGGACGGCCGGGTGCGGGGCGTCCGGACGACCCCGGCGGGCCTGGACCGGACGGGGGAGCCCGGCAGCGGGTACTTCCCCCCCACCGACGTCGAGGCCCGCGCGACCGTCCTGGCCGAGGGGACCCGCGGGAGCCTCACCCAGGCGTGGCGGCGCTGGCGGGGGGTGGAGGCCGAGAACCCGCAGATCTACGCGCTGGGCGTCAAGGAGCTGTGGGAGGTGGAGCGGGCGCCCGAGGCCATCGTCCACACCCTGGGGTGGCCCCTCCCGGACGACGCTTTCGGCGGGAGCTTCCTCTACCCGATGGCCGACGACCTGCTGGCGGTGGGCCTGGTGGTGGGGCTCGACTACCCCGACCAGCGGCTGGACGTCCACCGGCTGCTTCAGCGCCTCAAGGAGCATCCCCTGGTGCGGCCCCGCCTTGAAGGGGGCGAGATGGTGGAGTGGGGCGGGAAGACGATCCCCGAGGGGGGCTGGTGGTCGCTGCCCGAGCGGCTCCACGACGACGGGCTGCTGGTGGTCGGCGACGCCGCCGGCCTGGTGGACGTCCCGTCGCTGAAGGGCATCCACTACGCCGTGCAGTCGGGGATCTTCGCGGGGCGCACCCTCTTCGAGGCGCTGAAGGCCGACGACCTCTCCCGGCAGGGCCTGTCGCCCTACGACCGCCGGGTCCGGGACAGCTTCATCGCCGACGACCTTCGCCGCACCCGCAACATGCGCCTGGCCTACAAGGAGGGCGGCCTCTGGGGCGGCTCGCTGAAGGCGGCGGTGATGACCGCCACACGGGGCGCCTTCCCCGGCGGGAAGATCGACACGCCGGAGGACGCCGAGGAGCCTCGCCGGATCGGGCCCGAGGAGCCGCCCCCTTCGGGGGAACGGGCGGTGAGCAAGGAGGACGGCGTCTACCGCTCGGGCAACACGACCCGGGACGACATCCCCACGCACCTGCTCGTGGGGGAGGACCCGCCCGAGGAGGTGGCGGAGTTCTACCGGCACGTGTGCCCCGCCGGGGTCTACGAGGTGGAGGACGGGGAGCTGGTGGTGAACGCCCCCAACTGCATCGACTGCAAGGCCACCGACGTGCTGGGGCCGCGGTGGACGCCCCGCGAGGGGGGAAGCGGCCCCGGCTACCAGCGGATGTAAGGGGCCGGTCGGCCGTGAGCGCCAGGGAAGCCTACCGGGCCGAGCACCGGGGGGAGCTCTTCAACCGGCTCCTCCCGCTCCTGAGCTACCTCTGGACCAACCTCACGGCCTTCCTGGGGTTCCTCCTCTTCTTCGTCTTCAACCGCACCGAGGTCGTCGGCCGCGACCGGGTCCCCCAGGAGCCCAACACCCTCCTCCTGAGCAACCACCAGTCGATGATCGACAGCTGGCTGGTGGGGCTGGCCGCGTTCTATCCCCAGTCCTGGTGGAAGCCCTGGCTGGTGCCGTGGAACCCGGCCGCCGAGGAGAACTTCTTCTCCAACCCGGTGCTGGCGCTGCTGTCGGACCTGTGGCGCGCCATCCCCATCCGGGAGGGACGCCGGGACATCCGGGCGCTCTACCGCATGACCCGGGCGCTCCAGGACGGGGTGATGATCCTCTTCCCGGAAGGGACCCGGACCCGGGACGGCTCCATCGGCGACGGCCAGCCGGGGGCGGGCCTGGTCACCCTGGGCACTCAGCCCACCGTGATCCCCGTCACCATCGACGGCATGCAGGAGGTCCTCCCGGTGGGGAGCCGCTTCCCCCGTTTCGGCAAGCGCGTGGTGGTGCACTTCGGCGAGCCGGTGGACTACGAGGACCTGAAGGATCGCCGGCGGTCCAAGGAGACCGCCCAGGAGCTGGTGGACCGGGTCGTCGAGCGCCTCCGCGAGCGGCTGCCCGAAGTCCGTCGGCGGCGCCGGCGCAGCTGACGGCGTCCCCGACCGGACTCAGGCGTCGAGCTCCACGCCCTCGCCCCGGATCACCGCCTCGATGTCCGGGAGGACCTCCTCCAGCGTCTCGCGCTCGATCACCAGCGGCGGCGCGAAGCGGATGACCTGGCCGTGAGTCTCCTTGGCCAGGATGCCCCGCCGCATCAGCTCCTCGCAGAAGGGTCGCGCCGTGCCCGAGGCCTCCCGGATCACCACGCCGATCATGAGCCCCCGTCCCCGGACGAGCTCCACGTGCTCGCTGTCCATGTCGCGGAGCCGCTCCATGAACCAGTCGCCCAGCTCGCGGGCCCGCCGGGGGAGCTCCTCGTCGACGATCACCCGGAGGGCGGCCTCGCCCACCGCGGCGCCGAGGGGGTTGCCGCCGAAGGTGGAGCCGTGGTCGCCGGGGGAGAAGACGTCCATCACCTCCTCGTCGGCCAGGATGGCCGAGACCGGGTAGACGCCTCCGCCGAGGGCCTTGCCCACGATGAGCACGTCGCCCCGCACGCCGTCCCAGTCCCCGCCGAAGAGCTTCCCGGTCCGGCCGAGGCCGGTCTGGATCTCGTCGTTCAGCAGGAGGACGTCGTGCTCCCGGCAGATCTCGGCGCAGCGGGCCAGGTAACCCTCCGGCGGCACCACGACCCCGCCCTCGCCCTGGATGGGCTCCACCAGGAAGCCCACCGTGCGCTCGGTGACGGCCTCCGCCAGGGCGTCGGCGTCGCCGTAGGGGATGGTCCGGAACCCCGGCGTGAAGGGCCCGAACCCGTCCCGGTACTGCTCCTCGGTGGAGAAGCCCACGATCGTCGTGGTCCGCCCGTGGAAGTTGTTCTCACAGGCGATGATCTCGGCCTCGCCCTCCGGCACGCCCTTGTGCCGGTAGCCCCACTTCCGAGCCGCCTTGATGGCCGTCTCGACGGCCTCCGCCCCCGTGTTCATGGGGAGCGCCTTCTCGTAGCCGGTGACGCGGCAGAGCTCGCGGAGGAAGCTCCCCATCCGGTCGTTGTGGAAGGCCCGGGAGGTGAGCGTGATGCGACCGGCCTGCTCCTCCAGCGCCGCCAGCACGTCCGGGTGCCGGTGACCCTGGTTCAGGGCGGAGTAGGCGCTCAGCATGTCCAGGTAGCGGTTCCCGTCGACGTCCCGGACCCAGCATCCCTCCCCCTCCTCCAGGACCACGGGGAGAGGGGCGTAGTTGTGCGCGCTCCAGCGCAGGGCCTCCTCGACGTGCTCGCGGGTCCGCTCTCCGATGCCGGTCGTCATGCGGGCTCCTCCGGGGATGTGGGGGGTGGGTGTTCGGGGCCGGAACCGGAGGTTAGAGCCCGGGGCGCCGGCGCCGCAACCGGCGGCCCACCGGGCCCGGGGGGTGGACAGGATCGCCGCGGCGCGCCATCCTCGGGGTCCGGGCCGCCCGCGCGGTGGCGGCCCGATCGACCCGCGCCGAGAACGATCCCTGGAGGCCGCCGTGAGCGCCACTGTCTACTACCTGCTCGTCACCCTGCTCCTCGTCGTCCTGATCGGCGGCATGGCCGCCGGCCTCGCCCTCGGCGGCCGGCTGGAGGAGCTGGACGACTGACCGATGTACGCGGAACGGTAAACAAATGTTTTAAAATGGTTTGATATAGTCGACCTGATTTATCACACGAGGTCGACGCGTCCGCCGGTGGACAGCCGGCCTCCGGGAGGTTATCTTGCCGGTCCGATCCGCGATCCGGAAACGGCGGCGACCGTCCGGTCGCCCCGAAGCTTCTTCTTCAGGAGTCTCCGAGGGACGCGTATGACCAAGCACTTCTACGACGACGAGGGACGCCGCTGGAAGGCCTGGCGGGCGTCGCGGGACGTCTACTGGCCCGATCCCGACGAGGAGGACGGCGAGACCGAGTACGAGGCCGTCATCTTCGTGTGCTTCTCCGACCCGCAGCAGCCCCAGCGCCGGGTCCGCCTCCCGGCGGGCAAGTTCGAGGGAATGAGCTCAGAGGAGCTCAAGGTGGAGTTCGAGGACGCCGAGAAGGAGGCCGCCGCGGGCTGACGCTCCGGTGCGGTCCAGGCGTGTCGCACCGCGACTCCGGGGAGGCGCCTCCCGGGGTCGTGGTGTTTGGGCCCTCGGCCCGGCGGGCGGCGGGTCGATCGGTCCCGGCGCCCGGGGCATCCGGGGGCGCCGGACTGTCACGGATCTTGCACGCCGGAGACACCGAAAGACACCGAGGGCACCGACCAGGGAAAGGCATAGAAAGATGGCCGAGAAGATCGTCGCGAAGGGGCTGGAGGGGGTCGTCGCCTCCGAGACGGAGCTGAGCTTCATCGACGGGGAAGAGGGGGTCCTCCTCTACCGGGGCGTGAACATCCACGACCTGGCCGAGGAGGCGAGCTATCCCGAGGCCCTCCACCTGCTCTGGAACGATCGTCTCCCGGACGCCGACGAGCTGGCGGCCTTCCGATCCCGCCTCGCGGAGAATCGGGCCCTGGGCGAACCCGTGCTGACCACCCTTCGGGCCCTGCCGGACGACACGCCGGCCATGGCGGCCCTCCGGACCGCCGTCTCGGCCATGGGCAACATGGACGAGGAGGCCGACGACAACTCCCCCGAGGCGAACCGGCGGAAGGCCGAGCGCCTCGTGGCGAAGATCCCCACGGCCATCGCGGCCTTCCACCGCTTGCGCGAGGGCGACGAGCCGGTGGAGCCCGATCCCGAGCTGAGCCACGCGGGCAACTTCCTCTACATGCTTCGGGGCGATCGACCCACCGAGGTGGAGGCCCGGGCGCTGGACACGTCGCTGCTCCTGTACCTGGATCACGGGCTCAATGCCTCGACCTTCACCTGCCGGGTGATCGCGTCCACCCTGTCCGACCTCTACTCGGCGGTCACCGGCGGCATCGGCGCCCTGAAGGGAGAGCTGCACGGCGGGGCCAACGAGGCCGCCATGCGGATGCTGCTGGAGATCGGCGACCTCGAGTCGGCCGAGAGCTGGGTCGACGAGGCGCTGGCGCAGAAGAAGAAGATCATGGGCTTCGGGCACCGGGTGTACCGGACCGAGGACCCGAGGGCGACCCACCTCCGCCGGATGGCCGAGGAGCTGACCGAGTCGCTCGGCGAGCCGAAGTGGTTCGACATCGCCCGGCGCGTCGAGGAGACCATGCTCGACCGCAAGGGCATCAACTGCAACGTGGACTTCTACTGCGCCCCGGTCTACTACACGCTGGGCATCCCGCTGGATCTCTACACCCCCCTCTTCGCCGCCGGACGCGTGGGCGGCTGGTCGGCCCACGTCATGGAGCAGCACGCCGACAACCGACTCATCCGTCCCCGCGCCGAGTACGTCGGCGAGACGGACCGGGCGTTCGTCCCCCTGGAGCGGCGCTAGGAGGGTCGGCTCCCGCCCCTGCGAGGGCCGGGAGCCGGTGATAACTTCCCGCCGCCCCGTCCCCCGACCGACCGCGTCGGGGTCGACGGGGCGTTCGCGCCGCGACCTTCCATCACCAGCAGAGGGACGATCCAGATGGCCTCGTACGAATACGAGCACGCCGAGGTGCCCGCCGGGGGCGAGAAGATCCGGGTCACCGACGACGGCCTGGAGGTCCCGGACCGGCCCGTCATCCCCTTCATCGAGGGCGACGGAATCGGCCCGGACATCTGGGCCGCCGCCGTCCGGGTGTTCGACGCTTCCGTCCGGGCCGCCTACGGGGGCGAGCGCGAGATCCGCTGGATGGAGGTCTACGCGGGCGAGAAGGGGAGGGAGGTCACCGGCGAGTGGCTGCCCGAGGAGACCCTGAACGCGGCCCGGGAGTTCAGGGTGGCCATCAAGGGGCCCCTGACCACGCCCGTCGGCGGGGGCATCCGCTCGCTCAACGTCGCCATCCGCCAGGAGCTGGACCTCTACGCCTGCGTGCGGCCGGCCCGGTGGCTGCCCGGCACCCCCTCGCCTGTGAGCGAGCCGGAGAAGATGGACGTGGTCGTCTACCGCGAGAACACCGAGGACGTCTACTCGGGCATCGAGTGGGAGGCGGGCACCGACGAGGTCGAGCGGGTCCGGCGGTTCCTGGTGGAGGAGATGGGGGCCGAGATCCGCGAGGGCAGCGGGATCGGGATCAAGCCGATCTCCGAGTTCGGCACGAAGCGCCTGGTGGCCATGGCGATTCGCGACGCCATCGCCGACGGGCGGGACTCGGTGACGCTGGTCCACAAGGGCAACATCATGAAGTTCACCGAGGGCGCGTTCCGGGAGTGGGGCTACGAGGTGGCCCGCGAGCGCTTCCCGGACCGGACGATCACCGAGGACGAGCTCTGGGAGGAGCACGACGGGGAGAAGCCCGAGGGCAAGGTGGTGATCAAGGATCGGATCGCCGACCAGATGTTCCAGCAGGTCCTGCTCCGTCCCGACGAGTACGACTACATCGCCCTCCCGAACCTGAACGGGGACTACCTCTCCGACGCCACGGCGGCCCAGGTCGGCGGCCTGGGGATGGCCCCGGGCGGCAACATCGGCGACGAGATCGCCTTCTTCGAGGCCACGCACGGGACGGCGCCGAAGTACACGGGGATGGACAAGGTGAACCCGACCTCGGTGATCCTCTCGGGGGTGATGATGCTGAAGCACATGGGCTGGACCGAGGCGGCCGAGGCCATCGAGGACGCCGTCACGGCCACGATCCGGGAGAAGTACGTGACCTACGACCTGGAGCGGCAGATGGAGGGCGCCACCAAGGTGGCCACCTCCGAGTTCGGCACCCGCATCGTGGAGCACCTGGAGGGACGCGCTTGACCGGGGGGGAGGACCGCCGCGTCGAGACGGCGGAAGGTCCGGCCGCGGAGGCCGACGTCGACCTGCTGGCCGTCACGGTGCCCGCCGGCGGACCTCCGGGGGGCGCGGCGGCCGAGGCCGACGGCTGGCTGGGCGGGGCGCTCGGCCGGTGCCTGGAGCAGGGGGGCTTCCGCGGGAAGGCGGACGAGACCGTCTTCCTGGCGGCCGGGGGCGACCGGCCCCACGTCCTGGCGGTGGGCACCGGGGACGAGGATCCCCCCGGGACCGACCGCCTGCGGCGGGCGGCCGGGCTGGCGGTCCGCGCCGCCCGGGAGCGTCGCCTCGCCTCGGTGGCCCTCCACCTGCCCGACGGGGCGGGGGACGATCCCGCCGGCCGCGTCCAGGCCGCGGCCGAGGGGCTGGTGCTCGGCGACTGGAGCTTCGACGAGCTGCGCGACCCCGACGCCGAGGACGCCCGTCCGACGCCGCCGGGCAGGGTCGTCGTCCGGGCCGGAGCCCTGCCCGCGGGCGCGCCGGCGGCCGCCGACCGGGGCGGCCGCATCGCCCGGGCGCAGAACTGGACCCGGGGCCTGGTGGCCCGGCCCGGCAACGTCGCCACCCCTTCCTTCCTGGCCGCCCGGGCCGAGGAGCTGGCCGACCGCTTCGGCCTCGAGGTCGAGGCCTGGGGGCCCGAGCGGATGCGGCGGGAGGGCTTCGGCGCCCACCTGTCCGTGGCCCGTGGCTCGGACGAGGAGCCCCGCTTCCTGATCGTCCGGCACGAGGGCGCCGACGAGGACCCGGCCGTGCTGGTGGGGAAGGGCGTCACCTTCGACAGCGGCGGCATCTCCCTGAAGCCGGCGGAGGGGATGGAGGAGATGAAGTACGACATGGCCGGCGGGGCGGCCGTGCTGGGGGCGCTCCGGGCCGCGGCCGACCTGGGGCTGGAGCGCCGGGTGGTGGGCCTGGTGCCGTGCGCCGAGAACCTGCCGTCCGGCCGCGCCCTCAAGCCCGGCGACGTCATCCGGGGCGTGTCCGGCCGCTCCATCGAGGTGGTGAACACGGACGCCGAGGGCCGGCTCCTGCTCTCCGACGCGCTGGCGTATGCCGACGGGCTGGGTCCCCGGGCCGTCGTGGACCTGGCCACGCTCACCGGCGCCTGCGTGGTGGCGCTGGGCCACCACGCGGTGGGGCTGATGAGCCCCGACGACGGGCTGGCCGATGCGCTGATCGAGGCGGGCCGCCGCACCGGCGAGCGGGCCTGGCGCCTCCCCCTGTGGGACGAGTACCGGGACGAGCTCGACTCGGAGGTGGCGGACATCAGGAACAGCGGAGGGCGGGCCGCCGGGGCGATCACGGCCGGCAAGTTCCTGCAGACCTTCGTGGGCGAGGCGCGCTGGGCCCACCTGGACGTGGCGGGAACGGCCTGGGCCGAGGAGGACCGTCCCTACCAGCCCGAGGGCGCCACCGGGGTCGGCGTCCGGCTGCTCGTGGAGTGGCTCGGAACCGGCTGAGCCCGGCGGCGCTCCTGCTCCTGGCGGCCGTCGCCCTCCCGGCGCCGGCCGCCGGCCAGCAGGAGGCCCCGCCGGCGGACACGGCCGACGCCCCCGCGGACACGGTCCCGTCCGACACCGCGGCGGCCGACACGGCCGCGGGGCCGCCCCCCTCCTTCCCGGACCGGCTGGAGCCGGGCCCCGGGGCGACCGCCGCCCGGGTCGTCTCCTGGGACCGGGAGGACCTGCTGGACAGCTCCGCGCTCTCCCTGGCGGATTTCCTCCGGGACCACGCTCCCGGGGTCCTCTCGCTCCGGGCCGGCTTCTTCTTCGGTCCCCACCAGCTCGTTGACGGACCGGGGGGGGCGGGGGGCGTCCGGGTGATGGTCGACGGGCGGGAGCTGTTCCCGCTGGCCTCGGGCCAGCCCGACCTCTCGCGGATCTCGCTCTCCACGGTGGAGGAGATCCGGCTCACGCGTCGGGCCGGCACGACGGAGATCCGGATCGCCACGCTGGACCACGAGGGGGAGGAGGCCTACTCCCGCATCTCGGCCGGAACCGGGCAGCCCGGCGCCGACGGCATCCGGGGGCTCTTCACCAACACTGCCGGACGGAACTTCGTCGTCCAGGCGGCCGTGGACCACCTGAACGTGGGAGCGGGCGAGATGCCCGGGAACCGGCTCGACGCCTGGGCCCGGATCGGGTGGTTGCCCTTCGACCGCGGGACCGGCGTGGAGCTGGTCTGGCGTGCCGAGACGCTGGAGCGCACCCTGGGGGACCGGAGCGAGGACTTCGACCGTGGCGAGCTCTTCCTGCACGCCCGCTCCGACCTGGCCCCGGGGCTCCAGGCGGAGGTCTGGGCGGGACGCACCTCCCGCGATCCGCGGCCCGACTACTTCCCGGCCCAGGAGCCGCCGGCGGACACGGCGGCGCCGGACACGATGGCGCCGGACACGATGGCGCTGCCGTTCGAGGCGGAGCAGGCGACGGGGAGCCTGACGTGGCTCGGCGAGCGGGGCTTCGTCCGCCTCTCGGGCGGCGTCCGGGGCGGGGACGGCCTGCCCGACCTGACCGGGGACCTGCGGGGCTCCTACCGGTTCGGCCCCCTGGTGGCCGAGGCCGGGCTGGAGGCGGCGGCCTGGCCCGAGGTGTCCACGGCCGGGTGGTCGGCGGGGCTCGCCTGGCGTCCCGGCTGGGAGGGGGCGGAGGTCCGGCTCGAAGCGGCGTCGGGCTCGCGGGCGGCCGCTCGGCCCGGACGGTCGGTGGGCGACTCGCTGGTGCAGGACTACGACGTGGTCTCGGCCGGGGCCGAGGTGGAGCTGGGCCCCTATCGCCTCTCGGGGACGGCCTCGCGTCGGGAGCTGGACCGGCAGCTCCCCTTCGGCGGCTTCTTCGACCGGGCCCTCCCGGCGACCGGCGAGCTGTCGGTGACCGACCTCGAGGCCGGGCTCCGGGGGCCCCTCGTCCCCTTCGGCTTCTTCGAGGACCACGTTCGGCTCCGCGGCTCCTGGCGCCGGGCGCGGACGGAAGACGAGTCGGCCACGGCCTATTATCTTCCGGAGACGCTGATCCGGGGCGAGGGCCTCTTCCGGCACACCTTCTTCGAGGAGAACCTGGAGGTGCGGCTGGCGGGCCGCGTGGTGCACCGGGGCGTCATGAACACCGCCCGTCCCGGGGAGCCGGAGTCGGTGGCGCTGGAGGCCGAGACCACCATCGGGACGGAGGTCGTGATCCGCGTCGACACCTTCCGGATCTGGTGGCGGACCGACAACCTGCAGGGAGCGGAGGAGCGGGACTTCGCCGGGCTGGTCTTCCCGGCCAACCGCAACGTCTTCGGCATCCGGTGGGAGTTCTTCAACTGAGGCCCGGCGCCGCTGCGCGAGGTCGCCCCGGACTGCGACCCGGACCTGGCGGCCGTCGTCGAGCGTTGCCTGGCGAAGGAGCGGAGGGCGGCGACGGGGGCGAGACGGACGGCGCGCCCTCGCCCGCCGACACCGCCGCCCCGCCGCCGAGCTCCGGCGTGCTGGTGGTCGTGGAGGGTGGGGACGCGCCCGGGCAGGCGGCCCGGTTTGACGACCCCGAGCGGGTCCGGCTACTCTTGACGGCCTCGTGACGCTCAGGAGCATGACGGGATTCGGCCACGCGGACGTGGACGCCGGGGGCGCCTCGGTGAGCGTCGAGGCGCGCTCGGTGAACGCCCGCC
>CAYVFM010000018.1:0-18574 GCA_964450995.1 uncultured Gemmatimonadota bacterium | reverse complement strand
CGGGCCCGGAGGTCGTAGCCCACCCGGCGGCCGGCCTCGCGAAGCGCGCGGGCCAGCCGGAGGGTCAGCCCCCGCTGCTCCTCGGAGACGCAGACCAGGTACTCGTCCAGCCCGAAGGCGGCCTCCGGAGCCAGGCCCCGCTCCTCCAGCAGCTCGGCCAGGACGACGTCGCCCATGCCGAAGCCCAGCGCCGGCAGGTCCTTCCCGCCCAGCGCCGCCAGCAGGTCGTCGTAGCGGCCGCCGCCGCAGATGGCCCGGAGCTCGCCCCGCCGGTCCCACAGCTCGAAGACGGTGCCGGTGTAGTAGGCCAGCCCTCGGACCAGGCCGGGATCGAAGCGGACGAAGCCGCCCAGCCCGAAGTCGTCCAGGCGGCCGAAGAGCCGCTCCAGGCGCCCGGCGGCCTCGCCGGCCGCCTCGCTCCCCCGGGCGGCCCGGCCGGCCACCTCCTCCAGGTCCCCGCCCGCCAGCACCTCCAGCAGCTCCCGGGCCCCGTCCGGCTCGGCCCCGGCCTCCTCGAGCCGCTCCAGCACGCGGTCCTCGTCCTCGCGCTCGGCCTTGTCCAGGGCCCGGAAGGCGGCGTCGGTCCCTCCCTCCGGCACGCCGGCGCCCCGCAGCAGGCCGGCGGCCAGCCGGCGGTCGGAGATCCGGGCCTCCACGTCTTCCTCGTCCAGGCCGAAGGCGCGGAGCACGTCCAGGCCGGCGGCGATCAGCTCGGCGTCGGCCAGCACCCCCTCCTCGCCGACGATGTCCAGGTTGAGCTGGAAGTGCTCCCGGAGGCGGCCCCGCTGGGGCCGCTCGTATCGGAAGAGCTGGGGGATCGAGTACCACTTTACCGGCTTCGGCAGCGCCTTCGCCCGGGCCGAGACCATCCGGGCGAAGGTGGGCGTCATCTCCGGCCGCAGGGCCACGTCCCGGCCGCCCTTGTCGGTGAACGCGTAGAGCTGCTCGACGATCTCCTGGCCCGACTTACGGGTGTAGAGCTCGAGCGGCTCCAGGGGCGGGCCGTCGTACTCCACGAAGCCGTAGCGCTCGGCCACCGAGCGCCACGTCTCCACGACGTGGCGTCGGAGCGCCATCTCCTCGGGATAGAACTCCCGGAATCCGGGCAGGCTCGCGGTCTCGTCCATAGGTCGGCGAAACTAGGTCGCCGCGCGGTGGCGCGGCAAGAAAGGGCCGGCCCGCGGGAGCCGGCGGCGGATCGGGGCGTCGGGCGGAACGGACGGCGCCCGTCCGGCGGCCGCCGGACGGGGCCGGGCGGGCGGCTCAGGCGGCCGCGCCGCAGTGCCGGTCGAAGGCCTCGGTGAGGTCGTCGGCGATGGCGTCGGCGGTGCGCCCCTCGATCTGGTGGCGCTCCAGCATGAAGACGATCTCGCCGCCGTCCAGCAGGGCCACCGCGGGCGAAGACGGGCGGTAGCCGGTGAAGTACTCCCGGGCCCGGGCCGTAGCCTCTTCGTCCACGCCGGCGAAGACGGTGAAGGTCCGGTCCGGCCGGACGTCGTGCTGGAGGGCCCGCTCCACGGCCGGGCGGGCGTTCTGGGCGGCACAGCCGCAGACGGAGTTCACCACGACCATGACGGTGTCGTCGCTGCCCTCCAGGGCGTCGTCGACCTCCTCGGCCGAGGTCAGCTCCTCGATCCCGAGTCGGGTGAGGTCCTCGCGCATCGGATCGACGAGCTGGGGCGGGTATCGCATCGGGAGATCGCTCCTCGTTCGGGTGGGTCCGGATCTCGGACGGCCGGCCCGCGCGGGCCCGGCCTCGCGGCTCCCGGGCGGGTCGCGCCGCTCAGCCGGCCGTCCCGGGTTCGACGTCGGGATCGAGTCGGCGGAGGGCGTCGCCCACGGTGTGGCAGGAGCCGGCCACTAATACCGTTCCCTCCCCGGCGAGTTCGCGCGCCCGGGTCAGCGCGTCGTCGAAGTCGGCCACCGCCTCCGCCCCCTCCCCCAGCTCGGCCGCCGCTTCCGCCGGGTCCCAGCGTCGCTCCTCCGGCGAGGAGGGGGCGACGGTGAGCACCGCCCGGTCGGTCCGGACCCGCAGGGGAGCCAGAAGGGAGCGCCAGTCCTTGTCCGCCAGCACCGCGGCCAGCAGGACCCGGGGCTCCGGGGGACGGACCCGGTCCAGTGTGTCCGAGAGCGCCGCCGCGCTGGCGGGGTTGTGGCCCGCGTCCAGCACCCAGACGCCCTCGGGCCGCTCCAGCACCTCGAAGCGGCCCCGCCACCGGACGCCGGCCAGCCCCTCCCGGAGGGCAGCCGCGCCGGGCGGCTCGTCCAGCGACTCCAGCGCCAGCATCGCCACGCCGGCGTTCTCGGCCTGGTGGACGCCCGGCAGCGGCAGGGACAGGCCGAGCCCTTCGGGCCGGGCCGCCGACCGGTAGACGAAGCGGGTGCCCCGGGCGTCCACCTCCACCTCCTCCACCCGGGCGTCGACGCCCAGCCGGCGCAGGGGGGCGCCAACCTCCCGGGCGCGGGCCTCCACGACCGCCAGGGCCTCGGACGGCATCCGGCCCAGGGCCGCGGGCACCCCGGCCCGGAGGATCCCCGCCTTCTCCCGGGCGATGTCCGTGAGCTCCTCGCCCAGGAAGCGCTCGTGGTCCCGGGCCACCGACGTGATCATCGAGGCCTCGGGCTCCAGCACGCTGGTGGCGTCCAGCCGTCCGCCCAGGCCCACCTCGGCCACGACCCACTCCACGCCGGCCTCGCGGAAGGCGAGGAAGGCCAGCGCGGTGGCTGCCTCGAAGAAGGTGGCGTCCACCTCGGCCGAGGCCGCACCCACCCGCTCGGCGCAGTCGTCCAGCAGCCCGCGGTCCAGGGGGCGGCCGTCCACGCGGTAGCGCTCGGACAGGTGCACCAGCTCGGGGGAGGTGTAGAGGCCGGTCCGGCGGCCGTCGGCCCGGAGGACCGCCGCGGCCATGACCGCGGCCGACCCCTTGCCGTTGGTGCCGCCGACGTGGATCGAGCGGAAGGAGCGGTGGGGATCGCCCAGCCGGGCCAGCAGGTCCCGGGTGCGGTCCAGCCCCCACTCCACCGCCGTCAGCGGACGGCGGGTGAGGACCTCCTCGAGGCGGCTCCCCGTCACCGAGGGGCCGTCAGCTCATGTGGTGGAGCAGGAGCGAGACCGTGGGCTTCAGCTCCGCCCTCGGGACGATCCGGTCCACCATGCCGTGCTCCTCCAGGAACTCGGCCCGCTGGAAGCCCTCGGGCAGGTCCTGCCGGATGGTCTCCTTGATCACCCGGGGGCCGGCGAAGCCGATGAGCGCGCCGGGCTCGGCCAGGATCACGTCCCCCAGCATGGCGTAGCTGGCGGTCACGCCGCCGGTGGTGGGGTGGGTGAGGATGCTGACGTAGGGGACACCGGCCTCGTGGAGCCGCTCCAGGGCGGCCGAGGTCTTGGCCATCTGCATCAGCGAGAGGATCCCCTCCTGCATCCGGGCGCCCCCGGAGGCGGAGACGACCACGAGCGGCCGGCGCTCCTCGGTGGCGCGGGCGGTGAGCCGGCGCACCTTCTCGCCCACCACCGAGCCCATGGATCCGCCGATGAACTTGAACTGCATCGCCCCGAGGAAGACCTCCCGACCGTCGATCTCCCCCGCCCCGGTGCGGACCGCGTCGCCGGGACCGGCCTTCTCGGTGGCCTCCTCGATGCGCTGCTCGTAGGGCCTGGAGTCCTCGAAGTCGAGGGGATCGGCCGACCGCATCTCGCGGTCGTACTCCTCCTCGAAGCCCTCGTCCAGCAGGAGGTCGGCGTAGTCGCCCGCGGAGATCCGGAAGTGATGACCGCACTCCGGACAGACGTGGTGGTTCTCGGCCAGGCGCCCGGTGTAGAGGATCTCTCCACAGCCGTCGCACTTCTCCCACACGTCTTCCGGCAGGTCACGCTTCTGGGACACGAGCTTCTGCTTCGGTTTCTTGAACCAGGACATCGGCGCGCACCTCCGCGGGTCGCGGTGCCGGGCCGGGGTTCCGGCCCGGCCACGGTCCGGGGAGGGCCCCGGCGCCGCGGCGCACGCAATATACCGGCGGCCCTCGCCGCGGGCGAACGGGGTGCCGGCGGGCGTGGGGGCTCCTGTCCCGCGTCCTCAGCGCTCGGTGGCGGTCCGGGCCACCAGCCCCAGGCCTCCGAACAGCGTGACCAGGAAGCTCCCCCCGTAGCTGAGGAACGGGAGCGGGAGGCCCGTGATGGGCATCAGCCCGACGGTCATCCCCACGTTCACCACCAGGTGGGTGAACCAGACCCCGAAGAGGCAGAAGGCCACCAGGCTGCCGAAATCGTCCTGGCTCTCGCGGGCCACCCGCAGCACCCGGGCCAGGAACCAGGCGAACAGCCCCAGCAGGACCGCCACGCCCACGAAACCGAGCTCCTCGCCCACCACCGAGAAGATGAAGTCGGTGTGCTGCTCGGGGAGGAAGGCCAGCCGCTTCTGGGGCCCCTCGCCGAAGCCCTTCCCCAGCCAGCCCCCCGACCCCACGGCCACCTTCGACTGGAGCAGGTGCCAGCCCGCGCCCCGGGGGTCGATGCCCGGGTCCAGGAAGACCAGCAGGCGGTTCTGCTGGTAGGAGGCCAGGTGGTTCCAGATCGGCAGGGTCAGGGCCCCGCCGGCCACGTTGGCCCCCAGGACGGCGATCCCCTCCCCCACCCACGGGCTCCGGAACCAGAGGAAGATCACCAGGGCCAGGAACCAGACCCCCCAGGCCACCGCCGAGAAGCCGAGCAGGAGGCTGACGCCCGGGCTCACCAGCATGAAGAGGGTGCCCAGCGGGACCCCGGACCAGTAGAGGGCGGCGATGAGGATGGCACCGAAGATCAGCGCGCTCCCCAGGTCGGGCTGCAGCACCACCAGGGTGAGGGGGAGCAGGACCACGCCGGCGGGCTTCCAGAGCCGGGAGAGCCGGTCGATGGCCTCGCCCCCGTCGGACAGGACCCGGGCCAGCATCAGGATGGTGGCGATCTTCGCCGGCTCGGCCGGCTGGAGGCGAGCCGGGCCCAGCTCGATCCAGCTCCGGGTCCCGGGTCCCGTCCCCACCAGGAGCACCGCCACCAGCAGGGCCACGCTGCCCCAGTAGGCCCAGGGCGCGGCCCATTCCACCCAGCGCATGGGCACCCGGCGCACGGCGAAGAAGGCGATCCAGGCGATCATCAGCCAGAGGAGCTGGCGGCGCCAGACGCCGGTGGCCACCGAGGGGACGTCCACCTGCCCCGCCGACCAGATCATGGCCAGGCCGACCAGGCTCAGGGCCAGGGCGAGGCCGGCCAGCACCGGATCGCCCGTGAGCGGGGCCCGGCGTCCGACCCGCTCGCTCACGGCGCCCCCCTCCCCCGGCCGTCGGCGACGTCGCCTCCCGGCTCTTCCTGCGGGGCCCCGCGGGCGGCGGCCCCGGCCGGCAGGGTGTCGGCCCCGGCGCCGTCCCGCTCGCGGGCCAGGTAGCGGCGCACCACCCTCGAGGCCAGCGGCACGGCCAGCGACGTCTGGTCGTCGGGGTGGCCGTGCTCCACCATGGCGGCGACGACGATCGCGGGGTCCTCGGCCGGCGCGAAGCCCACGAACCAGGAGTGGGGCTCGCCCTGGGGGTTCTGGGCCGTCCCGGTCTTGCCCGCCAGCGTCCACCGGTCCAGCCGCCAGGGGTAGGCGGTGCCGCCGGGCTCGTTCACCACGCTCACCATCGCGTCCATCAGCTCCCGGCGCCGCTCCTCCGACAGCTCGATGCTCCAGTCCATCCGTCGCCGGGCGGCCGCCGAGTCCCGGACCAGGTGCGGCACGACGGGCGCCCGGCCGGTGGCCAGCGCGGTATAGAAGAGGGCCTGCCGGATCAACGTCTGGTCGTTCTCGCCCTGCCCGATCGCCAGGTTCAGCACCACCGACCGGGTCCACCCGCGCCGCCCGTACTGGCGGTCGTACCATTCGCGGGAAGGCGGGAAGAAGCCCGACACCTCGTGGGGCAGGTCGATCCCGGTGCGCCGGCCGTAGCCCCACCGGTCGGCGGCCCGGGTCATGGCATCCAGCCCGAGCCGGAGACCGAGCTGGTAGAAGTAGACGTTGCAGCTCTCCCGGATCGCTCCGGCCAGGTCCAGGGGACCGTGGCCCTCCTCCTTCCAGCAACGGAACTGCCGGATGCCGAACTGGAGACTCCCGCGGCACGGGATCTCCATCCGCTCGTCGATGGCGACCTCGCCCGTGCGCATCGCCTCCGCGGCCACCAGCAGCTTCCAGGTGGACCCCGGGCTGTAGGCGGCCGCGGTGACCCGGTTGAGGAGCGGCTCGCGGGGGCTGTTCCGCAGCCGGCTCCAGGTCTCCGAGTCCACCCCGCCCACGAAGGAATTCGGGTCGAAGGCCGGGTGGCTGTGGAGGGCGAGCACCTCGCCGTCGGACGGGTCCAGCGCCACCACGCCGCCCCGGAGCGAGTCGGGGAAGAGCGAGTCGGCGTAGGCCTGCAGGGCCAGGTCCAGCCCGAGCCGGAGGTCCTCGCCCGGGGTCGGCGGCACGGCCGGCTCGGGGCCGAACTCCCGGACGATCGAGCCCAGGGCGTTCACCTCCACGTAGCGGACGCCCGGCTCGCCCGAGAGCCGCCGCTCGTAGAAGCGCTCCAGGCCCGTCCTCCCCACGATCCGGCCGGACTCGTACCCGGTGAAGGCGGTGTCCTGGAGAGCCGGCTCGTCGATCTCGCCCAGGTAGCCCACCACGTGGGCCACGCTCGAGCCCGGCGGGTAGCGCCGGCGGGGCCGCATCTCCACGACGGCGCGTCGGAAGCGCGGACGGCGCTCCTCGATGGCCGAGATCTGGTCGAAGGTGGCGTCGTCGCGCACGACCAGGGGGCGCTCGGGATGGCGCCGGTAGCGGTCCATCAGCGACGCGCGACGGGCCGAGTCGAGGCTCAGGTAGGGGGCCAGCCGCTCCAGGATGGCCCGCACCGTGTCCTCCCGGCCCGGGAGGATGGAGACCGAGTAGCCGGGGACGTTGTCGGCCACCACCCGTCCGTCCCGGTCGTACATGGTCCCCCGGGGCGCGGGCACCGAGATGGCCCGGAGCCGGTTCTCCTCCGACCGGAACTCGTAGCGGCTGCTCCGGAGGACCTGGAGGCGGAAGAAGGCCAGCAGCATCACCGCCACGGCCAGCCCGAGGACGATCCTCGCCCCGCGGGCCCGCCGCCGGCCGCCCGCCCCCCCGTCGCTGCCCCGGCCGCTCACCGCCTCCTCCGCTCAGACACGGAGCCCACCCGCGGCGACCTCCACCAGGCCGGCCACGGCCGCGGTGAGGAGCGCGGCCGCGGGCGCCTGCATGAGGACGAAGCTCAAGTCGAGATCACCGGTCGTGGCCCACTGGTGAAAGGTGACGGAGAGCCACCCGCCGACGAAGAAGTACGCCGGCAGGAAGATCCGGACGTCCGCGAACAGCAGCCCCCAGGAGCGGGACGCCCCGTAGCCCAACACCGCGTACGCCATGGCGAGCGCGCCGATCCCCCCCATGGCCATCGCACCTTCAAGCAGACCGAGGACGAAGCCCAGGATCGCCGCCCGCCCGGGTCGGAGACGGAGGGCCGCCACCAGGAGCCCCGCCACCGCCAGGTCGGGACCCGCCCACGTGGACAGCAGCCAGGGCCGCAGCAGGAAGTGGAGGAGGACCAGGACCGCCGCCCCGGCCAGGGCCAGGCCGCCCCGCCGCTCCTCCGCGCTCACTCGTCATCCCCGGGCCGAACCCAGACCAGGGCCACGTCCACCGATCCGGGCCGGACAGCGGGCTCCACGTGGTAGCTGCGAGCCCAGCCCGACTCTACCGCCGAGACTTCCCGGACGGTGCCCACCGGCACGCCGGGCGGGTAGATGCCCCCGAGGCCCGAGGTGACCAGGCCCGTGCCCTCGGGGATCTCGGTCTGGTAGGGAGCCCCCTCGAAGATCATCCCGAGCCGTCCACCGGCGAGGACGGCGCGGACGATGCCCGTCGCCGCACCGTCCTCGGTCCGCACGCTCACCCGGAAGTCCGGGTGGGTCCAGTAGTCGCCGACGCCCGTGCCGCCGGTGACCGACCGGACCACCCCCACCAGCCCGCGGTCGGTGAAGACGCCCGTCGGGACCGTCACCCGGTCCGGGCCCTCGACCGGGAGCACGAAGGTGCGGGCCCCGCCCCACCGGACCCGGGCCGGCCGAATCCCCACCGCCCGCACAGAGTCGGGGCTCCAGCCCGGCAGGGAGAGGAGGTTCCGGAGGCGACGGTTCTCCAGGGAGGCCCCCCGGAGCCGGACCAGGTCGCGGGCCAGCGAGTCGCGCTCCGCCCGCAGGTGCTCGAGCCGGCTCGCCATCCGGGCGCGCTCGCGAACGGCCTCGTGGGCCCGGAGGAAGGGGGCCAGGACGGAGGCCCGGAGGCGGGCGGCCACCGCATCGCCGCGGTCAGGGGGGAGCACGGCCAGCACGGCACCCACGGCCAGCAGGAGGCCCAGGACGAGGAGTTCGCCGCGCCCGCCGTCAGGACGTCGCGAGGGAGCCAGCGCCGCCTCCCCGCCCCGTCAGGTGGTCAGGACGCTGCGATAGCGGTCCAGGTCGTCCAGGATCCGGCCCGTCCCCCGGACCACGCAGGTGAGGGGCTCCTCGTCGACGTGGATGGGGAGCCCGGTCTCCTCCCGCAACAGCTTGTCCAGCCCGCGGACCAGCGAGCCCCCGCCGGTCATCACGATGCCCCGGTCGACGATGTCCGACGCGAGCTCCGGCGGGGTGATCTCCAGGGCTCGCCGGACCGCGCCGACGATCTGCTGGATGGGCTCCTGCATGCACTCGCGGATCTCCGCCGAATGGACCCGGACGGTCTTGGGGATCCCCGAGACCAGATCCCGGCCCTTCACCATCATCTCCCGCTCCTCGTCCTCCGGGTACGCCGAGCCGATCTGGATCTTGATGGCCTCGGCGGTCGGCTCGCCGATGAGGAGGTTGTAGTTCTTGCGGAGGAAGGTGACGATGGCGTTGTCCAGCTCGTCGCCGGCGACCCGGATGGAGGTGTCGGCCACCGAGCCCGAGAGGGCGATGACCGCGATCTCGGTGGTGCCGCCCCCCACGTCGATGACCATGTTGCCGGTGGGCGTCTCCACGGGCAGCCCCACCCCGATGGCCGCCGCCATGGGCTCGGCCACCATGTAGACCTCCTTGGCGCCCGCCGCGTGAGCGCTGGATCGGACGGCCCGGCGCTCCAGCTCGGTGATGCCCGAGGGGACCCCGACGACCACCCGCGGGCGGATCTTGAAGAAGCGGCTGGAGGTGACCGTCTTCAGGAAGTAACGGAGCATGATCTCGGTGACGTCGACGTCGGCGATGACGCCGTCCTTCAGGGGGCGGACGGCCTCGATGCCCCCGGGCGTCCGCCCGAGCATCCGTTTCGCCTCGAGGCCGATCCCCTTGATCTCCCCGCTGTCCTTGTCCACCGCCACCACCGAGGGCTCGTTCAGGACGATCCCCTCGCCCTTGACGTAGACCACCGTGTTGGCCGTGCCCAGGTCGACGCCGATGTCGTTGGCCGGGAAGAGGCTTCCCTTGGAGAACCAGTTGCCCATGGCGTAACGGTGTCCGGTGTCGGCTGAGCGGTGGGTGCGAGCTAGACGGGAAGACGGCTCCCCGGTCGACCGGGGAGCGGGGCCAATCTAGAACCCCCGCGAGAACGGCGAAAGCCGCCGGATCGTGGGGCCCCTGCGGCGCCTACAGCACCTCCTCCACCGGGGTGTGGGGAAGACCGAAGGCCTGGGAGACCGCCTCGTACGTGCAGCGGCCGTCGACCACGTTCAGGCCCTTCGCCAGCGAGGCGTCCTCCCGGCAGGCCTCCCGCCACCCCCGATCCGCCAGCTTCCGAGCGTAGGGGAAGGTGGCGTTGGTCAGCGCCAGGGTGGAGGTCCGGGGCACCGCGCCGGGCATGTTGGAGACGCCGTAATGGATGACGCCGTCCACCACGTAGGTCGGGTCGCCGTGGGTGGTGGGCTCGATCGTCTCGACGCAGCCGCCCTGGTCCACCGCCACGTCGACGATCACCGCCCCCTCCTTCATCCGCTCCAGGTCGCTCCGCCACACCAGCTCCGGGGCCTTGGCGCCGGGCAGGAGCACCGCCCCCACCACCAGGTCGGCGCGCCGGAGCTGGTCGACGATGTTGTGCCGGTTGGAGAACAGCAGGTCCACGTTGGCCGGCATCACGTCGTCCAGGTACCTGAGCCGATCCAGGTCCACGTCCAGGATCGTCACGTGGGCCCCGAAGCCGGCGGCGATCTTCGCCGCGTTGGTGCCCACCACCCCACCGCCCAGGATCATCACCTCGGCGGGCAGGACGCCCGGCACGCCCCCCAGCAGGACGCCGTAGCCGCCGGTGGGCTTCTCCAGGTACGTGGCACCCTCCTGGACGGCCATCCGGCCCGCAACCTCCGACATGGGGGTGAGCAGGGGGAGCTCGCCGCTCTCGTCCTGGACCGTCTCGTAGGCCACGGCCACGCAGCCGCTGTCCAGGACGGCCCGGGTCAGCTCCTCGTCCGCCGCGAAGTGGAAATAGGTGAAGACCACCTGGTCGCCGCGCATCCGGGGCCACTCCGGCTCCACCGGCTCCTTGACCTTGAGGATCAGGTCCGCCTCGTCCCAGATCTCCCCGGCCGAGTCGACGACCTCGGCGCCCGCCGAGCGGTAGGCGTCGTCGGAGAACCCGCTGCCGGTGCCGGCGTCGGCCTCCACCAGCACCCGGTGGTCGGCCCGAACGAGGGCCTCCACGCCGCCCGGGACCAGCGCCACCCTGTTCTCGTCGGGCTTGATCTCCTTCGGCACGCCTACGACCATCGAGCTCGCTCCTCCGTCGAATCGCGGCCGGCGGGCTCCCCGTCCCGGCCCTCCTCTCGCGACGCTACTCTATCCAAAGCTCGTCGGCCCTTCCACGGCTCGCCCCGCCGGCGGGCCGACCGCGAGCGTCTCCCGCCGACAAGCGAAAAGGGGGACCGGCCGTTCGGCACGGTCCCCCTTCTCGTCGCCGGGTCCGGGCGGGCGGTTCAGCCCTCTTCCCCGGCCTCCTCCATCGCGGCGCGCCGCGAGAGCCGGAGCTGGCCCTTGTCGTTGATGGCCAGCAGCTTGACCTTCACGCGGTCGCCCTGCTCCAGGACGTCCTCCGTCTCGTCGGTGTGCTCGTCCTCCAGCTCGGAGATGTGGCACAGGCCCTCGACCCCGGGCAGGATCTCGACGAAGGCGCCGAAGCCGGTGGTGTTCTTCACCACGCCCTCGTAGATCCGGCCCACCTCCGGATCCTGCACGATGGCCTTGATCATGTCGCGGGCTCGCTCGCCGCCCTCTCCGCCGGGCGCGGAGATGGTGATCTCGCCGGAGTCCTCGACGTTGATGTCGGCCCCGGACTCGTCCTGGATGGCCCGGATGGTCTTGCCCTTCGGGCCGATGACCTTACCGATCTTGTCCGGGTCGATCTGGATGGTCACGATCCGCGGCGCGTGCTCGGCCATCTCGGCCGGCCCCGAGAGCGTCTCGTTCATCAGGTCCAGGATCTGGAGCCGCGCCTCGCGCGCCCGCTCCAGCGCCTCCCGGATGGTCTCGTAGGCGAGGCCCGACGTCTTGATGTCCATCTGGATGGCCGTGATGCCCTGGTCGGTGCCCGCCACCTTGAAGTCCATGTCGCCCAGGGCGTCCTCGACGCCCAGGATGTCGGTGAGGATCGCCGTCTGGTCGCTCTCCTGGTCCTTGATCAGCCCCATGGCGATCCCCGCCACGGGCGCGGCCAGCGGTACGCCGGCGTGCAGCATCGCGAGAGAGCCGCCGCAGACGGAGGCCATCGAGCTGGAGCCGTTCGACTCCAGGATGTCCGAGACCACCCGGATCGTGTAGGGGAAGTCCTCGTAGGGCGGAAGCAGCGGCTGGAGCGCCCGCTCGGCGAGCATCCCGTGTCCGATCTCCCGCCGTCGCGGGCCCCGGAACTGCCGTACCTCGCCCACGCAGAAGGGCGGGAAGTTGTAGTGCAGCATGAACGACTTGGACGCCTCGTCGAGGACGTCCACGTTGTCGATCCGCTGCTCGTCCCGGACCGTGCCCAGCGTGGTCACCGCCAGCGCCTGGGTCTGGCCGCGGGTGAAGAGCGCCGAGCCGTGGGTGCGCGGCAGGATCCCCACCTCGCAGCTCACGGGCCGGATCTCGTCGAGCTTCCGGCCGTCGATGCGCTCACCCCGCTCGAGGATCTGGCGCCGCATCGTCTCCTTCTCCAGGTCCCGGACGGCCTCCTCCACCTCGTCGGCGTGGTCCGGATACTCCTCGCTCAACTCGTCGGCGACCTCGTCCCTCAGCTCGGACAGGGCCTCGTCCCGCTCCTCCTTGGTGGGGAGGTTGAGCGCCTCCTCCACCCGGTCGGCCGCCCGGTCCCGGACGGCGTCCTCGAGCTTCGGGGGGCTCTCGGGAGCCTCGTAGTCGAACGGCTCGGGCTCGCCGCCGGCCATCTCGACCAGCTCACGCTGGATGTCGATGAGCTCCCGGATCGCCTCGTGGCCGACTTCCAGGGCCTCGAGGAAGGTGTCCTCGTCGATCTCGACGGCGTGGCCCTCGACCATCACCACGGACTCCTCGTCGCCCGCGACGACGATGTCGGTCTCGGAGTATTCGAGCTGGCTGAAGGTCGGGTTGACGACCCACTCCCCGTCGACGAGGCCCACCCGAACACCGGCGATGGGGCCGTCCCAGGGGATCGGCGACAGGCTCAGCGCCGTCGAGGCGCCCAGCATGCCCAGCACATCGGCGTCGTTCTCCTGGTCCGCCGAGATGATGAAGCAGGCGATCTGCGTCTCGTTCTGGTAGTCGTCCGGAAAGAGCGGCCGCAGGGGGCGGTCGATCTGTCGGGCCGAGACGGTCTCCTTGTCGCCCGGCTTGCCCTCCCGCTTGATGAATCCGCCCGGGAACTTGCCGGCGGCGTACATCTTCTCCCGGTACTCCACGGTGAGCGGGAAGAACGGCAGGTGCGACCGCTCGCGCTCGGCCACCGCGGTGACCAGCACCGCGGTCTCGCCGTGCTGCACGTAGACCGCGCCGTCGGCCTGGCGGGCCATGCGTCCTGTCTCGAGGACCAGCTTGCGGCCCGCGAACTCTCTCTCGATGCGCTGACTCATGAGTTTCTTTCCTTCATCGTTTCGTCGTCTCTGTCTCGTCTCGTCGTCCGTTCCTGTCCGGCCGTCCTCTCCGCCCGGTCCCCGCCCGTCCGGCGGGGCGCCGGCGCCCGCCCGCGGCCGGAAGCCGGGGAGGCGGCACGTCCTCGCGTGCGGCGCCGCCCGGCGCTCGGCGTCGGGCGGTCCGCGGTCACGTCTGTCGGGTTGGGCTGGCCGGGCGCCTCGACGTTCGGCGCGGCCGCCCGGAGGGATCGGCCCCGGGGCGCCCGGCGAGGGCGCCGGGCCGTGGGGCCTCGCTCAGCGACGGAGGCCCAGCTCGTCCACCACCCCGCGGTACTGCTCCACGTCCGTCTCTCGCAGGTAGTCCAGCAGGCGCTTGCGACGGCCCACCATCGTGAGCAGGCCGCGCCGGCCGGAGTGGTCCTGGGCGTGCTCGTCGAAGTGCTCGGTGAGGTTCTCGATCCTCTCGGTCAGGATGGCGATCTGCACGGCCGCCGAGCCGTGATCCTCGTCGTGGTCGCCGAACTTCTCGACGATCGCTTCCCGCCGCTCTTCCGTCAGGGCCATCTTGGTCTTTCTTCCTCCACGTCGATCGTGCCGTCGTCGTTCACCGGTCCCGTGCGAAGTCCGTAACACTAGCGGGCCGTCCCCGGGTCGGCAACCCGCCGTCCGATGCAGGGCCGCAAGGTCCGCGCCGGGAGCGCGGCGGCCCGGTCAGCCCTCCGGCTCGCCCCACCGCGGGAGCGGGCCGCCGGCCCGCTCGCGGAAGTAGACCCGGGCCCGCTCGCGATCCTCCTTCATCTGCTCCACCAGCTCCGCCGAGGACCCGAACGAGCGCACCTCGCGGAGCCGGGTGAGGAAGTCCACGCGCACCGTCTCGCCGTAGATGTCGCGGTCGAAGTCCAGCAGGTACAGCTCCAGGGAGGGCGGCGAGCCGGCGAAGGTGGGTCGCGGACCCAGGTGCACCAGCCCCTGGCGGACCTCGCTCTTCAGTGACGCACGCACGGCGTAGATCCCCTCCTTCGGCAGCAGCTTCCCGCCCTCGGGCGCCCGGAGGTTGGCGGTCGGGAAGCCCAGCTCCCGTCCCCGCCCCATGCCCTGCACCACCGGACCCCGCAGCGAGTAGGGGCGGCCCAGGCAGCGGGCCGCCTCCTCCACCCGGCCCTCCGCCACGGCGCCCCGGACACGGGTCGAGGAGACCGGCGCCTCGCCCACGGTCACCTCCCCCACCACGTCCACGTCGAAACCCCAGCGGCGGCCCGTGCGCCGGAGGGTGTCGACGTCCCCCGAACGCGATCGGCCGAAGCCGTGGTCGTGGCCGATGACCAGCTCGCTGACCCGGATCCGGTCCACCAGCACCAGCTTCACGAACTCCTCGGGCTCGTAGAGCGACAGCGACCGGGTGAAGGGCAGGAAGGCCACGTGGTCCAGGCCCGACTGGGCCAGGATCTCCTTCTTCTCGTCCGGCGTCGTGAGCAGGGGCGGAGCGTCCTCCGGCCGGACCACCGTGAGGGGGTGACGGTCGAAGGTGACCAGCACGCTGCGGAGCCCCCGGTCGGCGGCCCGGCGCTCGATCTCCCGCAGGACCGCGGCGTGGCCGCGGTGGATCCCGTCGAAGGTGCCCACCGTGACCACGGTGCCCTCGACGCCGGGCGGGAGGGCGCTACGCGGCATCCGGGAACACCTTCCGGGGCTGGAGCTGGCCGTCCAGCCGCTCGGCCACGGCCAGCAGCCGCCCCTCGTGGAGGAGCGCCACCGGCAGCCCGCCGGGGTCGCGGACCGACCCGTCGAGGGAGGGCGCGTCCAGCCGGCCCTCCGGGACCCGGCTCCCGTGGCCCACCCGGCGCGCCTCCTCGTCCTCCAGCCGACGGGAGGGCAGCCAGGCCAGGGCCTCCGCCGGCGAGAGCCAGGCGGCCCCGGGCAGCTCCCCCTCCTCCAGGGCCGGCGGCGGCGCGGCCCGGTCCACGCTGAAGGGGCCGACGTCGGTCCGTCGGAGGGACCGGAGGTGGGCCCCGCAGCCCAGCGCGCGGCCCAGGTCCCGGGCCAGCGCCCGCACGTAGGTGCCCGTGCCGACCTCGACCCGGATCCGGGCCAGCGGCGGGTCCCAGCCGAGCAGCTCCAGCCGCTCGACCCGGACCTCCTCCTCGGGCAGCTCCACCTCCTCGCCGGCCCGGGCCGCGCGATGGGCCCGCCGGCCGTCCACCTTCTTGGCCGAGAAGGCCGGGGGGCGCTGGCGGATCCGGCCGGTGAGAGCGGCCGCCGCCCGCTCCAGGTCGCCCGCCGTCACGTCCCGCCAGGCGTCGGACTCGGCGACCGTCTCCCCCTCCCGGTCGTGGGTGTCCGTCTCCACGCCGAGCCGCAGCACCGCCTCGTAGGTCTTGTCCAGCAGGTGGAGGTATTCGACCAGGCGGGTGGCCGAACCCGCGCAGAGGATCAGCAGGCCGGTGGCGAAGGGATCCAGGGTCCCGGCGTGTCCGACGCCACGGGTCCCGAGGATCGCCCGGGCACGCTCGACGACGTCGTGGGAGGTGGGACCGTCGGGCTTGTCCGCCAGCAGGACCCCCGGCGGCCGGGGCTCAGCCCCCCCCGGTGTCATCCTCTTCGTCCCCGTCCTCCGGCATGACCTCGTCCAGCAGGTCCTCGATGCGGGCGACGCGCTCCAGCGTCCGATCGGCCTTCCAATCGAAGGCCGGGATGCGGCGCAGGTGCAGGTCCCGCCCCAGGACGCCGCGGAGGTACCCCTCGGCGCTCCGGAGCCCCTCGATGGCCTCCTCCACGGGGATGTCGTCGCCCAGGGTCCGGACGTGGACCTTGGCGTGTCGCAGGTCCTCGGTGGTGTCGACCCCGGTCACGGTGACCGAGGACACCCGCGGGTCCTTCACCTGCCGCTGGATGAGCCGCGAGAGCTCTTCCTGCAGGAGCTGGTTGACCCGCTTGATCCTCCGCTGGTGCGCCATGGCGGTTCCTTCCCCGCCCGGGCCGCGGACCCGGGCGAGAGCTGGGGCTCAGTAGAAGACCGTCTCGTGCTCCACGATGACGGCGCGGGGGTCGGACTCCATCTGGTGGTCCATCTTGGAGAGCACCGACTCCACGGTCCGGCGATCGGAGGAGACCAGCACCGCGCACAGCTCGGCCTTCTGCCACTGGTCCTGGAAGTCCGTCTCGGCGGCCGAGATCTCGAAGCGGGCCCGAAGGCGGTCCTTCAGGCTGTGGACGATCTTCCGCTTCGCCTTCAGCGAGTTGCAGCCCGGCAGGTGAAGCACCCACCGGGTCGCGCCCACCACCGCGCCCATCGCTCGCCTCCCGGATCCCGCGCCGGTGAACCGGCGGTCAGGACGCCGCGCTCTCCTCGAGGGTCCGCGCGACCTCCTCCACCTCGTAGCACTCGATGATGTCGCCCACCTTGACGTCGTTGAAGTCGGCCACCCGGATGCCGCACTCGTAGCCCTCGCGGACCTCGCGCACGTCCTCCTGGAAGCGCTTCAGGTTGCCGATCTCGCCCTCGTAGACCTCCACGTGCTCCCGGAGGACGCGGACCGGCAGGTTCCGCCGGATCTCGCCCTCCTCCACGTAGCAGCCGGCCACGGTGCCCACGCCGGAGATCTTGAAGAGCTGGCGGACCTCGGCCTGTCCCACGATGACCTCCGTCTCCTCCGGCTCCAGCATGCCCTCGAGGGCGGCCCGGACGTCCTGGACCGCCTCGTAGATCACGCTGTAGGTCCGGATCTCCACGCCCTCGTCCTCGGCCGTGTTCCGGGCCGCGCTGTCGGGGCGGACGTGGAAGCCGACGATGGTGGCGTCGCTGGTGGTGGCCAGCAGGACGTCCGACTCGTTCACGGCACCGACGCCCCGGTGGATGACCTCCACCTCCACCTCGTCGGTGCTGAGCTGCTCCAGCGCGTCGGAGATAGCCTGCACCGAGCCGTGGGTATCGGCCTTGATGACCAGGTTCAGGACGGCCTGCTCGCCCTCCTGGATCTGCTCGAAGATGTTCTCGAGCCGGGTCCCGGCCTGACGGCGGCGGATGTCCTTCTCGCGCTCGAGCTGCTGGCGCCGGTTGGCGATCTCCTGGACCCGATCGGCCGAGAGGACCACCAGGGAGTCGCCCGCCTGGGGCACGCCGTCCAGCCCCAGCACCCGAACGGGCGTGGCGGGGGCCGCCTCCTCGACGTTGTTGCCCCGCTCGTCCAGCAGGGCCCGGACGCGGCCGCCGTAGAGGCCGCAGATGAAGTCGTCGCCCACCTCGAGGGTGCCGCTCTGGACCAGGACGGTGGCCACCGGCCCCATCCCCTTGTCCAGCTCGGCCTCCACCACCGTGCCCCGGGCGTCGCGGGTCGCGTCCGCCTTCAGCTCCAGCAGCTCCGACTGGAGGTAGACCTTGTCCAGCAGGTCGTCGATGCCCTCCCCCGTCTCGGCGGAGACCTCGGCGGCCAGCACCTCGCCGCCGAACTCCTCGACGACCACCTCGTGGTTCAGCAGATCCTGCTTCACCTGCTGGGCGTCGGCCGTCGGGAGGTCCATCTTGTTGATGGCCACCACCAGCGGCACGCCGGCGTTGCGAGCGTGGCTGATGGCCTCCACGGTCTGGGGCATCACGGCGTCGTCCGCCGCCACCACCAGGATGACCACGTCGGTCAGCTCGGCGCCCCGGGCTCGCATGGCGGTGAAGGCCTCGTGGCCCGGGGTGTCCAGGAAGGTGATGGAGCGATCCTCGCCGATCTCGACCCGGTAGGCGCCGATGTGCTGGGTGATCCCGCCGGACTCGCCGGCCACCACGTTCGTCTTGCGGATCTTGTCCAGTAGCGACGTCTTGCCGTGGTCGACGTGGCCCATGACCGTGACCACCGGGGCCCGCGGCTCCAGCTCCTCTTCCTCGTCGGAGCGCTCCTCGTCGGCGGCCTCGGGCAGGTCGGCCTCGAAGGCCTCCTCCTTGACCGCCTCGAAGCCGAACTCCTCGCAGATCAGCTCGATCTGGTCGAAGTCCAGCCGCTGATTGATCGTCACCATCATCCCCAGGTTCTTGAACGCGGCGGTGATGATCTCCTGGGGAGACTCGTCGATGAGGTCCGCCAGCTCGGCCACGGTGAGGAACTCGTTGACGCTGACCTGCGTCTCGCGCTTCTCCTCCTCCGCCCGCCGCTGCTCCTCGAGCTCCTCCTCGCTGGGCTTGCTCTTGGACCGCTTCCGGCGGCCGCCGCTCCCGCCCTCCATGGCGGCGAGGGTCTTCTTGACGTTCTCCTCCACCGCCTCCTTGTCGACGCGCGGCTTCTTCTTGCGGCCCTTCCCGCCGCCGCGGCGCTTGCTGTAGCCCTCCTCGATCTTCACCGAGCCGCCGGGCGCCGCCGACGCGGCGGGACCGGCCCCCGAGGGCATCCCGCGGCGAACCGGCTTCGGCTTGCGCTTCTTGCGCTCCTCCTCGGCTGCCTCCACCTCGTCGACGACGGCCTGGACGTCGGACTTGAGGATCCGGCCCTCCTTGCCGGTC
>CAYVFM010000017.1:0-19683 GCA_964450995.1 uncultured Gemmatimonadota bacterium | reverse complement strand
CCGGCGTCGGTGGGATCGACGTTGTGCCAGAAGACCTCCAGCAGGCGCTCGTAGGAGATCCTCTCCGGGTCGTAGCGGACCCGGACGGCCTCGTAGTGGCCGGTACGGCCGCTGGAGACCTGCTCGTAGGAGGGGTCCTCCAGGTCGCCCCCGGTGTAGCCGGAGACCGCCTCGAGCACCCCCTCCTCCTCCTCCTCCTGGAAGGCCTCCTCCACGCACCAGAAGCAGCCGCCGGCGAAGGTGGCGACCTCGACGGTGTCCGACGGGCTCGCGTCCACGGTGTCGTCTCCTCGCTGGTGGGCCGAGGCGTCGGCCTCGGCGGCGCCGCCGCAGCCCGCGGCGACCAGGAAGGCGGCCAGCAGGGCGGAGGCGGGCGACGTCGCGCTCGCGTCGATCATGTCGGTGCTCCCTCTCGGATCCGGAGGCGGGGCGGACGGGGGACGGGCTCGCCCCGGCCGATACCCTCGCCCGCGGCGGCCGGTCCCCCGGCGCTCAGCTCCCGCCGCCGTCGCCGGGGCGCCGGGCCCGGACCGGCGGCTCGGGCTGGCCCTTCAGCTCGGGCCAGTTCCGCTCCCTCAGCAGGCGCAGCGCCTCCTCCACCGCCCGGTCGAGCTGGGGGTCCTCCCCTCGGATCACCCGGCCGGGGGTCTGCTCCACCCGGATGTCGGGCTCGACGCCCTCGTTCTCCACGCCCCACTCGCCCCCGAGGTCGTAGAAGCCGCCCCGCGGGGCCGTCATCCCGCCGCCGTCGACGAAGGGCGGGACGTCCCAGATCCCCACCAGCCCGCCCCAGGTGGTGCGGCCCACCAGCGGGCCCAGGTCGGACTGGCGGAACATGTAGGGGAGCAGGTCCCCGCCGGAGCCGGCCATCTCGTTGATGACCATCACCTTCGGTCCCCAGATCCCCGAGCCCGGCAGGGTGAAGGGCCTGTCGGGCTTCGCCGGGTTGTTGAAGAAGCCCCGGAGCTCGCGTCCCAGGACGTCCACCATGTAGTCGGCCGCCGAGCCGCCGCCGTTGAAGCGCTCGTCGACCACGACCCCCTCCCGGTCCTGCTGGGCGAAGAAGTAGCGGTTGAAGAAGGTGTAGCCCGCGCCGGCGGTGTTGGGCAGGTAGACGTAGGCCAGACGGCCGTTCGACAGGCTGTCCACCCTGCGGCGGTTCCCCTCCACCCAGGCCATCCGGCGGAGGGCGCCCTCGTCCCGGATCGGCTCCACGGTGACCGTCCGGGCGCCCTCCAGGGTGGGCTCGTCGTTCACGGTGAGCACCGTCTGGCGGCCGGCGGTCCCGTCCAGCAGCCGGTAGGGGCTGGTGGGCGGCTCCAGCTCCCGGCCGTCGACCGCCAGCAGGTACTCCCCCTCGCTCACCCGCGCGCCGGGCCGGGCCAGCGGTGCCTCGAGGTTCGGGTTCCAGCGCTCGCCCGTGAAGACCCGGGCGAACCGGTAGCGCCCGTCGGCCACCTCGAAGTCGGCGCCCAGCAGGCCCACCGGGACCTCCTCCACCTCCGGCTCGTCGCCGCCGCCCGTGAAGGAGTGGCCCACCGAGACCTCGCCGCCCAGCACGTCCAGCAGGTAGGTGAGGTCGGAGCGGTGCCGGACGTGGCGCACCCAGGGGGCGTACATCTCGTAGATCTCCGGCCAGTCCGCCCCGTGCACGTTGTCCACGTAGAGGTAGTCGCGCTGGAAGCGCCAGCCCTCGTCGAAGATCTGGCGCCACTCGTCCCGGGGGTCCACGTACGTCCGGAGGTCGCCGGTGGCCAGGCCGCCCTGCCCCGGCTCCACCTTGCCGCTGGTCGGGACCACGCTCCAGTCGTCGCCGGTCCGGTAGAGGAGCTTCTTCCCGTCGGCCGAGACGTCGAAGTCCTGGACGGCCGGCAGGAGCCGGGCGGCCTCCCGGCTCTCCAGGTCGTAGCGCATCAGCGGCGCCGGGGCGAAGCCGCCGCCCGTGGGCTCGAGCTTCCGGTACAGCAGCGCGCCCTCGCCGGCCGATGCCAGGTCGGCATAGTTCGCCTGCTCCACGTCCAGCGCCACGGTCCGGTCGGCCAGGCCCTCGAAGTCGATGGCCACCGGGTCGGCGGCCTCCCCGCCGTCCCGACCGTCGCCGCCGGAGGCGTTCCCCTCCCCGCCGCCGGCCGGACCGGCCGCCTCGCCGTCGCCGCCGGCCGCGGCCTCCTCGTCGCTCTCGGGCAACAAGGGCGAGGGCGTCCCTTCCTCGAGGATCGCCAGGTAGAGCCCGCGGGTGACCGGCCGGTCGTAGGAGCTCATGTCCAGCCACCCGGTGTTCAGCCCGTAGTCGGTGGAGGCGGCGAACCAGAGGTAGTCCCCGGACGGATCCCAGGCCGGGTGCCGGGCGTCGGCCATCCGGTCGGTCACCCGCCGGACGGTGTCCTCCTCCACCGAATAGACGAAGACCGACCGGAGGCCGTTCTCCATCCGCTTGGCGTAGGCGATCCAGCGGCCGTCCGGCGACCAGACCGGGTCCATGGTGCGCGCCGGGGGCGTGTAGTTGTCCTGGTCGGCCAGCGTCTTCTCGCCCGTGGCGGCGTCCACCACCCAGAGGTGCCGGTCGGCGTCGGTGAAGAGCAGCTTCTCTCCGTCCGGCGACCACGCCAGGTCATAGAAGAAGCTCGGGTCCTCGATCGCCACCGAGCGGGGCTCCTCCAGCCCCTTCGCGTCACCGATCATCAGGCGGTACTCGCCCGAGGCGTCGGAGAACCAGGCGACCCGCTCGCCGTCGGGCGACCAGGCCGGCGTCCGGTCGGCGGCCCCCGCGCTGTTCGTCAGGTTCCGCCAGTCGCCCTTCTCCGCCGGCACCGTGACGATCTCGCCCCGGGCCTCGAAGACCGCCCGGGCCCCGGTGGGGCCCAGGTCGGCGGTGCGTATCATCCCCCCGACGTCCTCCCAGTGCGGCCGGGCCCAGGGGAAGTCGCCCTCCACGGTGATCGCCAGCCGGCGGCTCTCGCCGGTGGACGGGTCCAGCAGGTGGAGCCAGCCGCCCTGCTCGTAGACCACGGCGCCGCCGCCGGCGTCCAGGTGCTTCACGTCGAAGCGCCGGTGGTCGGTGACCTGGCGCAGCTCGCCGGCCCCGGTGTCCCAGGCCCAGACGTTCATGGCCAGGTTCCGGTCGGAGAGGAAGTAGATCTCGTCGCCCATCCAGACCGGGTCCAGGTTGGCCGCGTCGCCGAAGGGCAGCTTCTCCAGCGACCAGTCGCCGGTGTCCACGACCCAGACGGGCCGGATCTGGCCGCCCCGGTAGTTGCGCCACTCCGAGTCCACCAGGCCCACCGGCTGGTAGGCGAAGCGGGAGCCGTCGGGCGAGAACGCCCCGGCGGCGCCCCGGGGGATCGGCAGGGCCTCGGGCAGGCCGCCCGTGCGCGGGACAGTGAAGAAGCGGTCGTAGGAGGTCGGGGCGCTCTTCCGGTCCGAGACGAAGAGGACCCGGGAGCCGTCGGCGCTCCAGCCGCGCACCTCGTCGTCCGACGGATGCCAGGTGAGCCGCCGCGGCGACCCGCCGTCGGCCCGGACCACGTAGACGTCCGCGTCGCCGGCGTACTGGCCGGTGAAGGCGATCCACTCGCCGTCGGGCGAGAAGTGGGGGTGCGACTCGGTGCCCGGGTGGGACGTGAGCCGGCGGGCCTCCCCGCCGTCGCGGGCCACGATCCAGAGGTCGTTGGCGTAGGCGAAGGCCACCCGCTCGGCGCTCACCGTGGGCTGGCGGAGCAGGCGGGTGGGGCCCTCGGCGGCTTGTTCCGGCGCGTCCACGCCGGAGGGCTGGGCCGCCGCCGGGGCGGCCGCCGGGCCCGCCGCCAGCAGGAGGGCGGCGGCCAGGGCGGCGATCCCGGGGACGGAGGAGACGCCGGATCGGCCGGCGCCGGCGGAGTCGCGGGTCGGGCGGGTGCGGAAGGGGCTCATCGGTCCTCGCTCGTCTCGGTGTCGGGTTCCCGGGCGGACGCCGCCCCGGGTTCGCGGCTCAGAAGCGCCACGAGTAGCTCAGCTTCGTGAAGAAGGTACGCCGGGTCTGGCGCAGGTCGAAATCGCGCTCGCCGATCTCGGCGCCGCGGCGGGTGTCGGTGTAGCCGACGAAGAGCGCCGTCCGCGGGTCCAGCTCGTAGGAGAAGAGGAACTGGCCGAACAGGCCGCGAGCCTCCTCCGGCGTGTCCTCGCCGAACGCCTCGGGCGCCTGGAAGACGTCGCGGTGCTGGACGATGGCCCGCAGGAAGGCCTCCTTGCTGAAGTGCCAGCGGCCGCGCAGCTCGGTGACGTTCTCCTCCAGGAAGGCCTCGCCGTCGCGGGCGAGGCGGCTCAGGTCGTGGCTGAGCTCCAGGGTCAGGTGCCGCCCGGTCCGCCACTGCACCCGCGGCCCGAGCCGCAGGAGGTCCGCCTTCCGGGCGTTGGCGAAGTCGACGGCCTTCCCGGTGGTCACGTCGAAGCCCGCCTCCAGGGCCCCGGAGGGCGAGATGGAGGCCTCCAGCCTCTGCCGGGGGAGGGAGAACGTCTCGCCCCCGAAGCGCTCCTCGGAGAAATCGAGGTCCAGCTCCAGCCGCGACTGCAGCGGCCCCTCCCAACCCGCCTCGACGGCGCCCGACCGGGACACCAGCTCGCCGTCGTGGTCCACGTCCCACTGTGCGTCCGCCCCCACGTCGAACCGGGTCGCCCAGTCGAGGTCGGGCGTCCAGAACGTGCGCCCGACGTTGGCTCGCGCCCGGCGGAAGTTCGACCGCGCCACGAAGCCGGCGTCGGTCCGGAAATCGGGGCTCAGGTCCAGGACCGTGCCCTGGACCCGCCACTCGCGGGTGGCGTGGCTCACCGAGGCCGCGGCGAAGTAGCCGGCGAAGCCGTCCGCGGGCTGGTCGAAGGTCGCTGCGATGTCGTCCGGGTAGTCAGTGTGCGTGCCGGCCAGGAGGTAGACCAGCCGGGTGCTGGATCCCAGCCGGAGGTTGCCGTCGGTGGCGAGCATCCGGTTGTGGTAGCCGTCCGACTCCCGGGCGGTGGCCGCCAGGCTCACCGTGGAAGACCCGCCCACGTCCCGCTGCCAGCGCCCCACGAACCCGGTGACCTCGTCCTCCAGCAGCGTGCTGGACGAGGACGTCGCGCCCGGGAAGATCAGGCGGTTCACCTCGTCGCGCGTGACGAAGGCCCCCACGGTGTTGGGACCCTCCTTGCCGGTGAGCTTCACGCCGGCCTGCGGGTCCACGACGCTGCGGGTGAAGATGAGGTTGGAGGGCATCTGGAAGACGTCGGACCGCTCCAGGAAGAAGGGACGCTTCTCCGGGAAGAAGAGCGCGAACCGCCGGTTCGTCTCGAGCCGTGCGGCGTCGGCCTCCACCTGGCTGAAGTCCGGGTTCACCGTGGCGCTGAGCTGGAAGTTCGGGCTGAACCGCCAGGAGCCGGTAAGCCCTGGCTCCACGTCCACCGGCCCGCTCTCCAGCGAGCTCGCGTCCAGCGAGGGCCGCTCGTCCGTCCGGTTGCCGGTGAGCGTCGGGTTCAGCTCGATCCCGTGGCCGGACCGGCCGGGTCGGAGCCCGGTGAGCCGCTCGGCCTGGCAGAGCTCGCACTGCTCCTCGTAGTCGGTGCGGATCGAGCGAAGCCGATGCGTCTCGCTCCTGGGCCAGGAGCGATCCACGATCACGCCCCAGGCCTGTTCGCCGTCGGCGCTCGGGAAGTTCATGGTCCGGAACGGGATGGCCGCCTCCACCACGTAGCCCTCCGCCGTCACGCGGCCGTCGGAGGACCAGATGCCGTCCCAGGCGAAGTCCGACCCGTTCTGGGCCACCAGCGCGTCCATCTGGACGCCCAGGGGGTTCATCCGGAACTCGAAGGCCTGGCGGCGGTCGCCGAAGGTGTCCAGCACGATCCGGATCCAGTCGTCGTCGAACGCCGCGTCCCGGTCGGTGAGGTGCGCGCGGATCGCCGAGGGGTCGGGGTCGGAGGCGCGGCAGCCGACGTAGAGATGCTCCCTGTCGTGGAGAAAGCGGCAGGCGGTCTCCACCGGGGCCTCGGCGTTCCGCCCCGGCGAGCTCTCCCAGGGCAGGCGGATCACGGCCGCTCGCTCCCAGGCGGCCTCGTCCAGGGCGCCGTCCACCTCCACGTCCGCCTCCGTCCGAACCACGGGATGGCGTCCGTCGTCGGCGGCCGCGGCGCCGGAGGCCGCGGACGGGTCGGCGCCGGCCGCCTGGGCGGTGACCGGGACCGCCCCCAGCGTCAGGGCCAGGGCCGCGCCGGCCAGCACGGCCAGCGCGAGCAGCACCCGGGGAGCGGCGGGCTCGGCGAACTCGGGATCGGCGTCGGAAGGCTCGGGACCAGGATGGCGCATCGCGGACCTCGTGGGGAACGTGCTCTCTCGTCTCGCTCGCTCCCCACTACGCGGGCCGGTCCGCCGTTCGTTTCAACGCCCCTCGCATCCGGCTGCGAAACGCGCCCGGCGCCGGTGACGGCGTGGCGCCCACCGTCACCCTCTCCGGATCCGCGGACCGTCACGACGTTGGCCGGAGGCCGTCCGGCCGGGCTACTCCACTGCCTCCAGCACGCGCTGAATGAACCCGTCGTAGGCGTCCCCCTCGATCCAGCGCACCACCACGACCAGGTCCCGCTGGCCGTCGACGAAGATCCTGTTGACGCCCGCCCCGGCGTGGACCACCGCGTGCTCCGGGGCGGAGGGCACGAACTCGCGGTCGGTGTTGAGGAACCAGTTCATGAAGCCGTAGGTCGGCTGCGGGTCGGTGGGCGTGGTGGCGTGGCGGACCCATTCCCTCGAGAGGACCTCCTCCCCGCCCCAGCGGCCGCACCGGAGGGTGAGCAGGCCGAACCGGGCCTGGTCGCGGGCGCTGATCCAGACGCCCCCGCCCCAGTGGCCGCCGCCCGAGGGAGTCTGCATCCGCTCTCCCTCGACGGTGACCCACGAGCCCGAGTAGCCGTGCCACCGCCAGGTGCGGCTGGCCCCGATCGGGTCCATCACCTCCTCGCGGAGCACCTCCTGGAGGGGGTCCCGGAGGACGTGGAGGAGCGAGAGCGCGAGCAGGTTCACCCGGACGTCGTTGTACTCCCAGGCCTCGCCCGGGGGATCGGGCGCGTGGATCTCGCCGTCGAAGCGGTCCACCCAGTCGGGCTTGCCGAAGAGCTCGCCCCGCCAGTCGGAGGTCTGGCGCAGGAGATGGTCCCAGGTGACGGACCGGTTGTGGTCGGTGGCGAAGAGCGAGTCGGGCACGTGGCGGATCACCGGCTCGTCCAGCTCGAAGAGTCCCTGGCCCCAGGCCGCCGCGGCCGTGGAGCTGAGGAAGCTCTTGGTGACGCTGAAGGTCATGTCCACGCGCCCGGGCTCGCCCCACGTCCGGACCAGGTAGCCGTCCTTCAGGACCACGCCGGTCACGGGGCCCCGGTCCTTCACCGGGCCGACGATGGTGTTCTCCGGCTCGCCGGCCACGAACCGCTTCAGGTCGGTGTGCAGGTCCGGGCCCATCCCGGCGTGGGCGGTGTCGCGGGTCCAGGCCACCGCCCGCTCCAGGGCCGCGCTGTCGATCCCGACCTCGGCCGGCCGGCGCCGCTCCCACGTCCCGCGCGGAGGGACGTAGGCGTCCTCCGGCGGGGGAGTCAGCCGTAGGTGGGCCGGAAGAGACGTCGGGTCTCGTCCTGGAGGAGGACCCAGAAGGTGTAGACCGCCACGGCCGTGCCCACCGGCACGTTGAGGATGTCGAAGACGGAGACGATCAGCACCAGGATCCGGGCCCACTCCTTCCGGGCCAGCAGTCCGATCCCGCCGATCAGCCCCGGCAGGGCCGTGAGCGCCAGGAAGCCTCCGATGACGATCCCGAGGGTGCCCGTGAGGGTGATGATCCCGAGGTCGCCCGAGAGCAGCCCCCCGCCGGCGACCGCCAGGAAGACGACGAAGGCGCCGATGAGCCCCAGCGCCCCGAACCCGATCCGGATGACGGCGACGGCGGTGACGTGCTGGTCCACGGACTCCCCTTTCGTCGTGTGAAGGCTGCGGCTCTCCTTCAAGCTCTGCCCTCTTCCCCCGGACCGCCAGGCCCGATCATCGCTCGCCTGCCTCCTCCACCCGGACGGCGGTCCCGTAGCAGAGGAGCTCGGCCGCGGCGCCCATGACCTGGCTGGTCTCGAAGCGGACCTCGATCACGGCGTCGGCGCCCAACGCCTCGGCCTCCTCCAGCATCCGGTCGATGGCCTGCTCCCGGGCCTCGCCCATCAGCTTGGTGTAATCGGTGATCTCGCCACCGACGATGTTGCGGAGCCCCGCCAGGACGTCCCGGCCCACGTGGCGGGCGCGGATGGTGTTGCCGCGCACGAGCCCGAGGCTCTCGGTGATCCGACGGCCCGGAATCCGGTCGTTGGTCACGACGATCATCGTGCTCGCCTCCCCTCTCTCTCCGCGTCGGTCATCTCTGCACGTCCCGGTAGGGATCGTGCTGCCACTCCCGGTACCGCTCCCAGCCGACGCTGGCCAGCAGGAGGGCCATCCCGATCACCACGGCGCCGGTGAAGAGCTTCTCGAAGAGGGCGACCTCGGAGGTGACGAACACCCACGCGGCCCATCCGCCCCAGAGCACCGCGCCCACGACCAGGAGGATCCAGCCCAGCGGCCGGGCCACCCGCCGGCTGACGGCGTCCCACACCGATCCGTCCCGACGCCCGGCCGACGGGCCGGGCAGCTCCGCCAGGTCCCGCTTCATCCTTCCGAACACCTCGACCTCCCTCCTGCACTCGGTGCACCCGGACAGGTGCTCCTCCACCCGCTCCCGCCGCTCCGGCGACAGCTCGTCGTCCAGGTATCGCATCAGCGTCTCTCGATCGACCTCGTGGCTCATGGCGATGCCTCCAGCGCGTCCCGAAGCGCGTCCCGGGCGTGATAGAGCCGGCTCCCCACCGTCCCCTCGGGCACGTCCAGGAGTTCCGCGATCTCGGCGTAGCCGAAGCCCTCCAGCTCCCGGAGCACCAGCACCTCCCGGTGCTCCTCGGAGATCTTCTCGAGGGCGTCCCACACCCGGCGTCGGGCCTCCCGCCGCTCCTCCCGGCGCCGGCCGTCGGCACCCGCCCGTCGGACACCGGCGGCCTCGCGGACCGCCCGGCGCTCCCGCTCGTCGCGGGCGCCCTCCGAGCGGGCCAGGTCCCGGCAGCGGTTTCGGAGGATGCTGAAGAACCAGGGCGCGAACGGGCGGTCGGGATCGTAGGCGTCGAGCCCTTTCCACGCCCGGACGAAGGCATCCTGCACGGCGTCGCGGGCCCGCTCCCGGTCTCCGCCCAGCATCCCGGCGGCCACCCGGAGCGCGGGCTCCTCGTAGGCGCGCACCAGGGGCTCGTAGAACCGCGAGGCGCCCTCCCGGCACTTCCGCACCAGCTCGCGCTCGACGCTCCGCTCCAGCGGCATCTCCCGGCTCCTCCTTCCCCGTCTCGATCAAGCGTACGCGGCCGCCCCGCGGTTTCTTCAACGGAGCGGGCGAAGCATACTGCCACGGCGGAGCCGATACACCATCTACGGGAGGAGACCGTGCCCCGCGAGACTCGCAGCGCCCGCCGGAAGCGCCGCCCCGCCGCCCTCCTGCTGGCCGTGGCTCTGGCCCTGGCGGCCGCCTGCGACGGATCCTCGGCCTCGGCGTCCGGCGGCCAGGAGGCGATCCCGGCCTCCGGGGGGGAGCCGGGGGCGAGCCGCGCCGACCTCCCGGCGGGAGCCCTGGAGGTGATGGCCGAGGGGCTGGACACCCCGTGGGCGATCCGCTTCCTGCCGGGCGGGGACCTGCTGGTCACCGAGCGCCGGGGGCGGCTGCTCCGGCTCGCCCGCTCCGGCGACCCCGGCGGCGGGCCGCCCTACCGGGTCGTCGAGGCCCACGAGATCGAGGGCGTGCGGGAGGCCGGCGAGGGCGGGCTGATGGGGCTGGCGCTCCACCCCGATTTCCCGTCGACGTCCCGGATCTTCCTCTGCCACACCTACCGGGGCGAGGGCGGGCTCCGGAACCGGGTGGTCCGCTACCGCCTGGCCGACGGGGACCTGTCCGGGCGGGAGGTCCTGCTGGGCGGCGTACCCGGCGCGGCCGTCCACGACGGCTGCCGGCTGACGTTCGGCCCGGAGGGCTTCCTGTACGTCACCTCCGGCGACGCCGGGGACGCGGGGGACGCGCAGGACCGCGGCTCGGCGGCCGGCAAGATCCACCGGATCGCGCCCGACGGCACGGTGCCGCAGGACAACCCCTTCGGGAGCACCGTCTGGTCGCTGGGCCACCGGAACCCCCAGGGGCTGGCCTTCGACGGCCGGGGCCGGCTCTGGTCCACCGAGCACGGACCTTCGGGCTTCTCCAGCGGCCGGGACGAGGTGAACCGGATCCGCCGCGGCGAGAACTACGGGTGGCCCGACGTCACGGGCGGCGAGCGGCGGGAGGGGACGAGCCCGCCCCGGCTCCACTCGGGCTCGGCCACCTGGGCCCCGGCGGGGTTGGCCGCTCTCGACGGCCGCCTCTTCTTCGGCGGCCTCCGGGGGAGCGCGCTCTACGAGGCCCGGGGGCTGGCGGCGGAAGCCGGAGGGGTCCGCCTGCTGGCCCACTTCCGCGGCGAATTCGGACGGATCCGCCCGGTGCGCGTGGGCCTGGAGGGCTGGCTCTGGCTCGGGACCAGCAACCGCGACGGCCGCGGCTCTCCGGCCCCCGCCGACGACCGGCTGATCCGCGTGGACCCCGCGGCGCTGGGCGGGCGCTGACCGGGGGCGGGACCGCCCCCGTGCCGTCCCGCCTCAGGCGTGCTGCTCGAGGAAGGAGCGCAGGGGAGGATTCACCTCGCCCGGGTGGGTGAGCACGGGGGCGTGGGCCGCGCCGGGCACCTCCACCACGCCGGCGCAGTTCGGGAGACCCCGGTCCAGCGCCCGTCCCCGCTCCGGGGGGATCGAGACGTCCTCGGCCCCGTGGACGACCAGCGCCGGGCAGGTGATCTCGCCCAGCCGGCCCGAGACGTCGTCCCGTCCCAGGAGACAGTCCACCGGGTGCCGGAGCCGTTCCGGGTCCATCGACCGCCAGCGCTCGGTCCAGGTCGAGCGCAGCGCCTCGTCCTGTCCCAGGATGAGGTCGGCCAGCGTCTCCAGCATCTCCTCCGACGGGCCCGCCGAGAGCCAGGCCTCGAACATCTCGCGGTAACCGGCCCTCGTCTCCGGGTCGTCCACGTCGGCGTCGGTGTCCACCAGCACCAGGCCGTGGACCCGGTCGGGATGGCGCAGGGCCGCCCGGAGGGCCAGGAAGCCGCCCTGGCTGTGGCCGCACAGGACGGCCGACCCGATCCCGAGCCGGTCCAGGAGACCGACCGCGTCGTCGGCCAGGTCCCAGTAGTCGAACGGCCCGTCCACCGGCGTGCCCCCGAAGCCGCGCTCGTCCATCCGGACGCACCGGAAGTCGGGCGAGAGGGCCTCGACCTGGGGCGTGAACATGCGCCGGTCCATGAGGAAGCCGTGGCAGAAGAGCACGGCCGGCCCGTCCCCTCCGCTGTCCTCGTAGCGGATCGGCCGGCCGTCGACGTCGGCGGTGGGCATCGTGTCGGTCTCCCTGTGGTGTCGCCGGGTCTCGCGATCGGGTCTAGAGGATCCGGCGTCGGCGGCCGGGTCGCAAGACGCCGGCGGCGGGGCGGGCGGGACCCCGTCCGGGCTCCCCCTGCGCGCCACCGCCCCCGTCGCCGGGGGCGGAAGATGGCTGCCGGAGGCGGGCGCCCCCGGGTCCGGGCCTTCGGGGACCCGGTCAGTCGATGGACTTCAGCTCGATCTCGAAGGTCAGCTCCTCGCCCGCCAGCGGGTGGTTGGCGTCGATGGTGACCTGCTCGCCCTCGATCTCGGCCACCACGGCGGGGAAGGTCTGCCCCTCCCGGCTCTGCACCTCCAGCCGGTCCCCGACCTCCGGGTCCAGGTCCTCGGGCAGCTCGGAGCTCGGGACGGTGAAGACCATCTCGTCGCTCCGGGGACCGTAGGCCTCGTCGGGCGGGAGGGTGGCGGACTTGCTCTCGCCGGTCTCCATCCCGACCACCGCCTCCTCGAACCCGGGGATGACTTCCTCGTCGCCGATGGTGAAGCTGATGGGGTCCTTGTCGCGGGAGGTGTCGAAGACCGTCCCGTCCTCCAGCTTACCGGTGTACTCGACCGTGACCGTATCGCCCTGTCCTGCCTTGCTCATCGTTCACTCCTGTCGTGGGGTGAGCCTGTTCGTCGCGCCGTGGGCCCGGAGTTGATGCATCTATCGATCCGCCGTCCGCGCGCCGTGGGGCGTCCGGCCCCGGACGGGCCGGCGCGGCCGTCCGGGTCCCGCCGGGACGGGCGGCCGCATAGGTTCGTCCTGCGCCCGGATCCGCGACTCCGTCCACGCCGACGCCATGCCACCGAAGATCGCCGTCGCCGCCGTCTCCGAGACCGCCGCCCGGGCGGGCCTGCGGGCGGCCGCCGGGGGCGGCAACGCCGTGGACGCCGCCCTGGCGGCGGGCCTGGCCGCGGCGGTGACCCATCCGGGGATGTGCTCGCTGGGCGGCGCCGCCTTCGTGGCCGTCTGGCCGGCCGACGGCGACCCGGTCGTGGTGGACGGGGGCGTGGAGACACCCGGCCGGGGGCTGGAGCCGACCGAGCGGGGCGGCGGGGTCGAGGCCCGGATGGCCTACGCCGGCGCGACCGGAACGGTGGTGGGGCCCGGCTCGGTGGCCGTCCCCGGCCTGCCCGCCGCCTGCGACGTGGCCCGGGCCCGCTTCGGGCGGCTGGGCTGGGAGGACCTCCTCTCGCCGGCCGTGGACGCGGTCCGGGGCGGCTTCCCCCTGCCCCCGGCCTGCCACGCCTTCCTCGCCCACGCCTGGGAGCCGATCTACCGCCGCGACGCCCGGAGCCGGGCCGCCCTGGGCGACGGCGACGGGGGGTTGATCGGGCCGGGGGAGCCCGTGGAGCCCCCGGGGCTGGCCGACACCCTGGAGCGGCTGGCCCGGCAGGGCGCCGACCACTTCTACCGCGGCCCGCTGGGCCGGCGCATCGCCGACCACGTGCGTAGTGCCGGGGGCTCGCTGACCCGCCGGGACCTGGACGCCTACCGGGCCGAGGTCCGGCGGCCCCTGGCGACGGACCTGGACGCCTGGCGGGTGGCCACGAACCCGCCCCCTGCGGCCGGCGGACGCGTCCTGGCCGCCCTGCTGACGATGTCGGACGGCCGGCCGGAGGGCGACTGGGACGCCGCCGACGTGGCCTGGCTGGTCCGGGCCCAGCGGGCCGTGCTGGAGGGCGCCCGGGGCGAGAGCGGGGAGGATCTCCCCGCGGGGGCCCGGGCCTTCCTGGAAGCCGGCCCCGGCGGCCCCGCGACGGCCTCCGAATCCGCCTCCACCCTCCACACCTCGGCGGTGGACGGCGCGGGGACGCTCTGCTCGGTGACGATGTCGGACGGCTACGGCTCCGGCGTGATGCCGCCCGGGACGGGCCTCTGGCTCAACAACTGTCTCGGGGAGCGGGAGCTGAACCCGGAGGGCCCCGGCCACGTCCCCCCGGGCCGCCGACTCCCGTCGAACATGGCGCCCACCGTGGCCCGCGGACCCGCCGGGCGGGCGCTGGCCCTGGGGACGCCCGGCTCGGAACGGATCCCCACCGTCCTCCACCAGGTGTTCCTGACGGCCCTGCGGACCGGCAGGACCCTGGAGGAGGCGCTGGCCCGTCCCCGCCTGCACGTGGAGGTCGGCGGGGACGGCCCCGTCGTGGCCTGCGAGCCCGGCCTTCCCCTGGACGAGGTGGAGCTGCCGGTGCGGCGCTCCGACGGGCTCGCCATGTACTTCGGCGGCGCCGCGGCCGCCGCCCGGACCGCCGACGGCCGCCTCCTGGCCGCCGCCGACCCCCGGCGCGGGGGCGGAGCGGTCCCGGGCCCCGGCGGCTGAGCCGGGGACCCGGTCGGGATCAGCCCCCGCCGGCGGCCGGTCGCGCCCCGCCGTCGGGGGGCTCTCCCGCCGGCCCCTGCTCCCGGGCCGATCGGGCGGCGGCGGCGAAGCGCCGGACGATCCGGCCGGCGGGTTCGATCTCGTCGATCCCGTCCACGCTCTTCCCGGCCTGCCAGTAGTCCCGCTCCCCCTCCTCGTCCAGCGAGTCCCGCTTGAGGCGCCACAGCGAGCGCAGCGCGTAGATCGTCCGCATCAGGTGCTTGGTGTGCCGGTGCCGGAGCATCCACTTCGCCACCGGCCCGGCCTCGGTCCCGATCCGCCGGACGTGGGGGGTCTCGATCACCGAGACCGGGACGCCCGTGATCCGCTCGGTCCAGACGATGTCGTCCCCGTCGGCCTCGAGGATGGCCCGCTTGTAGGGCTCCGACGCCCGGCACTCCTCGGTGGCGATGAAGCGGGTGCCCATCTGCACCCCGTCGTAGCCGGACTCCAGGGCCTCCACGAAGTCCGCGGGCTCCCCGACGCCCCCGGCCCGGACCACCGGCGCGCCCAGCGGCGCCAGCTCCTCCAGCAGCTCCCGGGGCGTCCGGTCGCCGGGGTGGCCGCCGGCCCGGCGGTTCACGGCGATGAGGCCGTCCACGCCCTCCTCGAGCCCCTTCTCCGCCCACTTCCGCTCGGTGGCGTCGTGATAGACCACGCCGCCCGCCGCGTGGACCTTCTCCACGACCCATCGCGGGTTGCCCAGGGAGGTGACGAAGAAGCGGACTCCCTCCTCCAGGGCGACCTCCACCCAGCCCTCCATGCGCCGGCGGTAGGTCTTCGAGGAGGCCTCCACCAGGGCGTTCATCCCGATCGGCCGGGAGGTGAGACGCCGCATGTAGCGGATCCCGTCGCGGAAGTCGTGCCCGTGGACGTAGGTGAGCGAGATCGGCTGGAGGACGCCGAGCCCTCCCGCCTCGGAGACGGCAGCCACCAGCTCGGGGTTGCTGCACGGGTACATGGCCCCGCAGATCAGCGGCACCTCGATCCCGGCGTCCCGTGTCAGGGGGGTCGCCAGCGGGCCCCGGTCCGGGGAAGCGTCCTTCCGGGGAGGATCGTCTCGCGCCACGTTCGGTCCTCCTGGTGCGTTCCGGCGGAGCGCGGCGAAGTCCGGCCCCGGCCTTCCGGCCTCAAACTCGCCCGCTTCGCGCCTCCTGTCGAGCGGCGGGGGGGACGGGCGGGCGGGCCGAGGTGGGCCGACCGGGCCACGGGCCCTACCTTCCTTCTCGGGACGTGAACGCGCGCCGAGGGGTACCGGCATGAAGATCGAGGCCCGCTGGTCGCCGACCGCGATCGAGGCCCGCGACCTGGAGGGACGGGCGGCCGCCGCCGTGGACGTGGTCCGGGCCACCACGACCATCCTGGCGGCCCTGGAGGCCGGCGCCCGCCGCGTGCGGCCCGTGGCGAGCCGGGCCGAGGCCCGGGCCGCGGCGCGCGAGGCCCGGGCGGCCGATCCGGACGCCCCGCGGCCCCTGCTCTGCGGCGAGCGGGGTGGGCGTCGGATCCCGGGCTTCGACCACGGCAACTCCCCGCGCGAGCTCGCCGAGGCCGACGTCGAGGACCGGGTGCTCGTCTTCACCACCACCAACGGCACGCCGCTTCTCCGGAGCCTCTCGCCCGCCGACGAGGTGGTGCTCGCCTCCTTCCGGAACCTCTCCGCCGTGGCCCGCCGGCTGGCGGCGGGCGACCGGGACGTCCTCGTCGCCTGCGCCGGCAAGGAGGGCCGGCCGGGGCTGGACGACGTGGCCTGCGCGGGACTTCTGGTGCGGGCCCTGCTCCGCCGGCGGGACGACGAGCCGGAGCTGGACGACGGGGCGCGGGACGCCCTGGCCGTCGCCGAGGCCGTCGGCGACCCCGACCCCGGCTGGCTGGCGGAGACGGCCGCGGGCCGCGCCCTGGGGAAGGTCGGCCTGGCGGAGGACCTGGCCTGGTGCTCCGAGACGGACGCCAGCCTCGGCGTCCCGGTCCTCCGGGGCGGGGAGGTCCGGCTGGCAGGGACTTCTCCCGGGAAGGGAAGCGGCGCCGGGCCCTGAGCGCGGCCCCGACGGAGCGGCCCCTACCCGTCCTCCTCCGCCGGCTCCACCAGCTCGGGCCCGTCTCGGTCCGGACGGTTCACCGCCCGGGAGACCGGGTGGGCCTCGAACGCCCGCTCGTTCCGTCGGTAGGGCCGCAGGAGGTCCGATGCGTCGGCGGGGTCTCCGGCCGGATCCATCCACGCGTCCCACCATTCGGGCGGAAGGACGACGGGCATGCGGTCGTGCAGCTTACCCACGACCTCGTCGGGCTCGCAGGTGAGGATCGTCGCGCTCTCCAGGCGCCGTCCCCCCGGCCCTTCCCACCGGTCCCAGAGGCCGGCGAGGGCGAAGGGCCGGTCGTCGCCGCGGCGGACGTACCAGGGCTGCTTGCTCCCGTTCCCGGCCACCCACTCGTAGAAGCCGTCGGCGGGCAGCAGGCACCGGCGGGAGCGGAAGGCGTCCCGGAACGCAGGCTTTTCCGCCGCCGTCTCCGAGCGGGCGTTGATCAGGGTGAGGTCGAAGTCCTCCGGGTCGTCCACCCAGTGAGGCACCAGGCCCCAGCGGGCCTCGGCCAGCTCGCGTCCGCCGTCCTCGGCGGAGAGGCGGACGACGGTCACCGGCCGGGTGGGCGAGATGTTGTAGCGCGGGGGGTGATCCAGGCCGCCGCGGCGCGCGTCGAAAGCCCGGGCGACGTCCTCGGAGTCGATCCGCAGGGTGAAGCGTCCGCACATCCTCGGTCCCCTCCGGTCAAGCGCGGCAGCCGGTGACGGCGGTCGGCCCGCCGCCCGCGATCGGCTTCCCCCCGGACGCACGAAAGCCCCGACCGGCGTCACAGCGCCGAGTCGGGGCTTTCGTTGCGCCAGCGAGCGTCGATCCGTCGGTTCGGCGCCGTCCCGTGAGACGGCCGGATCTCGGCTCTTTCCCTCGTCACTCGGGGCACGTCCCGAAGGCCGTGCGGCCCGCCGACTCAGGCGCCCCCGTTCCCGGGGCTGACGACTGCGGCCAGCGACCTCGCAGCCGGTCCGACGGGGCCGAACACCCGACGGACGTCTGGACCGGAGCTCCCGCTCCGGCCCGGCCCGTGTCGGAGGCCCCGTGCACGGGGTTCGCTCCGACCGGGACCACCATCCTACGACGAATTTTTCTCGTGTCAAGGCCCGGCCACCGGATCCGCCCGAGAGCCCGCCGACCACCGTCGCCCGGCGCGCCGACGCGTCCCTCGCCGGCGGCCTGCAACGCCCCCCTCGCGGGCGGGTACCCAGGGGCCCCGAACCGAGCCCGTCGTTTCGCACGCCCTGCGGGGCCGAGCCTCGCGCCGGAGCGGGCGGCAGGACATCATGCAGGGAAGCGCCAGCGCCAAGCCGACCGCGGGAGGAGATCGAGCCGTGAGCCATCGAGCCGGAGCGAGCGAGGGCGGGGGCGGACCATGAGCTCGCCCCGGTCCGCCGGCACCGGCCGGCGCTTCGAGCTCGTTCTGATGCGGCTCAGCCCCCCGTCCCCCCGTACCGTCGGCCTCATCGCCAAGCACGCCGCCGCCGACAGCTACCACTGGATGCTCGTGTCCGGGCGGGCCCACGCCGAGCCCGGCAACCTCTCCCGGCTGCTGGCCGTGGCCTACCTGGACGAGGCCAGCGGCCTGCTCGGACGGGGCGATCCCCGCTGGGCCGTCCCGCGGGCCTACCTCCGCAGCTCCGGCGAGCTCGAGACGGCCGAGGAGCCCGATCCCGACGAGCCGGACCTCCCGCCCTTCGTCCGCCGCGAGCTGGGGCGCATCTCGACCTGGCTGAGCCGGCGCCACGACGCGTACCTGGCCGACCTCGCCGAGGCGTTCCGACACGGCGCGCCGGACGGCCGCTTCCGCCGGATCTCCGCCGCCGCGGCACGGAGCCGCGGCTTCCTGGACCCCACCGGCAGGAGCCTGCTGGCGCCGGACCCGCCGCCCGTGGTGACCCGGACCCGGGAGAGCCAACCCGACCTCGAGCCGGACCGTCGGCTGCCCTGGCGCCGCGTCGGCGTCGACCGGAGCTGACGGGCCCGCCGGAACGCCGCTCCTCACCCCCGGGTCCGCCCCCCGCCCGCGGCCCGTCGCACTCCGCCCTTGCATAATACGTCTTCATAGCTATCGTGGTATGCGTGACTCAACGGGGAGGCCACGTGACCGGATGCGACGGAAGATACGGCGTCATCCTGGATCGGCACCTGGACGAGTATCCCGACCGCTGGGCGCTGGTCGGGCTGTACGACAGCCGGTCGGAGGCCGCCTCTCACGACTCGTGGAACGGGCAGCCGCCGGAGCTGATCCCCCGGGCGGGCTGGACCGCCCGCCGGGAGGAGGACACGACCGTCCTCGACCTCTTCACCCGGGAGGCCGAGCCTGCCGGCGTCTTCCGGCTGGAGCGGAGGGACGATGGCTGACCGCGACTCCCCGCCCGGCACCCGCCGGCGGACCGGGACCGCGGCGATGCTGGTCGCCCTCCTCCTGCCCCTCTGGGGCTGTCCCGGTCCCCGGCCGGAGCTCCTCCGGCGCTACGCCGATTATCGGGCGCCCGAGGCGGCGAACGGGGGCCCGATCCCCGCGGAGGTCCGGGTCTCCGTCCACGCGGCGCCCGTCCCCGGCCCGACCGAGCCGCCCCTGATCCGGGAGCTGTCGGCGTCGGCCCAGGCGGCCTACGTACGCAGCCTTGCGGAGAGGACGTCCACGGCCGGGGCCTTCCAGCGGGCCCTGGCGGCCCCGCTCGGCGGGGAGAGTGATCCCGGCACGGTGGAGCGCGACCGGATCCGCCGGCGCCTGGTCCTCTCGGTCGAGGAGCCCGGGCCGGCCGGCGCCGGCGTGCCCGGGACCCGGATCGCCTGGCTTCGGGTGAGCCTCCGGCTGCCCGGGGATACCGCTCCCGACACCGTGCTGGGCCGCCATGCCCGCTTCACGAGCTGGGATCGGTTCCGAACGCGATTCGACACCGTGGAGCTCGGCACGATGGAGCTCACCCGGTCCGGGACCCGCGGCGCGGAGCTGGGCCTGACGCCGGGCGGCGTCCTGGACGCGCTGGGGACGGCGGGCGTGACCGGCACCCGGACGGCGGAGCTGCAGGAGTCGGCGTCCCTGCGGGAACGTCCCCTGTCGAACGGGATCCTCCGACCGAAGGAGCTCGTCCTGGTCCAGGAGGGGGCGCAGGGGCGTCGGCTGGCCGGCAACAGCGTCGTCACCGTGGAGATCCAGGTAGGCGAGCCCCACGATCGGACCGTGGTCCATCGGGTCGACGGGCTCTTCGGCGAGGGGGGACGGGCCCGCCCCCCGGACTCGGTCCGGCTGGCCACCCGCGAGCTCTTCCGGCCCCCGCGCCTCGAGCCGGGCCAGGAGGTCACCGCCGAGCTCACCTGGGAGGCGCTCCTGCGAACGGTCCGCCGGGGCGCCGGCGACGCCACCTTCACCGAGAGCGACGACCGTGTCGTCTACCGGTGGAGCCGCGGCGGTCCCGAGACGGTCTCCCTGGCCTCCGGCCGCGCGCTCCGGGTCTCGACGTGGCAGGTCCTCGACGCCGGATGTCGGACCCTGATGGTGGCCCCCCGCGGCGGCGGGGGCGACCGGCCGCTCTCGGCGCTCACTTTCGCGACCCGCGACGAGGCGGGGCGCTTCCTGCGCTGGCTCCGGGCTGGGGCCGGAGCCGGACCGGAGCGCCCCCTGGAGGTGGCGGGCCGGGAGCTCGTGACGGGGCGCGAGGCCCCGCTGTCGCCGTCGGAGGTCTCCGGCCTGTTCGTCCGGCTC
>CAYVFM010000016.1:0-20376 GCA_964450995.1 uncultured Gemmatimonadota bacterium | reverse complement strand
GTGGAAGTGCCGGGCCTTGGCCATGGCGTTGTCCGCGAAGGTGTCGTGCACCTCGAGACGGTCGTCGGCCTCGGCCGGGATCTCCTCCACGCCGAGCTCCTCCAGGGAGGCGAAGTGCACCGGCAGGTCGCCCAGCAGCTCGCGGATCTCCGCCAGCTTGTGGGGGCTGCGGGTGGCGACGAGCACCCGCGGCCAGCTCCCGGCCTCCTCCCCGCTCATCCGTCCTCCGCCGCGCCGCGCCGGATCCGGTCGAGCAGGACCGTGGTGGAGCGGCCGGGCTCCAGCGGCACCAGCCGGACCTCGCCCCCGGCCTCCCGCACGGCCTCGCGGCCCACCACCTCGTGCTCCTCGTAGTCGGCGCCCTTCACCAGGACGTCGGGCAGGAGGGCCTCGATGAGCCCGGCCGGGGTGTCCTCGTCGAAGACGGTGACCGCGTCCACCGCCCGCAGGCTGGCGAGCAGGTAGGCCCGGTCCTCGGCCGGCTGGACCGGCCGTCCCTCGCCCTTCAGCCGCCGGACCGAGGCGTCGGAGTTGAGCCCCACCAGCAGCCGGTCGCCCAGGCTCGTGGCGCGGGCCAGGTAGGCGGCGTGGCCCCGGTGCAGGAGGTCGAAGCAGCCGTTGGTGAAGACGAGACGGTGGTCGCGGGGACGCCCGTGGCGCCGGACGGCCTCCTCCCGCGACAGGATCCGGGCGTCCGGCTCCGCGCCGTTCACGCCCCGGCCTCCTCCAGCTCCGCCAGGATCCGGTCGGCCCCGGCCTCCAGCAGCTCGTCGGCCACCCGCCGGCCCAGCGCGGCCGCCTCGGCCGGCGCCGCCGAGCCGGACGCCCGGAGCTCCCGGGAGCCGTCCTCCGGCAGGACGACGGCGTCGAGCCGGAGCTCCCCGTCCCGGACGCGGCCCAGCGCGCCCACCGGGACCAGGCACCCGCCCTCCAGGGTCGCCAGGAGACAGCGCTCGGCCTCCACCTCGGCCCGCAGGTCGGCGTCCTCCAGGCGGGCCAGCAGCCGGCGGGTGGCGTCGTCGTCGGCCCGGCCCTCCACCCCGAGGGCCCCCTGCCCCGGGGCCGGCAGCCAGCCCGGCGGCTCCAGGAAGGCGGTCCCCTCCCCGAGCATCCCCAGCCGTCGGAGCCCCGCCGCCGCCAGCACCACCGCGTCGTAGGCCCCGCCCCGCATCTTCTCCACCCTCGTCTCCACGTTGCCGCGGACGTCGCGGACCTCGCAGTCGGGCCGGAGCGCCAGGAGCTGGGCCTTCCGCCGGAGCGAGGAGGTCCCCACCACGGCGCCCTCGGGCAGGTCGCCGGGCCGGAGGCTGCCCTCCGGGTCCAGCAGGACGTCCCGGGGGTCTTCCCGCTCGGGCACCCCCAGGACCTCGAACTCGCCGCCCAGGTCGGTGGGGAGGTCCTTCAGGGAGTGCACGGCCGCGTCGATCTCGCCCTGCCGGAGGGCCGCCTCCAGCTCGGCCGTGAAGAGGCCCTTGCCCCCGATCTCCGGCAGCGGCCGATCCAGGACCCGGTCGCCGGTGGTGGTGATCCACTCGATCCCGACCTCCAGCCCCGGCCACGCCTCCCGGGCCAGGGAAGCCACCCGACGGGCCTGGACGCGGGCCAGGTCCGAGGAGCGGGACCCCAGGACCAGCCGCTCCCGGGGCGGAGGGGTCATGAGTGGGCGGCTCCACCCCCGTGTCCGGCCCCGCCCTCGTCGTCCGCCGCCGCGCCCTCCGGCTCGGGCATGCGCTGCTCGCCCCCGGCGCCCTCGGGCACCGTGCTCCCGCCCCGGGCGAAGATCCCCTTCAGGAAGGGCGGGACCACGAAGGTCGACAGGATCACCATGATGAGGATGGCGCTGTAGGCCTCGCGCGAGAGGATGCCGCCGGTGAGGCCGATGGACGCGAAGATCAGGCCCACCTCGCCCCGGGGGATCATCCCGGCGCCGATGGCCAGCCGGTTGAGCTCCTTCCGGCGCGTGGCCCACCCGGCCACGAGCTTGCTGACCACGGCGATGGCGGTGAGCACGAGCCCGACGCCGAGGACGCTCAGGTCGAAGTCCGGCGTGCCCGGGATGAACAGGTTCACGTTCACCGGGGCGCCCACCACCACGAAGAAGATCGGCGTGAAGACGTCGGCCACCGGCTCGATCCGCTGGACCACGGTGTCGAACTGGTTGGTGCTGGAGAGCACGATCCCGGCGGCGAAGGCGCCGATGATCATCGCCGAGCCCGAGAGGTCGGCCAGCGCCGCCAGCAGGAGCGCGAAGCAGAACGCGCTCACCAGCAGGACGCCCCGGACGCGCATGCGGTCCACCAGGTCGAACAGGTAGGGAGCGGCCTTGTTGCCGATCCAGACGGCCAGCACCAGGTAACCGACCGCGAAGAGGAAGATGCGGCCGACGTCGGCCACCTGGGCCAGGGTCGTCGCCGTGTCCGCCGCCAGGCCCAGCGAGGTGAAGAAGCTCTGGACGGCCTCCGGCGCGCCGGCCCCGGCGGCCAGCCCCGCCACCACGGCCAGGATCACGATCCCGAGCACGTCGTCGATCACCGCCGCGCCGATGATGATCCGGGCCTCGGAGGTGTGCATCTTGTCCAGGTCCGACAGGACCCGCGCGGTGATCCCCACCGACGTGGCGGTCAGCGTGGCGCCCACGAAGATCGCCACCATCCAGAAGGTGATCCCCTCCGGGTGGACGCCGATCTGGGGGTCGACGTAGTACCAGTAGAGGAAGCCCATCAGGAACGGCAGCACGATCCCGGTGATGGCCACGGCGCTGGCCGAAGTCCCGACCCGGAACATCTCCTTGAGGTCGGTCTCCAGCCCGATCTCGAAGAGCAGGATGGCCACGCCGATCTCGGCGAAGACGTGGACGATGTCGCCCACCGTCGTGCCCAGCTCGGGGATCACGCCCAGCACGCTGGCCCCCAGGATCACCCCGGCCACCAGCTCGCCCAGCACCGAGGGCTGCCCGATTCGCTCGGCGATCTCGCCGAACAGCTTCCCCATCAGGAGGATGGAGATCAGGACCAGGAAGATCCGGGCGAACGGGAGCCTGTGGCCGCCGCCCTCGCCCTCGCCCTCGTCGGCGTGGTCCTGCGCCTCGCCGTCCGCAGCGCCGGCCTCCTGACCGTGATCGGCCCCGGCTTCCTGCGGGGCGCGAACGTCGAACGCCGAGGGCGCGTCCGCAGCGGGGGCGGGCGCCATCGAAGCGGCGGCCGCCACCGCCCCGAGCCCGTCGGCGCCCGGCGACGGGGCGGCGGCCGCCAGCGGCCCCCCGGCGACCAGCGAGGCCGCCACGGCCAGGACCACCACGAGCGCGGCCCGCCCGATCCCTCTCACGCTCGCCTCCGCCTCGGATGACAGCTGATCCCGCAAGGATCCTCCTCCATCGTTCCGTTTCATCGCTCCGTCTTCACCACTGGGACTGCGCGCCGTCGACAATGTTCTGGATCAGGTTCTCGATGGCCAGATCGATGGCGGCCTCCTGGTCCTCCTGCTCCGGGGCGTACTCGCCGGTGGCCTGGAGGGAGCTCGAGGTCCAGATGGGACGGTCGTTCACCCGGTCCTGGATCTCGGCGGACGCCGAGATCGTGACCCGGCGCTGGAAGACCTCGGCCCCCTGTCCCTCCCGGCCCTCGAAGCTCATGGCGTCGTCGGTGAAGCTGTTCAGCGTGACCCGGACCACCGCGTCGGCCGTCTGCTCCGAGGCGATCTGCGCCCCGAGGCGGCCCCGGACCGCGTCGAGCAGGCCCTGGGTCACCCGCTCGGTGATGGCGAAGCGCGTCGTCTCGTTCTGGACCGGCGCCACGTACACCGTCTCGACATGGGAGGGCAGGCCGCCGCCCCCGGAGAAGGAGTAGAGGCAGCCGGTGAGGACCACCGCGCAGGCCGCCAGGACGGCCGCGAGCTCAGGGCGACGCGGTCGGCAGATCATAGATCTCGGGCGAGAAGGGAGCGTCGGCCGGACGAGCCCGTCGGACGGTCCAGCGGGCTCGGCTCCCCCGGTCGAGGTCCCGGAATTCCGCGGACCGGGGCCATCGCCGGGCGGAGGCGCTGTCCGACCAGCGCAGGTGCAAGCGGCGTACCTCTCGACCGTCCCGGCGTTCCTCGACCCCCGCCAGCCGTCGTCCCAGGAACCGGAAGCGGAGCTCCCCCCCTTCCGTGGCGTAGACCAGCGTCCGGACCGAGTCCCGTCGCCAGGCCTCCTCGGGACGGGTCCGCCCCGGCCGGAAGAGACCGGCTGCGGCGTAGAGGAAGGCGGGCGGCGGGAGGCGGACATCCCGGATCTGGCCCACCGAGCGGAGGGGACCCCCGACCAGGGCCACCGACATGGCGGCGTCGCCCGGTCCGAAGAGGTCCAGCCGGAGGCTGTCGGGAGACGTGTAGCGGAGCACGCCCTCCCCGCCCACCGGCCCCCGCCGGTCCGTGTAGTCCCAGTCGAGGGTGAGCCGCCACGGCCCCTCCGGGACCGTGGCCCGCCGGATCTCTCGCGCCAGGGCGCCGGGATCCTCCAGGGGCACCCGGCCGGCGCCCGTCGCACAGGCGCCGACCGCCAGCCCCGCCAGGGCGAGGACGGCGCACCGGGTCACCCCCGGCCGACGCCGGGGAATCGACCTTCGGGTCGGGCCTCCCGTCACGGCGCGGCCCCGGCCTCCAGCGCCTCTCGCACCTCCGCCGGGAGCCGTCGCACGCGGCCCTCCGCGTCCACGCAGACGAGCCGGGTCTCGGCCTCGGCCAGGACCTCGCCCGATCCGGAGCGGGTCAGCTCGTAGCGGAAGGTCACCGACCGGCTCCGGGCCCGGGCGAGCCGGACCTCGACCCGGACGGTCTCGTCGTAGCCCGCAGGACGGCGATAGTCCACCTCCACCCGGGAGACGGGGAGGAAGACGCCCTCGTCCTCCAGGTCGGCGTACCGGACGCCGCGCTCGCGGAGCCAGGCGGTGCGGGCCGCCTCGCACCAGGTCAGGTGGTGGGTGTGGTGGGCCCGACCCATCCGGTCGGTCTCCGCGTAGCGTACCCTGATCTCGACGGCGCTGGCGTCCATGCTCTCCCGGGATGGCATGTGCGGCGGCGCCCGGAGGTTACCCCCGCCCACCGGGGGTGTCAAACGTCCCCGGGGCGACGCCGGATCCCGTTGACCGCCGGCGCGGTCGGCCTATCTTCCGCCCCCATGAGCCCGCCCCGAGCCCTGGTCCTCTCCGACGCCCACCTGGGAGCCGTGCCCGAGCGCTGCGAGCGCCGGCTCGCCGCCTTCCTGCGGTCGGCGCCGGACCGGGCGGAGGAGCTGGTGGTGGCGGGCGACCTCTTCGACTTCTGGTTCGAGTACCGGACCGTGGTCCTCCGGGAGCACTTCGGGATCCTGCGGCGGCTGGCCGACGCCGTCGACGCCGGCCTCAGGATCCGCCTGGTGGGCGGGAACCACGACGCCTGGGGCGGCTCCTTCCTCCGGGAACAGGTGGGCATCGAGCCCGTGGACGGACCCGTGGTCACGGAGGTGGGGGGACGCCGCACCTACCTGGCCCACGGCGACGGGCTGGGCGGCGGAGACTGGGGCTACCGGGCCCTGAAGCGGGTGATCCGGAGCCGACCCGCGGTGGAGGCCTTCCGGCTCCTCCCCCCGGACCTCTCGGTGCCGCTGGTGCGGCGGATGAGCGGGACCGGCGGCGGGGAGGCCGGCGCGGCGAGCCGGGGAGAGCCCCTGGCCCGGCACGCGACCGACCTGCTCCGGTCCGACCCGGAGCTGGAGCTCGTGGTCTTCGGTCACTCGCACCGGCCGCGGCTGGACGAGGTCGAGCCGGGACGCCACTACCTGAACCCCGGGGACTGGATCGAGAGCTTCACCTACGGCGTGGTCGACGCCGACGGCGTGCGGCTGGAGCGCTGGGAAGACTGAGGATCAGGTCGAGAGGACCACCTGCTCCAGGTGGTCGGGGTCCTCCCCCAGCCAGGCGCCCGCCAGCTCGCGGAAGCGTGCCGCGTCGTCGGTCACGTAGTACCGCCGCTCGGCCGACCCGGCCTCCGGGGCGGCCAGCTCCTCGCGCCCCAGGCGGTCGGCCACCTCGTCGGCCGTGGCCTCGGCCGGCTCCACCAGCTCCACGTCCGGCCCCGCCACCGCCGCCAGCACCCCCCGCAGGAGGGGATAGTGGGTGCAGCCCAGCACCAGGGTGTCCACGCCCCGTCCCAGCAGCGGATCCAGGTAGCGGCGGGCGGTGAGGCGGGCGACCACCCCGTCCGTCCACCCCTCCTCCACCAGGGAGACGAAGAGCGGACAGGCCACGCCCTCCACCCGGGCGTCGGGACGGTGCTCGAGGATGACCCGCTGGTAGGCGCCGCTCTCCACCGTCCCTCGGGTTCCCAGCACGCCGATCCGGCCGCCGGAGCTCCGCTCGGCCGCCGCCCGTCCTCCGGGCTCCACCACGCCGACCACCGGCACCGGCACCTCGTCCGCCAGGTCGGGCAGGGCCCGGGCCGAGGCGGTGTTGCAGGCCACGACGAGCGCCTTGACGTCCCGGTCCAGGAGGAAGCGCGCGGCCTCCCGGGCGTACCGCCGCACGGTCTCGGGCGACTTGGGGCCGTAGGGGAGCCGGGCCGTGTCGCCCAGGTACACGGTCGCCTCGCCCGGCAGGCGCCGGTGGAGGGCCCGGAGCACCGTCAGGCCCCCGACCCCGGAATCGAAGACCCCGATGGGGGCCCGGAAGGAGGTCACGGCAGGCGCAGGGGGATCCGGTAGGTGACCTGAACCCCCGCGGTCCCGTCCTCGGGTGGCTCCAGCTCGGCCTCGAAGCCGTGCAGGTGGGTGGAGACCCAGGCGTCGACACCGCTCATCAGGGCCACGAAGACCGAGAGGACGATCCAGTCCTCCCGCTCTCCCACCCGGGCCTCGACCAGCCCCGCGCTGTCCGAGGCCAGCCCCCGCCGTGCCGAGGAGAGCTTCGCCTGGCTCTTGAAGACCAGCCAGAGAGTGACGGCCTCCAGCCCGAAGTAGACGGCCCCGCGGACGGGCTGGCCCACCTCGGCCTGGCCCCATCCCGGCAGCACGAAGGAGCGGGCGAAGGCCCCCAGCGGGCTGATGGGCGGACCCGCCGTGGTGTCGGGCTCGGCGGGCACCGCGGCCGCGGTGTCCGGCGCGGGGCGGGCCGTGTCCGCGCGAGCGGTGTCGGCACCGGCCTGGGCCGAGAGGGCGCCGGCGGGCAGCGCCAGGGCGGCCGCCAGCAGCGCGGCCGCAGCCAGCGGCGCGGCCGGGGCGAGACGCCGGACACGGCCGGGATGGCGGGAACGTGTGGGAATCGAACCCACCGGGGACGTCTTCACGCCCCCTGACGGATTTGAAGTCCGCAGGCCACACCAGTGACCAGCCGCTCCCCCGTCCTGCATCCCGGCCGCCCGGCGGCTCACGCGTCCGGCCGGCGCGCCACGGCCTCGATCTCCACCAGGGCGCCCTTCGGCAGGGCGGACACCTCCACGGTGGACCGGGCCGGGTACGGGGCCTCGAGCCGGGCGCCGTAGATCTCGTTCACCGTGCCGAACTCGTCGACGTCGGTGAGGAAGATCGTGGTCTTCACCACGTCGCCCATCCCGAGGCCGGCGGCCGCCAGGACCGCCTCCAGGTTGTCCATGGCCCGACGCGCCTGGGTCGCCAGGTCGTCGCCGGCCAGCTCGCCGGTCTCCGGGTCCAGGCCGACCTGGCCCGCCGTGTAGACGAAGCCGCCGGCCTCGACGGCCTGGGCGTAGGGGCCCACCGCCGCCGGCGCCCGGTCGGTGTGGATCTCCCGGCGCGTCGCGTCCGCCATCGCTTCCCTCCTCGATCGTTCCGGGCTCGCGCTCGAAGTGCCGCCCGGGGCTCACGCCCCCCGGTCGGGATCGACCGCCCGCAGCGCCTCCAGCAGCTCGTCGCGGGGGACGGGCACCGCCCCCAGGTGCGATACCTCCAGGCCCGCCGCGAAGTTCGCCAGCGACGCCGCGTGGGCCACCGCGTCGCCCCCGGCCAGCGCGGCCGAGAGCACGGCGGTGACCGTGTCCCCCGCGCCGGAGACGTCGAACACCTCCCGGGCCTCCGACGGGATCCGCGCCACGTCCCCCTCCTCGGGCCCCACCAGCTCCATCCCCTCCTCGCCCAGCGTCAGCAGGAGGTAGTCGCACCCCAGCCTCCGCCGGACCTGCCGCAGGGCCTCCTCTCCCCGGGGCGGCTCCTCCCGGCCCAGCGCCGCGGCCAGCTCCGGCCCGTTGGGCTTGAAGACCCGGGCGCCCCCGTAGTCGAAGAAGCCCCGCAGCTTGGGGTCCACCACCGTGGGGACGCCGCGCTCCCGGGCGACCTCGACGATACGGCGGGCCACGCCCTCGGCCAGCACGCCCTTGTCGTAGTCCACCAGGGCCACCACGTCGACGCCCTCCTCCAGGGCGGCCAGGGCCCCGTCGAGCACCCGGTCCCTCACCGCTCCGCCCAGCGGATCGGCCGACTCCCGGTCCACCCGAAGCATCTGCTGGTGCCGGGCCAGCACCCGGGTCTTTACGGTGGTGGGGCGGTCCGGATCCTCCACCAGGTCGCCCGGCTCGACGCCGGTCTCCTCCAGCAGGCCGGCCAGCCGGCCGGCGTCCCGGTCCCGACCCACGGCGGCCACCAGGCGGCAGCCCGCCCCCAGGGCGGCCACGCCGGCCGCCACGTTCGCCGCGCCCCCGGCGGCGTCCCGGTCGTCCTCGACCCGGACCACGGGGACGGGGGCCTCGGGCGAGACGCGGTCGACCCGACCGGTGACGTACCGATCCAGCATGGCGTCGCCTACGACCAGGACCGTGGCGTCGGCGGCCCGGTCCAGGACGCGGGCGGCGGTGCTGGGATCCGGGGCGGGGGCGTCGTCCGACACGTGCCTGGTTGCGTGGGGCGTGAGGAGGGCGGTAACCTGCCGCTCGCGGCGCGCCGACCCGGCGGGCGGCGTCCGGCCCGACCGGCCGGGCGGCCGGCGATCCCCGCGAGGTCCTGGTAGATCGGCGCCGAAGGTACCGACGACCCGCGAGGGTGTCAAAGGCCGAGGTCCATGCACGCCGAGCCCCCTTCGCGCTCTCCCTGGCGGTGGATCCAGGATACTCTCAAGGGATGGGCGCTCCACACCCAGGAGTACTTCACGCTCCTGGGCCACACGCTCCGCGCGGCCGTCTCCAGACCCTTCTACGGCCGGGACCTGGTCCAGCAGATGGACGACGTCGGGGTCTCCTCCCTGGGCATCGTCGTCCTCACGGGGCTGTTCACCGGGATGGTGCTGGCCCTGCAGTCGGCGGTGGAGATGCGCCAGTTCGGCGCCACCATCTACATCGGTCGGCTCGTGGGGGCTTCGACCGTCCGCGAGCTCGGGCCCGTGCTCACCGCGCTGATGGTCACCGGCCGGGCAGGCTCGGGGATGGCCGCCGAGCTGGGGGCCATGCGGGTCACCGAGCAGATCGACGCGCTCAACACGATGGGCGTGGACCCGGTCCGGAAGCTCGTGGTGCCCCGCTTCCTGGCCGCCGTCATCGTCCTGCCGCTGCTCACCGTGGTCACCGACGTCGTGGCGGTGCTGGGCGGGATGCTCATCGCTGTGGTGAAGCTCGACCTCACCGCGACCCTCTACCTGCGGACCGTCTGGCAGACCCTGGCCGAGACCGGCTTCCTCACCCCGTGGCTCCCCATCGACGTCTTCGCGGGCCTGCTGAAGCCGCTGGTCTTCGGCGCGGTCATGGCGCTCACGTCCTGCTACTGTGGCCTCCGGACCACGGGCGGCACCGAGGGGGTCGGGCGCGCCGCGACCCGGGCGGTGGTGGCGACCTCGATCCTGGTGCTGGCGACGGACTACTTCCTGACCCAGCTCGTCATCGCCCTCCTGGTCGAATGATCGGCGGGGACCGGGAGGAGCGGTTGAGCCGCGAGGTCCGGGACGAGGCCCGGCGAGAGCTGGCCCGCGACGAGCAGGAGGGCGGGCGCGATCGGGACGGCACGCCCGCCGTGGAGGTGCGGGGCCTGGGGCTGGCCTACGACGACCAGGTGGTCGTGGAGGACGTCGACTTCGAGGTCCACCCGGGCGAGACGCTCTGCATCCTCGGCGGCTCGGGGGCCGGCAAGTCCACCATCCTCCGCTGCATCCTCCTCCTGGCGCGTCCCGATCGGGGGCAGATCCTGGTCCAGGGCCGGGACGTCACCCGGGCCTCGTTCGAGGAGGTGCTGGAGATCCGGCGCCGGATCGGCATGGTCTTCCAGGCCTCCGCGCTCTTCGACTCCCTCTCCGTGTACGACAACGTGGCGTTCCCCCTGCGTGAGAACACCGACCGGGACGAGGAGGCGATCCGCAACCGGGTCCGACAGGTCCTGACCTTCGTGGACCTGGATCCGGAACAGGTGGAGGACCAGCTCCCCGCCGAGCTGAGCGGGGGGATGAGGAAGCGGGTGGCCATCGCCCGGGCGCTGGCCAGCTCGCCGGAGATCCTGCTCTTCGACGAGCCCACCGGGGGGCTGGACCCCATCACCACCCGGACCATCAACCGGCTGGTGGTGAAGCTGCGCCGCGAGCTCTCGGTGGCCTCGGTGGTGGTGACCCACGACATCCGGTCAGCCTTCCGGATCGCCAACCGGGTGGCCCTCCTCCACGAGGGGCGGATGGTCTTCATGGGGTCGCCCGAGGAGATGACCGCGGCCGAGGACGAGTACGTGCGCGAGTTCCTGCGCTGAGCCGGGAGAGGAGGAGGACGACGTGAGGCGATCCACGCCGATCACCTGGGAGGAGGTGCGTGTCGGGGCCCTGATTCTCGGGGCCCTGGCCGTGCTGGCCACCGGCATCTTCTTCATCGGCCAGGTGGGCCACGTCTTCGGCCAGCGCTACCGCCTGGTGACGCTGATGAACTCCGGGGCCGGCCTCGCCCCGGGCGCCGCCGTCCAGCTCGCCGGCCAGAACGTGGGCCAGGTGGAGCGGATCGAGTGGATCTCGCCCGGGGAGCGCCGGGAGCAGGACGCCGCCGTGGCCATCTGGCTGTCCGTGAACCGGGAGGTGCGGAAGCAGATCCGCGAGGACTCCCGGGCCAGCCTCCGGACCCAGGGTCTCCTGGGGGACCGGGTGGTGGACATCCGGCCCGGGTCGCCGGAGGTCGACGCGCTGGAGGACGGCGATACGATCCGCTCGACCGAGCCGCTGAACTACCAGGAGATCCTGGAGGAGGCCTCCGGGGCCGTCACCGGCCTGGCCGAGCTCACCCGCCGGCTGGAGGAGATCGCCCGGCGGGCCCTGGCCGGAGAGGGCTCGCTGGGGCGGCTCGTCACCGACGAGACCCTCTACCGGCGCCTCGTCGACCTCAGCGGCTCGCTGGCCCGGGTGACGGACCGGGCGGCAGGGGGAGAGGGGACGCTGGGCCGCCTGCTCGAAGACGACCGGCTCTACGAGCGGATGGTCTCGGTGACCGCCTCCCTGGACACCCTCACCGCCGACGTGGCCGCCGGCCGCGGGACCCTGGGCCAGCTGGCGGCCTCGGACTCGCTCTATCGGGAGGCACGCTCGGCCGTCGCCCGGACGGATTCCCTGCTCGGCCGGCTGGAGGCCGGCGAGGGGACCGCCGGCAAGGTGCTGACGCGGGACGAGCTGTACGAGGAGCTCCTGGAGGCGCTCGCCGACGTGAACGCCCTGCTGGACGACCTGCGCGAACGGCCCCGGCGCTACATCCCGCCGGTGGAGGTGTTCTGACGGGCCGCCGGGCGGCCCGGCGCGGGGGTCAGGCCGCGCCCTGCTCCTCCTCGCGCCCGTCGCCGTCCACCATGTCGTGGAGGGTCTCCAGCTCGACCACCTCGTAGCGGAGCTGGCCGCCGGGGGTGTTGATCGTCACGCGGTCGCCCTCCTCGCAGCCCAGGAGGCTGCGGCCGATGGGCGACTCCATCGAGATCTCGCCGCTGTCCATGTCCAGGTCCATCAGGTCGCCCATGGCCAGCGTGTAGACCTCCTCCTCGTCCTCGTCCAGGTCCCGGACGGTGACCTGCGTCCCGAAGCCGATCCGGTCCTCGGGAATCGTGTCCATGTCCATCTCGGAGAGCTCCGAGAGCCGGCGGGAGATGTAGTCCAGGCGAGCCTGCACGAACTGCTGCCGCTCCCGGGCGGCCTCGTACTCGGAGTTCTCGCTGATGTCGCCGTGGGCGACGGCCTCCTCGATCTCCTTCGGGAGCTCGACGTTGAGCTCGTGCAGGAGCTCCTCGGCTTCCTGGTTGAGTTGCTCGCGCAGCTCTTCCAGCACGATGTCTCCTCCTGGTGCGTTCGAGCGGCCGTGCCCGGCGACGACAGCGGAGCCGTCGCGCCGCCTCGGCGCGGCTCGTCGGTACAAAAAAAGTCCGCGACGGCCGGAGCCGCCACGGAGCGGGTGATGGAGGCGGCGGGAATCGAACCCGCGTCCGCGTGCCCGTCCATCGTGGTGTCTACGTGCGTAGCCTGCGGTTCGTGTTTCTCACCACGGCGAGGCCCACAGGCAGCCCCACAGCGGCCAGCCGCGATCGGGCTCTCGCCCTCTCGCCCGGTGCGCTCACGGCGAACGTCCCGGACCAGCCCGATTTGCCGTCGTCTTCCGAACCGCCTCGGGCCCGGCTGAACGAAAGACGGGCTACGCTAAATTACGCAGCCAGTGCCAAGTTGTCGTTGGCAGGTAAAGCTTTTCCGGGTGTTTTGCGAGGTCCCCGGACCTCGGCACGCTACCCCGACTTCCGACGCACACGTCGAAGCCAGATCGCCCCCGAATTGTCAAGGATCTCCTGCTGCCCCGTCGACGGCGTACGGCCCGTCTCGTGGCGCACGTTAGCGTTTACCCCCCCGGCGAGCAAATGGTTCGGTTCACGCCCCGGCGGCGGGGGAGGCCGGGGGCGAACTCCCGCCCTCGCCGCCCAGGCCCGCCAGGTGGGCGAGGGCCGAGCGCATGGCCCGGCGCGCCCGGGCGGGGGGCGCGCCGTGGAAGACGACGACCAGGACCCGGGAGGCGCCGGGGACCGGCCCCGCCAGGGCCCACCCCTCGCCCGAGCGATCCGGGCTCAGCTCCTCCACCGGGACCTGGACCACCAGGTCCTCCCGGAGGCACCAGGTCAGGGGGTGACCCGGGGCCGGCAGGTCCGCCTCCCCACCCGGCCGTGCCTCCGGCCCCGTCGCCGAGCGCTCGACCCGCCAGGCGCCCCGCTCCCGGTCCAGCGAGAGCAACGCCGCCCGCTCGGCCCCGAACGCCTCCAGGAGCGTGGTCAGGAAGGTGGCGTCCCGAGCGCCGGCCCGCCCGCCGGGCGCGGGATCCGGCAGGCGGCCGGCCCGGGTGGACGGTTCCCCGCCCGGCCAGGCCCAGCCCCGGGGCCACCAGGACGGACGTCTCACGAAGGCTCCCACCCGCGGCGGACGGAAGCCTGGCTCGCGGCTAGAGTGCGGGACACGGGGCCTCCTGGAGCGGCTCGCTGGGCACCGGCGGACCTCGCCGGCGGGGTCCCCGGCCGGAGGGCCGCGACCGCGGGGAGAGCCGGTGCGGTTCCTGCATCGGAAGCAAAGCTGGCCCACGCGCGGGGCGAGCGCCAGCCGGACGACGACCCGCTCCACCGCGTCGGCACGGGCCCGAGCACCGGAGACGACACGCGCACTCCACCTCCCCGCTGCGTCGGGGAAAGGAGACATAGATGCAGCTTCGAGATTTCTTCAGCACCGAATCCGTCAAGCTGGACCTGGAAGCCGAGACCAAGGACGAGGTCCTCAAGGAGCTCGTCGGCCTCCTGGACCTGGACGAGAAGTCCGAGGGGATCCTCTTCAAGATGCTCAAGCGTAGGGAGAACCTCGGCTCCACCGGCATCGGCCGCGGGATCGCCATCCCGCACTGCCGCTCGCTCGTGGTGAACCGGCTCCGGGTGGCCTTCGGCCGCCAGCCCCAGGGCGTCGAATTCAAGGCCATCGACGAGCAGCCGGTCCATTACGTCTTCCTGATCGTCGCTCCTCCTCTGGAGGTCTCCAACCAGTACCTCCCGGTGCTGGGAAAGATCGCCCAGTTCAGCAAGGAGCCGGACGTGCCGGAGCGGCTCGACGCGCTCGAGGCGCCCGACGACTTCATGGAGCTTCTGGAGGAGAAGGGAGTCTGACCGGATGCACGCTCAGCTTGAGATCCTGCTCGAGATCCAGGACCTGCGATCCCAGAGGCGCGCCCTCCTCGAGGAGGACGTGGGCGAGGTGGAATCGGAGGTCTTCGAGGTCTCGCTCGAGGAAGCCCGCGAGAAGATCGGCGAGAAGATCGGCGAGCTGGAGTCGCGGCTGGAGAGGCCCGCCTCCGGCCGCTACCAGCGGCTCGGAGGCCCGGAGGGAAAACGCGTCGTCGTTCCCGTGGTGGACGGCGTCTGCTACGGCTGCTTCATGCGCGTTCCCACGGCCTGGGCCTCCGACGCGGAGCGGAACGAGGAGCTCGAGGTCTGCGACAACTGCGGCCGGTTCCTCTACCACGTGGAGTGAGGACCGCTCCCGTCAGCGGGTGAGGAGCACCTTCCGGACGGCGGTCCGGCCGTCCACCCTCAGCTCGACGAAGTAGGGCCCCGAGGGCACCCTGCGCCCTCCCGAGGTCCGTCCGCGCCAGACCACCTCGTGGTTTCCCGGCACGGCGTATCGCCGGTCCCGCACCGGCAGGCCGCCGCTCGGCGGGTCTTCCCACGTCCGCGCCCACGCCACACGCTGCCACAGGACGTTGTAGACGGCCACCGAGACCCGGACGCTGTCCCGCCGAACGGCCTCCCCGGGAGCCGGTCGCGTCCGACGCTCGGCCGGCGGCGGACCGAGCCGGAAGGGGATCCGCACCACCTCCTGGAACGGGTTGGGGACGGGATCGTCCAGGGCGAAGGCCAGCGCCGACGTGTCACCGGCGACCGGGGTCTGGGCCGGCGAGGCCGTCGGCACCGCCAGCGCCGCGGCGGCGACGGCCGCCAGGAGGGCCGCCCGCAGGCTCATGCTTCCCCCTCCGTCCGTCCGCCGGCCGGGACCCGCCCCTCGGGGGTCCGACGCGTCAGGCCCTGGCGGTCGAGGTGCTGCAGGTACGGGATCAGGTATTTCCGGGTCACTCCCAGCTCCTCCTTGAAGTCCGACGCCCCGGCCGGGGTCGTCCGCTCCAGCACCGCCCGGCCCCGCTCCGCCAGCTCCTCCGCCCGCCCGGGCGGCAGGTAGATCTCCGGATCGACCCGGACCAGCTCGCCCTCCTCCACCAGCAGGTCCAGCAGCTCGTGGAGCAGTTCCGCGTCGCCCCCCAGCTCCGCCTCCAGGTCGTCCACGGTGGGTGGCTCCAGGCCGCCCTCCTCCAGGGCCTCGAGCAGACCGCGCTTCAGCGCGCGCTCCTCCTCGGTGAGGGACGGGCGATGGTCCGGCAGCCGGACCGCGGGCCCGTCGACCACGATGTCGCCCTCGGCCTCCAGCCGGTCCAGCGACCGGTCCACGGCCGCCTCCGCCCAATCGCCGCCGGCGGAGCGCCGCAGGGCTTCCAGCGAGGCACCCGTGGCGCGCCGGCGCTCGCGGTGCATCCGGGCCAGCTCGTCCAGGAGCCCGGCCCGCAGCTCCGCCAGGCGCTCCTCGTCGAAGAACCGTCCCTCGATCCGGACCAGCCCCTCCGGGGTCTCCCCGGCCAGGTCCCGGAGCCGATCCCCCGGCAGGCCCGTATGGATCGGTGCCTCCGCGTCCGGCAACCCGCGGCCCCGGGCCATTCGCGCCGAGGCCCGCAGCGCCGTCGCCGGGTCGCCGTCGAGCACCTCGTCCCAGGTCCCCGTCCGATCGGGCCAGTCCCCGTCGGGCGAGAGCTCGGCCACACGGCCGCCGCCCAGGGTGGTCACGGGCGAGTAGAAGCGGACCACGAACCGGTCCCGGGCGCGGGCGACCAGCGGATCCTCCAGGCGGAGGCGGGCCGCCGTGGTCCCTCCGGGGTCCACCGCCTCGACCGGCAGGTCGGCGCGGGCCATCACCTCCCGGGTGCCCAGGTAGATCCGGATCCGCTGTCCGTCCTCGATCCGCCGCTCCACGTGGCCCGGCAGCCGGAGACGGACCCCGAGGCTCTCCACCGGACGCCACGCCTCCCCCTCCACGGCCACCGAGCCCCGGGGCACCTCGTCGGGCTCGACGCCCACCAGGGCCAGCGCGCACCGCCGTCCCGCCGGGACCCGGTCGCGCTCCTGGCCGTGCACCTCCAGCGACCGGACGCGGACGCGCCGATCGAGAGGGAGCAGGCGGACCTCGTCGCCCACCGCCACCGTCCCGCTCCACGCCGTTCCCGTGACGACGGTCCCCGCCCCTCGCACGGAGAACGAGCGGTCCACCGGGAGCCGGAAGAGGTCCGCCGGGGGACGGCCCTCCAGGTCCCCGGCCCGCCGGCCGATCTCCCGCCGCACCTCCTCCACGCCCTCCGCCTCGGTGGAGGAGACGCGGAAGATCGGCCAGTCGTCGTGGCCCAGCACGGTCCGGAGCTCCTCCCGGACGGCGTCCTCCGCCAGCTCCAGCCAGGCCTCCTCCACGCGGTCGATCTTCGTCAGCGCCACCAGTCCCCGTCGGACGCCCAGGAGCCGGGCGATGGTCAGGTGCTCGCGGGTCTGGGGCATGGGGCCCTCGTCGGCCGCCACCACCAGCAGGAGGAGGTCGATCCCCGTGGCTCCGGCCAGCATGTTGGTCACGAAGTCCTCGTGGCCCGGGACGTCCACCACGCCGACCTCGGCGTCGGCGTCCACCTCCAGGGGCGCGAAGCCCAGGTCGATGGTGAGCCCCCGCTCCCGCTCCTCCTCCCAGCGGTCGGTCTCCACCCCGGTGAGGGCCCGCACGAGCGCCGTCTTCCCGTGATCGACGTGCCCCGCCGTGCCGACGACGAAGGCCCTCACGCGTCCCCCCGCTCCAGGAAGGACAGCGACTTGAGCCGGACGCCCTCGGCCATCTGGTACCGGATGAAATCGGCCAGCAGGCGACGCTGGACGGGGTCCGGGTTCGGGGGCGGCTCACCCCGGCCGGCGAGCCGCCGGAGGTCGGCCACCTGGTCTCCGTCCAGCGCCGGGCCCTCCGGGGGACAGGAGCGGCAGCGCAGGCCCCCGGCGGCGTGATCGAAGCGCGCCGGGCCCTCGCCCAGCGACCGCCCGCACCCCGTGCACCGCTCCAGCTCCGGGGCGAAGCCCAGCGTGGCGACGAGTCGCCAGATCTCCCGCAGGGCCACCGACGGCGCCTCTTCCCGGCCGGCCTCCGCCAGGGCGTCGAGCCCGCCCCGCAGACCCCGGAAGAGCCGGTCGTCCCGGTGCTCGGGCGCCAGCCGCATCACCAGCTCGCAGAGCACCGACGCCCCGGCGAAGCGCGGGAGGTCGACCCCCAGCCCCTGGCGCTCGCGGATCAGGTCGAAGTCGGAGAGGGTGTGCAGGTCCCGGTTCTCCTTGAGGTAGATCGTCGCCCACCCCTCGGCGAAGGGCTCGATGAGGCCGCCGAAGCGGCTCTTGGGCCGTCGGGCGCCCTTGGCGATGGCCGATCGCGGCCCGTGCTCGAGCGTCATCAGGCGGAGGATCTTGCTCGTGTCGCTGTAGGGATAGGTCTGGAGGACGATGGACCGGTCGGTGACGATGGGCACGGCGGGGCCTCAGCGCGAGGTCGGACAGGCGTCCAGATCCAGCCTCCGGAGGGCGGCGGCCCGGTCGGGGTGGAGGACCGCCGCCAGGGCGCGCGCCGCCTCACCGACCCGCGGGCCCAGCCGGTGCACCAGGTCGCCGTCCACCGTCCTCACCCGGCCCTCCCGCACCGCGGGCACGGCCTCCCAGCCCGAGCGGCGGGCGGGTCGGGTCCCGTCGCCCTCGCGGCGCCGGGACACCAGGACCAGGTCGGGGTCGCGGTCGGTCACCGACTCGAGCCCCACCCGGGGCGAGGGGGCCTCCAGGTCGCCGAACACGTTCCGCGCTCCGGCCACCCGGAGCAGCGAGTCCAGGTAGCTGCCCCGCCCCACGGTCACCGGGGGGTCGGACCAGACCTCGTAGTAGACCCGGGGCCGGGGGCCGCCCTCCACCGCCTCGGCCACGCGCCGGAGCTGGCAGTCGATCCGATCCAGCAGGCGCCGGGCCGCCTCCTCCCGCCCCGTGAGCCGACCCAGGCGGCGCACGTTCCGCTCCAGGTCCTCGAAGGAGTTCAGCTCCAGGCCCAGGGCCGCCGCGCCCAGCGCCTCGATCCGTTCGGCCGTCCCCCGGGTCTCGGGTCCCGCGAAGACGAGGACCAGGTCGGGCCGCCGCTCCGCCACCAGCTCCAGGGACGGGCGGAGCCCCTGGCCCACGCTCGGCACCTCCCGGGCGGCGGGAGGATGGACGCCGTAGCGGGTCCGGCCCACCAGCCGGTCGCCGGCCCCCAGGGCGAAGAGCAGCTCGGTGGCCGCCGGGACCAGAGAGACGATCCGGTCCGGGGGCGCCGCCAGCCGGACGGTGCGGCCCAGGTCGTCGCGGATCAGGAGGCTGTCGGCCGCCGTTCCCCCCTGGGCCGCGGCGGCGGGGGCCGCCGCCGCCAGCGCCAGGACGATTCCGGCCGCCGCGGACCGCGCGCCCCGCATCGCCGTCAGCCCCCGCCGGTCCGCCAGCTCCAGAACGCCCCGGCCGCGGCCAGCACGCCCACCGCCGCCGCGATCCAGGCGGCCGCCGGGACCCCGCCTCCGGCCGGCCCCGCCGCGGTGATCCGCACCCGGCCGGCTCCCTCCCCGGCCGAGACCCAGCGCCGGACCTCCCGCCCCTGCACGGTGGAAGTGCCGGCGGACCGGAGGCCCTCCACGGTCAGCTCGTCCGGTGCCCCCCGGGCCACCACCTCCAGCCGACCGGTGGTCGCGCCGGGGTCCAGCTCCAGGCTCCGGCCGTCGGGGACCCGGTAGCCCAGCACGAGCCGGACGCCCCGGGGCGGTATGGAAGCCGAGACCCGGGCCCGGCCGTCGTCGACCTGCACCGCGCCGGCGTCCACGCCTCCCGGCAGGACCTGGACGTCACGGGCGACGTCGGGCAGGCGGACGCCCCACCAGGGACGGCCCTCCCCTCCCGGGGCCGACAGCGTCCGCTCCGCCCCCGCGGAGGCGTCCACCACGTCCATGACCCGGAGGTCCCCGTCCCCCGGGGTGAGCACCAGCGTCCGGCGCCGGACCCGGACCGTGTCGGCGGGACCGGCGGTGCGGGCCTCCCAGACCCGCACCGCGTACTCGTCGGGGACCCGGCCGCCGTGGACGGCGGGACCCATGTAGAGGACGCCGTCGTAGCGGGCGGTGGCCAGGTGGACGACGCTCCCGGCGGGGGCGAAGCGGAAGGCGAACTCGCCTCCCGACCCGGTGCGGACGCTGTCCACGGCCCGGCCGCCCTCCGGGGCGACCCGGTGGAGGACGACGGTCTGGTCGGGGACGGGCGCGCCGGCGTCGCCCCGCAGGACCCGGCCCTCCAGGACCAGGGTGTCGGGAGCGGCCGTGTCGGCGGGCGCGGGCTGCGGGGACGCCGGGGCTGCCGGCACCGCCAGGAGCACGGCGACGAGAACGGCCGTGACGGGCCGGAAGAGGGTCGTCACCGGCGGCTCCGGGACCGGACGGTGCGGCTCAGGGCGAGAAGCGCCCGAAGTCCTCCGGGTTCAGGCCCTCCAGGTAGTCCTTGAGGTCCTGGCCGGACTCCTCCGCCGTCTCCGTGCCCGTGCCGGACCCGTCGGCGGCGGGGGCCTCCTGGTCGAGGAAGGTCTCCGGCGCCTCGCCGGCCTCCAGGTCGGACTCGTCCACCTCCACCGCCTTGAGCTCCAGCAGCTCCCGGTCGGCGTAGATGTCGGCGTCGGCCCGCAGGGCCAGGGCGATGCTGTCGCTGGGGCGGGCGTCCACGGAGATCATCTCCCCGTCCCGCTCGATGATGAGCGAGGCGTAGTAGGTGTTGTCCACCACCTTCGTGACCATCACCCGGACCAGCTCGCCGCCCAGCCCCTTCAGGACGGTGGTCATGAGGTCGTGGGTGAGGGGCCGGGAGAAGTCGATGCCCGCCAGCTTCATCGCGATGGCGCTCGCCTCGCCGGGGCCGATCCAGATCGGCAGGACTCCCTCGCCGTCCTTCTCCCGGAGGATCACCACGGGCGTGTTGGAGGACTTGTCCAGCCCCAGGCTGGCGACGGCGACTTCCTGCATCGAATCCTTCATGGGGCGGTACGGCCTCCTTCAGGTCCCCAGGTGCCAGGACGAGAGGTAGCTCTCCTGCTCCTCGGTGAGCCGGTCGATCTCGACGCCCTCGCCGGCCAGCTTCAGCCGGGCGATCCGCTCGTCGATCTCCTCGGGGACCCGGTGGACCTGGCGCCCCAGACCGCGTCCCTCGTCGCTGAGTAGATACTCGGCGGCGAGCGCCTGGTTCGCGAAGGACATGTCCATCACGCTGGCGGGATGGCCCTCGGCGGCGGCCAGGTTGAT
>CAYVFM010000015.1:13307-20504 GCA_964450995.1 uncultured Gemmatimonadota bacterium | reverse complement strand
CCGTCTCCATCGTCACCGGCAGGGTGGCGTTGGAGCTGGAGGTGGAGAAGGCGATGAGCGGCACCTCGCGGATCCGCCGCAGGAAGTCCACGGGCGAGACCCGGGCCAGGAACCTCAGCGCCGCCGGGTAGGTGGTCAGGGCGTGCAGGGCCAGGCCGCCGATCACCACCAGGCAGTAGACGGCGAGGCTCTGGAGCACCTCCATCCCGAACTGCGCCACCACCGCCGCGATGAGGGCGAAGACGGCGTAGGGGGCCAGCTTCATGATCCAGTGGACCATCTGCATGGCCGCCTCGTTGACGCCGTCGAAGAAGCCCACGACGGTCTCCTTGCGCTCCTCGGGCAGGGCGGCCACGGCGGCCCCGAAGAAGATGGCGAAGAAGATGATCGGGAGCATCTCCATGTTCGCCAGGGCCTCCACCGGGTTCGGCGGGATCATCCGGAAGATCACGTCCAGCAGACCCGGCGCCTCGCCCGCGGCCATCTGGACCTGCTCGCCGGCCTGCTCCGCGTACTGGCCCCGGATGCTCTCCAGCGCCTCGGGCGCGATGCGGCTGCCCGGCGCCACCAGGTTCGAGAGCGCCAGCCCGATGGTCACCGCCACCGCGGTGGTGCAGAAGTAGAAGGCCACCGTCTTGCCGCCGATCCGTCCCAGCCGCGCCATGTCGCCCATGCTGGTGACGCCCATCACCAGGCTGGCGAAGACCAGGGGGATGACGACCATCGTGATCAGGTCGATCCAGGCGTTCCCGAAGGGCTCCAGGAACACCAGGACGTCGGTGAGCCAGGCGAGGTTCGCCAGGTTGGCCACGATCCCGGCCACGACGCCGAGAACCAGCGCGATGGAGATCTTCGTATGGAGTTTCATGAGCGGTCCCGTTCGGCTGCGAGCACGCGAAGCCCGGTCGCTCCGGGCGAGAGGCCCGGCACATCATAAGGAGCGCCCCGCTTGGACGGTAGCGACGGTCCCGCGATATCTTTCCGATGCGACGCGCCGCCCCCCGATCCTCCCACCCGAGCCCGCGAGGTGGCCGTGAGGCCCGCCCGACCCGCCCGCCGCCGCGCCGCGGCCGCCCTCCTGCCCGTGCTGGCCGTCCTGGCGGCGGCCGCCTGCGGCGAGCCCGACGCCGCGCGCGAGGGCCGCCGCGCCGTCCCCGGACCCCGGGGGGAGGCCGTCACCGTCACGCCGGCGGCCTACGGCACCCGCGTGGCCTTCGTCCCCCACGGCGACGGGCCCTCCGCCTACGTCCGGCTCGACCAGACGGCCCGCCCCGGCGCGCTGGAGCGGAGCTACCGCGCCTGGATCGTCGAGGACGGCACGGCGCGGCGCGATCTCTCGGTCGACGACACCGTGCCCGTCCCCCGTGCCGCCTGGCGCCCCCTCCCGGCCCCCGGCCTCCGGGTCCGCGTGGACCCGGGCGGGCGGCTGGAGGGGCTGACGCTGACCGGCGGCGGCGAGCCCCTGCGGCTGGCGGTCGACTCGGCCCTGGCCGCCTGGAGCGGCCCCACCGGCCAGCCCGAGCGGCTGGCCGTCGCCCGGGCGGTCCGGGGCGCCGACACGGCGGCCGGCCTCCTGCTGGAGCGGCGCCGTGCCCGCCCCCTGGACGACCCCGGTCCCCGGGAACGCTCCGGGTTCCTGCTGGTGGCCGGGCCCGGCCCCGCCGGCGCCGCCGTGCTGCTTGCCCTCCCGGGCGATACCGCCTCTTCGCGGTCGGCCCGAGCGGCCCTGCCGTCCTCGCCGGCGGCCCACGGCGTGGTCGGCGGCCGGGCCCGGAGCTGGGGCGCCGTGCGCGTCCTGCGGGAAGGGGAGGAGGCCGGCGGCGGGTGGACGCTGGAGCTGGGGGACGGGCCGGAGGACCTCCGCCTGCCGGCGTCGGGGGACCGGCCGCCCTGGACCCCCTCTCCGACCCCGTCCGCGGTGGCGGGTACCCTCCGGGCCGCCGGGGACGCGCGGCCGGTGGCCGGGCTGGCCGTCTCCGACCCGGAGCCGTGAGCGTGGAGTGGCTCCGGGCCGTCCTCACCGTCGTGGGCGGCGCCCTGGCCGGCGGCCTCACCAACCGGGTGGCCATCTGGATGCTCTTCCACCCCTACGAGCCGCCCCGGGTGGCCGGCCGGGAGGTCGGCTGGCTCCAGGGGGCGGTCCCCAAGAACCGCGAGCGGCTGGCCCGCTCCATCGGCGATGCCGTGGGCGGCCGCCTGCTCACCTCCGACGACCTGGCCGAGGCCCTGCGGGACGAGCCCCTCCGGGCGGCGTTCCGCGAGCGGCTGGAGGAGGTGCTCGAGGGGGTCCTGCGCGAGGCCCACCCGGCGCCGGTCGAGGTCCTCCCGCGGGAGGCGCTGGACGAGGCCGAGGGCCTGGTCGCCGACCTGCTCCGCGGCCTGCGGCCCCGCCTGGCCGACCTGCTGGCCTCCGAGGACTTCGGGCCGGGCGCCCGGCGGGCCCTCTCCGGGCTGGCCGACCTGCTGGACGAGCACGGCGGCGAGCCGCTGGACGCCCGGACGGCCGAAGGGCTCCGCCGCCGGGTGGACGGCTGGCTGGAGGACCTGGCGGCCTCCGACGCGTTCCGCGACGCCGTCCGCCGGGAGCTGGACCGGCTCGCCCGTCGCCTGCTCGTGCCCGGCCGTAGCCTGGAGGAGGTCATCCCCGACGGGGCGGCCGGGGCGCTGGAGGCCGCCGTGCGGGGCTATCTCCCCCTGGCGATGGAGCGGCTCGGCCGCCTGCTCGAGGACCCGGAGGCCCGGGACCGCTTCCAGGCCGCGGTAGACGACCTCCTCGAGCGCTTCATGCACGACCTCCGCTTCCACCAGCGGGTGGTGGCCCGGCTCGTCGTCACCGAGGAGACCGTCGAGCGGGTGGTGGACACCCTGGAGGAGGAGGGGACCGAGCGGCTGGGCGAGCTGCTGCGGGAGGAGGAGGTCCAGGCCGCCATGGCCCGGAGCGTCAACGACGCCGTGGCCGAGCTGCTGCGCCGCCCCGCGGACGAGGTGCTGGGCGGCCCCGAGGCCGACCGGGTCCGCCGGGCCCTGGACGCCGCGGCCGACTGGATCGTGGCCGGGGCCCGGTCGCCGGAGGCGCGTGGCTACCTCCTCGACCGCCTGGAGGAGGCCGCCGCCCGGTCGGAGGGGCTCGGCTGGTCGGAGCTCCTGCGTCGCCTGCCCGCCGGGCGCCTCGGGGGCTGGCTGGCCGCCCTCCTGCGCTCCGACGAGGGCGAGGCCGCGGTGGACGCCGCCGCGGACCGGCTGGCCTCGGCGCTGCTCCGTCGCCCGATCGGGGCGCCCGGCCGCCTGCTGGGCGAGGAGGCCTCGGAGCGGCTCGCGGAGCTGCTGGCGCCCCGGCTCTGGAGCTGGATCGCCGGCGAGGTCCCGGCCCTGGCCGAGCGGATCCCGGTGGCCCGGAAGGTGGAGGAGAAGCTGCTGGAGTTCCCGATGGAGGAGGTCGAGGCGCTGGTGCGCTCGGTGAGCCAGCGGGAGCTCGACCTGATCGTCCGGCTCGGCTACCTGCTGGGCGCCGTCATCGGGACCCTGCTGGTGGGAATCACCTCGCTGACGGCCTGAGGGTCGGGCGCCGCCCGCTCAGCCCGCCCCGTCCTCATCGGGCTCGCCCCAGCGGGCCGCCGCCTCCCGACGCGCCGCCGGATCCGGGGCGCAGACGCGGACGCTCCGGCCCCCGGCGGCGGCGACCCAGGCCTCCAGCAGGGGCGCCATCGCCCGGCACGCCTCCTCCGGGTCCAGCGCCCCCGGCCCGGCGCCCAGCAAGGGGAGCGCCAGGTCCGCCACCTCCCACTCGCCCGCCCGTCGCAGGCCGTTCTCCAGCCCCGCGCGGACGGAGCGGCGCGTGGCGCCCCGCTCCCGGGAGGCCACCGCCACGTGGATCACGAACCCGGCGTCCAGCTCGCCGGCGTCGGTGATGGCGGCGGATCCCAGGGGGAGCTCCCCCTGGGCGGCACAGCGCTCCTGCCAGTCGTCGCCGGCGGCCAGCTCCACCTGTCGGCCGTCGGTGGTGATCGATGCCCAGTCGGTCCGGACCGGCCGGATCAGGGCCCCGCTCCCGACCTCGGCCAGCGGGCGCGCCGCCACCTCGATCAAAGCGGCCCTGGCTCCCCGCCCTCCTTCGACTCCAGGTCGCGGGCCTTCCGGTACATGCTGGCCGCTCGGTCCCGCTCCTGACGGCGGTCGAAGAGGATCCCCATCGTGTAGTAGGCCCGGGCGTTGCCGGGCTGGAGCTGGACGGCCTTCTCCAGCGCCTCCAGCGCCTCGTCGATCCGACCCAGCCGGTTGTAGGCCTCGCCCAGGTAGAAGAAGGCCGGGCCGCGCTCCGGGTCCAGGTCGATGGCCTTGCGCAGCTCGGTGGCGGCCCGGGGGTAGAGGCCCTTGCGGTAGAAGACCAGCCCGAGGTTCATGTGCGCGTCGGGGCTCTCCGGGTCGATGGAGAGGGCCCGGCGCAGCTCCTCCTCCGCCTCCTCGTAGCGCCCCAGCGCCCCCAGGAGGGCTCCGATGTTGCTCAGGAGCTGGACGTTCTCGGGGTCCAGCTCCAGCGCCTTCCGGTACTCCTGGAGCGCCCGCTCCGAGTCGCCCAGGCGGTCGTAGACGTAGCCCAGGTTGTTCCGGGCCTTGAGGTGCCGGGGGTCGCGGAGCAGCAGCTCGTTGTACGTCTCGGCCGCCTTCCGGAGCTCGCCCCGGTCGGCCAGCTCCCGGGCCCGGGTGTAGAGGCGCTCGACCTCGTCCCGGTCGATCTCCTCCCCGTCGTCCGGGGGAGGCTCCGGGGCCGGCTCCCCGTCCCCGGTCGAGCCGGCCGCCTCCTCCGGGTCCGGGGCGTCCCCGCCCCCGTCGTCGGCCTCTCCCGGCCCGGCGTCCTCCACCGGGCTTTCCGGATCGGAGGCCTCCCCGGAGCCGTCCCGCGCCTCCGGCCCCTCCCCGGGGCGCTCCTCGCCCTCGTCGGAGGGGGTGTCGTCCGCCTCCCCGTCCTCCGGGCGCTCCTCCGGCTCCCGCTCTCGCTCCTCGGACATGCTCGTCACTCCCCGGACACCGAATCGGCCACCCACCGGAGGTAGCCCGCCGAGCCCCCGTCCACCCCGAGCGCCAGGAACTCCGGTTCGTCGTAGGAATGGAGGGAGAGGACCCGCTCCCGCAGGTCGTCCAGCCGGCCGCCGGTGGTCTTGATCAGGGCCAGGCTCTCGTCCGCCCGCTCCACGGCGCCCTCCCACCGGTAGACCGAGGTCACGCCGCCGAGGACGTTTACACAGGCCGCGAGCCGCTCGTTCACCAGGCGCTCGGCCAGGCGGCGGAGCTCCTCGTCGGGTCCCGTCACCAGGGCCAGCCGCACGTCGGGGTCGCCCGCCGGCGTCATCCGCCGCCCTCGCCGGCCGCCCGGACGCCGATCGTCTCCTCGTCGCCCTCCTCCTCGGCCAGGCGGTAGACACGATCGATGTCCTCGGCCCAGCGGCCCTCGATCTTGCGGCGCTTGACCTTCATCGTCGGCGTCAGCTCGCCGCCCTCGACGCTGAACTCGCGGGCCACCAGCAGGATCTCCCCCGGCTGCTCGTGGCCGGCGAAGTCCGCCGCGATCCGGGCCACGTCCTCCCGGATCAGCTCCTGGACGCTCGAATCCCGGATCAGCCCCTCCGGCTCCCCGCCGCCGGCCTCGCCGCGGACCTCCTCGAAGGCCGGCTGGACGACGACGATGGGGAACTTGCGCTGGTCGCCGATGAGGACCGCGTACTCGATCCAGCGGGACCGCTGGAGGGCGTTCTCCACCGGCGAGGGGGCGATGTTCTTCCCCTGGGAGGTGACCAGGATCTCCTTCTTCCGGTCGGTGATGGCCAGGTAGCCGTCCTCGTCCAGCTCGCCGATGTCGCCGGTGGCGAGCCAGCCGTCCTCGTCCAGCACCTCGTCGGTGGCCTCCGGGTTCTCGAAGTAGCCGCGCATCACCTGGGGGCCGCGGGCCAGGATCTCGCCGTCCCCGGCGATCCTCAGCTCCGTGCCCGGGATGGGCGGCCCCACCGTGCCGAGCTTCGGCCGCTCGGGCGGATTCACGCAGAGCACCGGCGAGGTCTCGGTGAGCCCGTAGCCCTCGAGGACCTCGAGGCCGGCAGCCCAGAGGAAGCGGCCCACCGGGACCGAGAGGGGGGCGCCGCCGCTGATGAAGTAGCGGATGCGCCCCCCGGTGCGGGCCCGGAGCTTGGAGAAGACCAGCCGGTCGGCCACCGCGTGCCGGAGGGCCAGCCACGGGCCCGCCTTCTCGCCGGCCAGGCGGACCGACGCCCGCTCCTCCCCCACCTCGCGGGCCCAGTCGAAGATCTTCGCCTTCAGCCCGCCGGCCTCCCGGGCAGCGGCCTCGGCCTTCTCCAGGAACTTCTCGTACAGCCTCGGGACGGCGGTCATGATGGTGGGCCGCACCTCGCCCATGTCCCGGGCCACCGTGTCCACCGACCCGGCGTAGGCCACGGTGGCCCCGCGGCTCCACATCAGGAAGTGTCCGGACATCCGCTCGAAGACGTGGGCCAGGGGGAGCCAGGAGAGCGCCACGTCGTCCTCGCTCAGCGGGAGGATCTCGCAGCACGCCCGGACGTTGCTCACGAAGTTGTCGTGGGTGAGCATCACGCCCTTCGGGGCGCCGGTGGTGCCGGAGGTGTAGATCAGGGTGGCCAGGTCGTCGGGCTCGGCCCGGCGGGCTCGCTCCTCGTAGCCCGCGGACAGCTTCGTCCCCGCCCCCGCCCCGCGGTCCCGAAGCTCCTCCAGGGTCTCGGCCGGCGGGCCTCCGGGCGCCTCCTCCACCGCCTCGAAGACGAAGACGCGCTCCAGCCCGGGCAGCTCGTCCCCGATCTCGGCCAGCTTGTCGTACTGCTCCTGGTCCTCCACGAAAGCCGCCCGCGCCCCGGCGTCGTCCAGGATGTGGCGCATCTGGTTCGGGGGGAGCGAGGGATAGACCGGCACGGCCACCAGGCCGGACATCAGGAGCGCGAAGTCGGCCTGGGCCCACTCCATCCGGGTGTCGGCGACGATGGCCACCCGGTCGCCCCGCTCCAGGCCCAGGGCCTGGAGCCCCAGGGCCGTCTCCCGGACCCGTTCCCCGAACTCGCGGTGGCTCAGCGAGCGCCAGCCGTCGGGCCCCCGGACGCGCTTCGCCTCCCGGTCCCGGTGCTCCTCCAGGCCGTCCAGGAAGAGCTCCACCAGGGTCCCCGGCTCGGGCCGGCCCGG
>CAYVFM010000015.1:0-13207 GCA_964450995.1 uncultured Gemmatimonadota bacterium | reverse complement strand
CCTCCAGGCCGTCCAGGAAGAGCTCCACCAGGGTCCCCGGCTCGGGCCGGCCCGGGGTCGCCGCCTCGCGCATCGCGCCGCCGTCCTCGTCAGCCATCTCGGTCCTCCTCCCCCTCCGTGGCTCGCTCGTCCCCGTCGGCGGCGCCCCGGAGCTGCTCCAGCGTCTCCCGGGCGTGTCGAACGTGCCGGGCCTCGGCCTCGCCGCCCGACGCGCTCTCCAGGAACGCCTCCAGGTGGCGCTCGGCCTCGCTCTCCCGCCCGCGCCGGAGCATCAGGAAGCCCAGGCCGTAGTGGGCGCCCGCGCTGTCCGGATCGCGATCCAGCGCCTTCCGGTAGGCCTTGATCGCCTCGTCGGTCACGCCGATGCGGGTGTAGACGACGCCCATCTGCTCCAGGGGTTCGGCGGCGTCCGGCCGCTCCCGGAGCGCCAGCCGGAACGAGGTCAGCGCCTCGTGGTAGCGCTCCTGCTCCACCAGGGAGACGCCCTCCTCGTAGTAGTCCGGGTCCTCCCCCTGGTTCTCCTCCTCCTGCCAGAACTTCCACCAGTTCATGGGGCTCCTCGCTCGACGCCGGGGCCCCGCCCGCCGGCCCCCGGCGGGGGCGGGGGCGGGACCAGCGCCAGGTTGTACGCGAAAGCCACCGCGCCCGCCGCCAGGAAGCCGTAGGCGTAGGCCCAGAGGGCGCCCACGAAGGCGCCGGCGACGGAGACGGAATAACCGAACAGCAGGCCCGCCAGCGGCGACAGGGCGCCGGGGTCGCCCGGCCCCACGAGGAAGAGGAGCGTCGCCCCGAGGACGGCGGCCGCCGACACGGCGCCTCCGGCGATGGCGAAGGCCCGGGTGCTCAGACGCATGCGTGCTCCCGTCGGACGATTGGGCGTGCGTCCGGGCCCTCGCTTCGGGCCCGGATCTTCGGAAGTTAGACCGCCTCTCGGCCCTCGGCAACGCGCCGCGGGGCCTCAGCCGCCGTCCGCCTCCGGGCCGTCCGCGTCGCCGTCCCCGTCCGGGCCGGCCTCGCCCTCCCCCGGGGAGCGGGGCCGGGGGCCGCCCGGGAAGCGGGCGAAGGGGGCGTCGAAGCCGCCGGGCTCCCGGACGGCCACCACCGCCCGGTCCTCGGCCGTCGCCACCCGGACCGGCAGCTCCTCCAGGATCTCGCGGCAGGAGGGCCCCGGGGCGAGCACCGCCAGGCGGGCGTCCTCCCCCAGCACGCGGACGGCCTCCTCCAGCTCCTCCGCCCGCGGCGCGGACAGGGCCGCCCCGGCCATGCGGCCGGTGACCAGCGGCAGGGCCGCGGGGTCGATGCCCACCGCCCGGGCCACCCCCTCCTCCGGCTCGCCCTCCGGGTCGTCGGCCAGGGCCAGCACCTCGGCGTCCGGGGCCCGGGCGGCGACGCCGGCCGCGAGCCCGGCGAGGCCCGGACCCAGCAGGAGATAGCCCTCGGCGGCGTCCGCGCCCGCCAGGGCGGCCAGCCGAAGGGCCGCCTCGCCGGGATCCACCTCGCGGAGGAGCTCCGGCAGCCGGCGGCCGCTCACGGTCGCCGCGGTCGCCGGACCGGCTCCGGCGTCCCGCTCCGCGCCGGCCGCGCTCCCCTCGTCCTCCCCCGGGAGCCGGGCCCGGTCGAACCGGAGGGTCCCGCCCCGGATCGGCACCCGGAGGTCGCAGGAGGGACAGCCCAGGCGGCCCTCCAGGACGCGCCGGCCCTCCAGGCGGTCCACCATCACCACCATCCCCTGGACGGGCCGGCAGCGGGGGCAGACGAAGACCTCGGAGAGCTCCAGGAGCACGGCTCAGCCCGCCTCCAGGGGGAGCGTCGCGGGGGGCGGGTCGCGCTCCACCGCGTCGGCCACGGCCGTCGCCACCGTCTCCGGCCGGAGCATCTCCGACCGGGAGGGCAGGTCCCCGCCCAGCCGGTCCTCCAGGGGGTCCCAGGCGCCGGTGTCCACGGGGCCGGGCTCGACCAGCAGGCTGTGGACCCCCCGGCCCTCCAGCTCCACGGCCAGCACCTCGTGCAGGCCCCGCAGGCCGTACTTCGAGGCCGAGTAGGCGGCGTTGCCGGGCAGCGCCGTGCGCCCCGCCTGCGAGCCCATGTGGACCAGGACGCCCTCGTCCCGCCGGAGCAGGTCGGGCAGGAAGGCCCGGACGAGCCGGAAGCCGGCCTCCAGGTTCACGGCCAGGTGGCGGGCGAACAGCTCCGTCGGGGTCCGGTGGGCCGGCGCCAGGCGGAAGATCCCGGCGTCGTGGATCACGGCGTCGGGGGCCCTGCCCAGGACGTCCCGGGCCCGCTCGGCCAGGCGGTCCGCCTCCTCGCCCCGGGCCAGGTCGGCCGCCACGGCCGTGCCCCCGGTCTCCCGGGCCGCCGCCTCCAGGTCGTCCCCGCCCCGGGAGGAGAGGACCAGCCGGGCGCCGCGCTCGGACAGCTCCCGGGCCAGGGCGCGGCCGATCCCGCGGCTCGCCCCGGTCAGGAGGACGTCGCGGCCCGCCAGCTCCACGCCGCCTCCCGGCTCAGGAGACGAACTGCGGGGAGAGGACCAGCCGCAGGAACTCGTCCCGCGTCCGCTGGTCGCTCCGGAAGGTGCCGCGGACCGCGCTCGTGATGGTCTTGCTGTTCTGCTTCTCGACGCCGCGCATCATCATGCAGAGGTGGTAGGCCTCCACCACCACGCCCACCCCGCGGGGCTGCAGGGCCTCCTGCAGGGCCGAGGCGATCTGCTCGGTGAGCCGCTCCTGGATCTGGAGGCGCCGGGCGAAGACCTCGACGATCCGGGGGACCTTGCTCAGCCCCACCACCTTGCCGTCGGGGATGTAGGCCACGTGCGCCTTGCCGAAGAAGGGGAGCACGTGGTGCTCGCACAGCGAGTAGAGCTCGATGTCCTTCACCAGCACCATGCTGTCGTGGGGCTCGTCGAAGATCCCCTCCCCCACGGCCTCCTCCACCGTCATCTCGTAGCCGCGGGTCAGGAACTCCAGGGACTCCCGCACCCGCTCCGGCGTCCGCTCCAGCCCCTCCCGGTCCGGGTCCTCGCCGAGCCGGCGGAGCTGCTCGGCCACCAGCTCCTCGAGGGAGGCCTCGCCCAGGCGCGGCCCGCGCCCCGCCCCGTCCCGGTCCCCTCCGTCGTCACTCACCGCGGTACTCCACCACGTTGCGGTCGGTCTCCCAGAGCTTCACCGAGGCCAGCTCCGCCCCGTCCAGCCGGCCCTCCAGCCGCCGCCAGATCCGGACGGCCAGGTTCTCGACAGTGGGGTTCACCCCCTCCATCCAGGGGACGTCCTCGTTGAGGTTCGCGTGATCGACGTCGTCGATGATCATCCCCTGGACCAGCTCCTTCAGCCGCTTGAGGTCGATGACGAACCCGGTCTCGGGGTCCACCTCGCCCTCCACGGTGACCTCCAGGTCGTAGTTGTGCCCGTGGCCCGCCGGGTTGCTGCACGCCCCGAACACCTCCCGGTTCCGCTCCTCGTCCCACCCGGGCCGATGGAGCCGGTGGCCGGCGGAGAAGTGCAGGTGTCGGGTGACGCGTACCCTGGGCATGTCGGAGGTCCTCGCGGGATGACGGGGCGCGGACGTCGGCGCCGGATCGGCCGTGCGGGCAGTATACCGCCGGGGATCGACCGCTTCAACGCGGGCACGGGACGCTCGGGACGCTGCCGGGGCGGCGGCGCTTCCCGGGAGGAGGCCGGCCCCTCCGGCGGGGGGAAGCGGGAAGGCGGGGACCTCGGGGAGGTGCGGACGGTAAGAATCGTCAGTCGCTGCGGCCGCCCGGCCGCGGCCCCGTCGGCCCGGAGGAGGCATGCGCGACACCCCGCGAAAGCTGCTGGCCCTGGCGACCCTGGCCGCCGTCCTGGCGGTACCGGTGGCCCGGACCGTCGTGGACGCCCACGCCCCGTCGCGGGTCGATCACGTCGAATCCTCGCACGACCCGGACCGGTGCCGCGTGGCCCACCACCACGTGGCCTGCGTCCAGCTCTTCGCCTCGGCGGCCGCGGCCGCCCGCCCCGCCCCCGCCCCGGCCCCCGCCGCCGTGACGACCGGGCCCTCCGGCCTCGCGGACAGCCGCGACGCGTCGGGGCCGATCCGGGGCGACGCCCGCCCGCGGGCCCCTCCCTCCCTCCTCGCCTGACCCGCGCCGGGCCTCCGCGGCCCGGCGCCCCCGACAGCGACCGGCAGCGCCCCCCGCCGCGGCAGAGCGGCGCGGCCTGCCGTCGGCCCGGCCGGCGACCGCCCGGAGCCGGCGGCGCGCTCCGGATCTCCACCCCTGCGAGGAGGATGCGATGACCCGACGACCCGTGCCCCCCGAGACCCCGAACCGTCCGGCCGCGCCGCGGCGTGCCGGGCCCCTGGCCGCCCTGGCGGCCGCGGGGCTGCTGCTGGCGGCCCCCGCCGGTCCGGCGGCGGCCCAGGAGGAGCCGTCGCCCGATCCGGGCGCCCGCGCCGACAGCCTGGCCCGCCGGGTGGCCGAGCTGGAAGCCCGGATGGACAGCCTGCTCCGGCTCGTGGAGCAGCTGCGGGACCGCGCCGGTGATACCGTGGCGGCGGGGGCCGCCGCCGACACCGCCGACGGCCTGGCCGAGCTCCGGGCGGCCGCCCGGGAGGCGGCCCGCGAGGCGGCGGAGGCGGACACCGCGGACGGGGACGGGGGAGCCTCCGGCTCCCGGGGCCTCCAGGTGCTCAACCCCGAGATCAGCGTCACCGGGGACCTGGTGGCGAACTGGGCCCGACCCGCGGAGGGCTCCGACGTCACCGCCTTCACCCCGCGCGAGTTCGAGTTCTCCTTCCAGGCCGCCCTGGACCCCTACACCCGGACGAAGATCTTCCTGGCCCGGGAGGAGGAGTTCGAGGTCGCCGGCCTGGAGGAGGCCCTCTCCGGCGCCCGGCCCGACTTCCTCGAAGAGGGCGAGGACGGCCACGGCGAAGGGCTCGACCTGGAGGAGGGCTACCTCTACTGGGTGGGCCTCCCGGCCGGGATCGGCCTCAAGGCCGGCCGCTTCCGCCAGGAGATCGGCCGCTACAACCGCTGGCACACCCACGCCCTGCTGGAGGTGGACCGGCCGCTGGCGTCCATGCACTTCCTGGGCGAGGACGGCCTCATCCAGACCGGCGTGGCGCTGACGTCCCCCTCCGTGACGACCGGCGCGGGCACGCACGAGCTGACGGTGGAGGCGACCCGGGGGAACCATTCCACCCTGCTGGACGGGGGCGACGACCCGTCCTGGCTGGGCCACCTGAACAGCTTCTGGGACCTGGGCCCGGACACGTACCTCGAGCTGGGGACCACCGCCTTCCTCGGCACCAACGACGAGGTCGCCGACGGCGTGGACCTGGACACCCGCCTCCTGTCGTTCGACGCGGCCGTGCGCTGGCGCCCGACCGGCCGGGGGCTGTACGAGGACGCCCGGCTGGCCGCCGCGTGGTACCTGGCCGAGAAGGACTACGGCGGCGTCCGGCTCTCCGGCCACGGCGGCTACCTGCAGGGCAACTACCGGCTGGACCGCCGGTGGGTCGTCGGTGCGCGGGCCGACTGGCTCGACGGCTTCGGCGACGCCCCCCGCCGCTTCCAGCTCGCCCCCCACGTGAGCTGGTGGCAGAGCGAGTGGGTCCGCCTGCGGCTCCAGTACAGCTACCTCGACACCATCGGCAGCGACGCCGACCACAGCCTGCTGCTGCAGACGGTGTGGTCGGTCGGGCCCCACAAGCACGAGACCTACTAGGGAGGGTCGGACGATGTCACGCAGACACGAGGGACGGAGCGCCGTGTTCGCCGCCGCGGTGGGGTCGCTGACGGCCGTGGCCCTCCTGCTGGCGGCCCCGCCCGGCCCGGCGGACGCGCAGGAGGAGATCCGGGTGGTCACGACCCTGCCGACGTACGCGGCCATCACCCGGGAGGTGGCCGGGGACCGGGCCCGGGTGGAGGCCATCGCCCGGGGCGACGAGGACCCCCACTTCGTCTCGCCCCGCCCCAGCCACGCCGCGAAGCTCCAGGGAGCCGACCTCTTCGTCACCACCGGCCTGGACCTGGAGCTCTGGGTCCCGGCCCTCCTCGACCGGGCCGGCAACGCGCGGGTCCTGGAGGGCGCCGGGGGCCACGTGGCGGCCCACGAGGGCGTCCAGCTCCTGCAGGTGCCCGAGAACGTGTCCCGGGCCGGCGGCGACGTGCACGTCCACGGGAACCCGCACGTCCACACCGACCCGATCAACGGGATCCGCATCGCCCGGAACATCGCCGCGGGCCTGAAGCGGGTCGACCCGGAGGGCGGCGAAGCCTACGACCGGCGGCTCCGGGCCTTCGAGGACGCGATCCTCGAGCGGACCTTCGGCGCGGAGCTGGTGCGGATGGTCGGACGGGACAACCTCCTGCACCTGGCCCTCAACCGGCGCTTCTGGTCCTTCGCCCGGGAGCACGTCCACCAGGGGCGTCCCCTGACCGACCACCTGGGCGGATGGCTCGCCGAGGCCGCCCCCTTCCGGGACCGGCGGGTGGTCTGCTACCACAAGAACTGGGCGTACTTCAGCGCCCGCTTCCGGGTCGACTGCGCCATGTACGTCGAGCCGAAGCCCGGCATCCCGCCGTCCCCGGGCCACGTGCGGGACGTGATCGATTTCGTGCGGAGGGAGGGGATCCCCGTGATCCTGGCGGCGAACTACTTCAGCGCCTCCCAGGTGCGCCGCGTGGCCGAGCGGACCGGCGCCCGGGCCGTGATCGTCCCCGAGCACGTGGGGGGCGCGGAGGGCGTGGACGACTACTTCGAGCTGGTCGACCTGTGGGTCTCCCGCCTGGCCGAGGCCTTCCGGGCCGCGGGGGCGGCCGACGGCGGGGACGCCGGCGGGAGCGGGGGCTGAGATGCTGGAGCTGATGCTGCCGGCGCTGGCCGCCGCCCTGGTCCTGGTGGGGATCCACGGCTACCTGGGGATCCACGTCATCGCGCGGGAGGTGATCTTCGTGGACCTGGCCCTGGCCCAGGTCGCCGCCCTGGGCTGGGCGGCGGCCGGGCTGGGGATGGCGGTCCCGATCGAGGCCCTGCCGGGGATCGGGCCGGAGACCGCCTCCTACCTGACGGGCCTCCTCGCCACCCTCGTGGCCGCGGCCCTGCTGGCGGCCACCCGGCTGGAGGACCTGCCGGTCCCCCAGGAGGCGATCATCGGCATCGTCTACGTGGTGGCCTCCGCCGCCACGATCCTCCTGGCGGCCCAGGCCCCGCGGGGCTCGGAGCACGTCCAGGAGCTGCTCACCGGGAGCCTGCTCTGGGTGACCTGGCCGACGGTGGGGAAGACGGCGGCCGTCTACGCGGCGGTCGGCGCGATCCACTGGCTCCTGCGGGACCGCTTCCTGACGATCTCGCTGGACCCGGAGCGGGCGCGGCGGGAGGGATGGTCCCTCCCCTGGTGGGACTTCCTCTTCTACGCCCTCTTCGGCGTCGTGGTGACCTCGTCGGTGGCCATCGCGGGCGTCCTGCTGGTCTTCACCTTCCTGGTGATCCCGGCGGTGATCGCCTTCCTGTTCGCCCGCCGGCCCGCCTCCCTGCTGGCCGTGGCCTGGTCGACCGGGACCGTCGCCACGGTGGTCGGGCTGGCGGTCTCCTACGGGACGGACCTCCCCACCGGGCCGGTGGTGGTCTGCGCGTTCGCGGTCGTGCTGGCGGGGGCGTTCGCGGTGCGGAAGGTCCGGGGCGGCGGCCCCGGGGACGGCGACGGCGGCGAGGCGGCCGTCAGGCCGCGGGCGCCCGCTCGCGGACCCGGGCCTTGAGGCGCGCGACGATGGCGCCCATCCCCCGCAGGCGGAGCGAGCTGACCACCTCCTCCAGGCCCATCTCCCGGTAGAAGTCGTCCGGGACGGCCAGGATCTCCCCGGCCGTGCAGCCGTCCAGGCCGGCGTGGAGGATGCCGGCGTATCCGCGGACCGTGGGGGCCTCGCGGGGGGCGTCGAAGTGGAGACGGACGGTGCCGTCCTCCTCGACCTCGGCGTGCAGGAAGAAGGGGGTCTGGCACTCGTGGACCTGCTCCAGCTCCCCGCGGTCCTCCCGCAGGCGATCCGGCAGATCGGGGAGGCGATCGCCGTACTGCAGCAGCCCCCGGGTCCGCAGGCGCTCCGAGCCCGCGGCGAAGCGGTCCACGATCTCGCGCAGGCTCTCGGGCAGCTCGTCGGTCACGGTCCGGCCTCCGGTCGGCGGTGCGTCGCCCCTCCCCTCCGATGCCTACCGCTCGGCCCCGCGGATGTTGCCGGCGCCCTCACGCCGCCAGCCAGGCCCCCACCGCGGCGAAGCCCGCGGCCGCCGCCGTCCCCGCCGTCAGCGCGTAGGGGAGCTGGGTCCGGACGTGGTCCACGTGGTCGGTGGCCGCCGCCAGGGAGGAGATGATGGTCGTGTCGCTGATGGGGCTGCAGTGGTCGCCGAAGATCCCGCCGGAGAGGACCGCCGCCACGAAGGGCGCCGGCGCCAGCCCCAGCTCCACCGACAGCGGCACGGCCAGCGGGAGGACGATGGCGAAGGTGCCCCAGCTCGAGCCGGTGGCGAAGGCGATGAAGCCGGCCGTCAGGAACAGGAGGGGCATCAGCAGGGGGAGGGGGATCGCCCCGCCCACCACGCCCGCCACGTACTCGCCGGTCCCCAGCTCCCCGGTCACGTCGCCCAGCGCCAGCGCCAGCAGGAGCACCAGGGCCATGCCGGTGAGGCCGCCGGCCCCCTCCAGGCTGGTCTCGCTGAGCCGCTCGGCGTCCAGGATCCCCTGGCCGAGCGAGAGGAGCCAGGCGGCGGCCAGGCCGGCCGAGACGGCCCACAGGACGCTGACGGTCCCCGATCCCTGGGCCAGGCTTCCGTCGCCGGTGACGTACATCCCCACCGGCATCGTGAGCACCATCACGGCGATGGGCGCCACCATGTTGACCGCCCGGAGCGGGGCGTCCTCCGGCGGGTCCGGGGCGATCCGGTCGGGCCCCGCCATCGTCGTCCCCTCCTCGGAGACCGTCTCGCCCCGGGCGGCCCGCTCCTCGGCCTCGCGCATCGGCCCCCAGTCGAAGCCCACGGCCGCGGCCAGCCCGGCCAGCGTCACCGCCCCCAGGGCGTACAGGTTCAGCGGGATCGCCGCCAGGAAGGTCCCCAGGGGGCGCTCCACCCCGAGCCCGCCCAGGAGGCCCAGGACGTAGGCGCCCCAGGCGTTGAACGGAATCAGGATGCAGATGGGCGCGGAGGTGGAGTCGATGATGTAGGCCAGCTTCTCCCGGGAGACCCGGAACCGGTCGAAGAGCGGCCGGGCCACCGAGCCGGCCACCAGGATGGTGATGTTGGACTCGATGAAGATGACCAGCCCCACGATCCACGCCATCAGGCGGGCCCGGCGGGCGCTGGTCACCCACTCGCGGTCCTCCACCCACCGCACGAAGCCGCGGACGCCGCCGTTGGCCTCCACCACGGCGATGAGGGCGCCGATGGCGAAGGTGAACAGCAGGACCCGGGCGTTGGAGGCCTCGCCCAGGACCCGGACGGTGGCGTCGATGGTGGCGGCGGCCCCGCCCAGGGGGTTCCCGCCCGAGAGGAGGGTCCACCCGAGCCAGATCCCGGCCAGCAGCGACAGGTAGACCCGCCGGCTCCACATGGCCAGCACGATGGCCAGCACCGGCGGCAGCAGGGAGAGGAAGCCGAACGTCGTCGCCTCCATCGTCAGCCCCCCGTTCCCCAGCGCCCGTCCGCGGGACGGCCGTCGGGCGGACGGCCGGGCGCGCCCGCCCTCACGGCAGCACCCGGCGCAGGACCCGGCGGAAGTTCCCCCCCAGCACGCCCCGCAGGACGTCCCGCTCCAGGCCGCGGTCGACGAGCCGGGCCGTGAGCTCCGGGAGGTCGCGCACGTCGCGCATCCCGTCGGGCAACAGCGGCACCCCGTCGAAGTCGCTGCCCAGCCCCACCCCGCCGGGGCCCGCCGCCGCCAGGGCGTGCTCGACGTGGTCGGCCACCCGGTCCAGGCCCACCGGATCCAGGTCGGCGGTCCGCTCCGACAGCGCCGTCCGGCCCTCCGGGGTGTGCAGCTCCGGGCCGAGCTCCCGGCGGGCCGCCTCGTACCGGCGCCCCCAGGCCTCGTCGAGGTGGCCCGGGAAGAAGTCGATCCCCGCCACGCCGCCCCCCTCCCCGATGCCGGCCAGCAGGTCGTCGGGCAGGTTGCGGGGGAGGTCGGCCAGCGCGCGGGCGCCGCCGTGGGACGCGATCACGGGCCCGTCGTCCCGCTCGAGGACGTCCGCCACCGTCGCGTCGGCCGCGTGGCTCACGTCCACCGCCATCCCCCGGGCCCGGAGGCGGTCGACGACCCGGTGGCCGGTGGCCGTGAGCCCGCCGTGTCGGGGCTCGGGGCCGGCGGCGTCCGCCCAGGCGGTGTGCTCCATCCAGGTCAGCGTGAGGCAGCGGACCCCGGCCTCGAAGAGCCGGTCCACCGCTCCCGGGTCGTCGCCCACGGGGTAGCCCCCCTCGATCCCCGGCACGGCCGCGATCCGGCCCTCGTCGGCGGCCTCCTCCAGATCGGCGGCCTCCCGCACCGGCCGCAGGGCGGGCTCCGCCTCCAGCCAGGCCACGAGCCGCTCCACGCCCCGGAGCGCCCGCTCCAGGGGTCGATCGAGGGAGGGGTCCACCCAGACCGCGAAGACGCCGCCGTCCATCCCGCCCTCCCGCATCCGGGCCGGGTCGAGGTGTCCCCCGGGCCGGGGTCCGTCGGCGGGATCGTCGGCCAGGCGGAGCGCGACGTCGTTGTGCCCGTCGAAGACGCGGGCCTCCCGGTGGAGGGCCCGGGACGCGGCGTCCGGGTCGGACGTCCCCGGGGCCCCGCCGGCGTCCCGCCGGGGGGTCATCGCCGGGACACCCACCGGCTGCGCCCGTCCAGGAAGCGCAGCTCCGCCTCCACCGCCTTCGAGATGCCCACCCTGGGCGTCCGCTCCACGGCCTCGTCGGGGACGCGGGTCCCGTCGTCCCGGAGGCGGAGCGGCGGATCGGAGAGGGGGTGCCGCTGAAGCTCCCGGTCGACGCCCAGCGCCTCGCCCAGGCGCCCGGGTCCGCTGGTGAGCTCGTCGTGGCCCCGACGCCGGCGCATCGTCTCCCGGCCCTCCAGCGGCTCCAGGGCCCGGACCAGGACCGCCGCCGGGTGACCCTCCCGGTCGACGACGACGTTGAGGCAGCGGTGGATGCCGTAGTTGACGTGGACGTAGGCGGTCCCGGCCGGGCCGAACATGGGGTCGTTCCGGTCGGTGCGGCCCACCGACGCGGCGGCGTGGGAGGCGGGGTCCCCGGGGCCGGGATAGGCCTCGGTCTCGACGATCCGGCCGACCGTGCGGCGTCCGTCGACGTCGGAGACGAGCAGGAGGCCGAGCAGGTCGCGGGCGACCTCGTCGGCGGGCCGAACGAGGTCCGCCGCCGGCACCGGCCGGCCGGGAGGCGGCGGCGTCCCCCCGTCGGGGGCGGCGCCGGCCTCGCCGGCCCGCGTCGACCCCGCGGAGGACCGGCCGCCGCCCGGGCTCACGCCTCGACCCGCTCCCGCTCCTCGCGCCGGGCCTCGACCACCGCCTGGGCCCGGTGGTCCGGGAGCACCTTCGTCAGGCGGTCCGGGCTCCGGTCGATGACCTCGAAGACCTCGTCCCCGAAGGCCTCGACCAGCTTCTCGGCGGTCTTCCGGCCCACGCCCGGCCACCGTCCGACCATGTGGCCCACCGGGTCGTCGGCGGCCTCCTCGGGCACCGGAGCGCCGGCCCCGTTCCCGCCGTCCCGCCCGGAGGTGTCCGGCCCGGACGACGAGCGTCGGCCGTCGTCCCCCGTCGCGGCGTCGCTGCCGGACCTGTCGGAGACCCGCGGCGACTCGTCCCCGGACTCGCCGCCGGCGTCCGCGTCCACGGGACCGGGCGTCGGGCTCCCGTCCTCGGACCCGTTCGTGTCGGACGACCCGCCGGGCCCGCCGCGGCTGCCCTTCCGGAAGCGGCCCAGCCCGCCCCTCCGTCGGCGGCCTCGTCCGCCGCCGGAGGCGGCGCCGGACTCGCCGTCCGGGGCCGTCCCGGACGACGCGGCGGCTTCCTCCTGCTGCTGCTCGTCCTCGTCGGCCCCCTCGTCCACGGGCCCGGGCGCGGGGGTGGCGTCGCCGTCGTCGGAGCCGGAGGAGGTCCGGTCACGGGAACCCCGCCGGGCGCGTCCCAGGCCCCGTCCGCGGCTCCGGCCGGAGCCGGCGGACGCCTCCGGCCGCTCGTCCCGCTCCTCCTCGTCCTCGTCGGGCTCCGCGCCGGCGTCCTCCTCGGCCCGGCCGCCCCGGTCCTCCCGGGATTCCCGGGACTCACGGGACTCCCGGTCGGTCTCCGCCCGGGCGGTCTCCCCGCCCCCGGCGTCGCGGTCCCGGGCCTGCTCCCGCTCCGGTGCTTCCCGGCGGCCGGCGGTCCGTCCGGAGGGACCCTCGTCCCGTCCGGTGGCCCGTGCCCCGGCCTCGGCGACCCCGGAGCCGGCGGGCGCCAGGTGGTAGTTGCCGTCGTCGTCCTTCGCCACGTCCACGACCTCCTCGTCGTGGGCCTGGCGCAGGAACCGGCTGAACTTGCTGAAGCCCAGGGCGGCCTCGTCGAAGCTCCCGTCGCGGCGGAGCATCTCGCGCTTGACCTCCGAGTCCCGGACCGGCTCGTCCTCGTCGGCCAGGTCGGCCACCACGTCCCGGAGCAGGTCGTAGCCCGCCCGCAGGCTGGACGCGTCCACCGAGCCGGAGGAGGGCTTCTTCGACGACCTGTCGGGTCGGGACCGTCCGCGCGAGCCGCGGCCGTCGCCGCGGCCGCCGGAGCTCCCCCGGCCGGAGCTCCCCCGCCCCGAGGGCTCGCGATCCCGCTTCGACGGCTCCGGCTCGGACCGCTTCGCCGCCTTCTCCTCCGAGGCCGCCTCGGGACCGCCGTCCTCGAGCTCGCGGGCCGGCTTCACCTCGTACTGGCCGTCGCCGATCTTCCGGAGCTTCACCAGGCCTCGCGAGGAAGCCTCGGCCAGGAACCGGTTGAACTTGTTGAAGCCGTGGTCCTTCTCGTCGAACCCGGCGTCCATCTCCAGCATCACCTGCTTCAGGCGGTCCGAGCGCATCACGTCGTCGCGGTCGTCCATCCGGTGGACCGCCCGCTCCACCAGCTCCCACGGATCGTGGCTCTGGGTGGACATCTCGTCGGCCGAGGTGAGCCCCGAGAGGCTGTTGTAGCTGTAGTACTCGTCGCAGTTCTGGACCAGCAGGTCCG
>CAYVFM010000014.1:0-21198 GCA_964450995.1 uncultured Gemmatimonadota bacterium | reverse complement strand
GCTGGCGGTCGGCGCTCAAGGCCCTGGCCACGGGGCGCATCGAGTGGCGGGACACCTCCTACGAGCTGGACGAGCTGAAGGGGGCCTGAAGGGGCGGCTCCCTCGCCCCGCGCTCAGCCGCCGTCGCCCTCGCCGCCGGGGCCCTCCCCCTCGGCGACCAGGGACGCGAACTCGGGGTGCTTCTCGGTCATGGTCGTCCGGACGTAGGGGCAGGTGGGCACGACCTCCAGGCCCTCGTCCCGGGCCCAGCGGAGGGCCGACAGGACGATCCGCCCGGCCAGCCCCTCACCCCGGTGGTCCGGGGAGACGAAGGTCGAGGTGAAGTCCACGACCCCGTCCTCCGGGCCCTCGTACTCCAGGTAGGCCTCCCCCTCGTCCAGGGGGATCTCGAAGCGCCCCTCGTCGGGGCGGTGGCGGACCTCGCTCATCGCTCGCCTCCCTCGGTTTGGCAGTCCGGACAGAGGTAACAGCCCCGGCCCGAGATCTCCTCGCGGCGGATCGCGGTCCCGCAGCGCGGGCAGTCGGCTCCCTCCTCCCGCACGGGGAGAAGCCAGCCGTCGGGCAGGTCGTCCGCGTCCATCCCCCGGTCCACCGCGGTTTTCAGCGTCTCCTCGAGGATCGCGTACAGCTCCCGACGGTCCCCCTCGTCCAGGGCGGGCATCCCGGTCCGGGGATGGAGGCGGGCCCGGAAGAGGATCTCGTCGGAGAACTCGTTCCCGACGCCGGCCAGGCGCGACTGGTCCATCAGCGCGGTCTTCACCATCCCCCGCTTCCCGTCCATCGCCTCCAGGAACCCGTCCGCGCCAGCCGCCAGCGCGTCCGGTCCGAGGTCGTGGTCGGCGATCCAGGCGTCGGGGTCGTCGACCAGCTCCACCTCGCCCAGCTTGCGGCGGCAGTCGAAGGCGAGCCGCCGATCCCCCTCCAGCCGGAAGAGGACGTACGGGTACTCGGAGGGCGGATCGTCGCCGTCGGTCCAGGCCAGGAAGCCGCTCATCCCGAAGTGGAACCGGAGCCAGGGGCCGTCCTCCAGCCCGGCGAAGAGCTGCTTCCCGTGGCGGCGGCCGCCGGCCAGCGCGTCCCCCGTCACCGCCTCCTCCAGCGCCCCGGGGGTCAGCCCCTCGGCGAGGAGGCCGGGCTCGCGGACCTCGACGCCGTGGAAGCGTCGGCCGCGGGCGGCTTCCTCCAGGGTGCGGCGCGCCAGCTCGACGTCGGGCAGCTCGGGCATGGGATCTCCGGACGGGGTGAGCGCTCGAGCGGGCTTCCCTCCCCGTGCAGGATCGCTACCAGCGAGACCGAGCGGCCCCTACCCCACGGACCGGTCAGGCGATCGCCACCGCCTTCTCGCTGGCCGCCCAGAGGCGCCGGGCCAGGTCGCCGTCGGCCGCCTGCGGGGCGGGCCGGGCGCGGTCGCCGCGGTCGAAGTAGGGAGCCGCGCCGGGCGAGAGGTCCGGGTCCAGGACGCGCCGGGCCACCACGTCGCCGCCCTCCGCGGGCCGGCCCATGAACGGCTTCGCCAGGCGGGCGGCCAGGCTCAGGAGGTCCCGGTTCCGGTTCCAGATCCGGGTGGCGAGCGAGCCCGGGTGGACCGAGCACGCCGCCACCCCGTGGTCGGCCTCCCGCCGGGCCAGCTCCCGGGCGAAGAGGACGTTGGCCAGCTTCGAGTCGCAGTAGGCCCGGACCCCGCTGAAGTCGTCCGGCCCACGGAGGACCGCCTCCAGGGGGCGGTCGGCCAGGTCGCCGCGCCGGTGGGCCTCGGAGCTCACCACCACCGCCCGCCCGCCGGCCGCCCGCAGGGGGCCGGCGAGCAGGCGGGCCAGCAGGAAGTGGCCCAGGTGGTTGACCGCCATCGTCTCCTCGAAGCCGTCGGCCGTCCGGCGCAGCCGGGCCCGGTAGATGCCGGCGTTGGCCACCAGCGCGTCCAGCCGGTCGTGGCGCTCCCGGAAGGCGTCGGCGGCCCGCCGGACCGAGCCGAGGTCGGCCAGGTCCAGCTCCAGGATCTCGAGCTCCGCCGAGGGGACGCCCGAGCGGATCGCCTCCCTCGCCGCCCGGGCGCGCTCCCGGCTCCGGCATCCCATCACCACCCGGTGGCCCCGGCGGACGAGACGGAGGGCGGTCTCCCGGCCCACGCCGGCGTTCGCCCCGGTGACCAGGCAGAGCCGCCGGTCCCGGGACGCGGCGGGCTCAGGCATCCGGGCCCGATCCGCCCCCGGACCCGCCGCCGTCGCTCCCGCCCTCCTCGATCCGCTCCGCCGTGAAGACGCCGTTGGGCTGGATCATCACCAGCTCGGCCGCGCGGCCGTCCTCCAGCCGGAAGCGGACGCTGTAGCCGGTCTGGTCCCGGAGGTCGAACTCGGTCCCCCGGTAGGGCTCGAGCCGATAGGCGGGCTGGCCGGGGACAGTGAGAGTCAGGGCCCCGTCCCGCCGCTCCACGGTGACGGTGAGCCCCATGAGCCGGTACGCCCCGGTGAGCTTCCGAAGGAAGGCCGGATCGGACATCGACGCGGGCGGCTCCTTCTCGAAGCGCACCGGATCGACCTGCCCCTCCAGGGGCGCGGTCACCGCGGCCACGTCGCCCCGCCGGTTGGTCTCGAACTGGAAGAGGAACTGCAGGTCGAAGGGCTCCTGCACCGACCCCTGCCAGGCGTCGTAGTGCCAGTGCTCCATCGGCAGCTCGATGCCGTGGTAGACGGCGGTCAGCCCGTCCTCTCCCCGGCGGATCTCCAGCTTCCCGTAGGCGGGGTGGCGGTAGGTGCCGGCGTAGGCGTCCAGCCCGTGGGTGGGCGAGGTCCCCTCCTTCCGGTGGATCTCCCGCAGATCGCCGCCGGCTCGCTGCGCGCTCTCGACCTGGTCCTGGAGCTGGCGGTAGCGGGAGGACCAGTCGACGGGCTCCAGGCCCAGCAGGCGGTCGAAGACCCGGAGGGTGAGGACGGTGGGGAGGGAGGTGGCGTTCCTGTTGGCCAGCACGACCACTCCGGCGTCCTCGTCCGGGAGGAAGCTCACTCGGGCCGAGAAGCCGTCGATGTTGCCCCCGTGGTGGATCATCCGGTGGCCCCGGTAGGGCTGGACGAACCACCCCAGCCCGTACATCAGGTAGGGCATCTCGGGCTGCTTCAGCAGGGCCGAGAGGACGCCGCCCTCGACGACGATCTCGGGGCGGTGGGTCCGCTCCACCGTGGCGGCGTCGGCCACCCTCGTACCGTCCACCGCGCCTCCGTTCAGGTGGAGGCGGACCCAGCGGGCCATGTCGAGGGCGGTCGAGTTGATGGAGCCGGCCGGTCCCATGGCGTCGATCTCCCGGTAGTCCATGGTCACCAGCTCGGGGTCGTCGGGCCGATCGACGCTGTCCGGGCGGGAGGCCTCGCGGTAGCCGACGGCGGCCTCCTCGGCGGAGCGCAGCCCGCCCATCGAGACGGTGGTCCGGTCCATCCCCAGCGGCTCGAGGATCCGGGAGCGCACGAGCTCCTCCCAGCTCGAGCCGGCGACCTCGCCGGCCAGCAGGCCGGCGGTCATGTACATCAGGTTGTTGTACTGGAACGCGGTCCGGAACTCGGCGCTGGCCTCCAGGTGCCGGAGCCGGTCGAAGATCTCCTGGCGGGTGAAGGGCGATCCGTACCAGAGGAGGTCGTGGCGCGGGAGACCGGTGCGGTGGGTGAGCAGGTCCACCGGGGTGGCCCGCTCGGTGGCGATGTCGGTCGAGAGTCGGAAGGTCGGGAGCCAGGTCCGGACCGGCTCGTCCCAGGCGAGCTTCCCCTCCTCCACCAGCGTCCCGAGGACCAGGGAGGTGAAGGCCTTGGTGGAGCTTCCGATGGGCATCACCGTCCGGGCGGTCACCGGGTCGCCGCCCTCGACGTCCCGGACGCCCCAGCCCTCCGCCAGGGCCACCGAATCGCCGCGGACCACGGCCACGGCGACGCCGGGGACGTCGAAGTCCTCCAGGGCCTGCTCGACGAACCCGCCGAGCCCCGCCAGCGGGTCGGCCGCGGTGTCGGCCGCCGCTCCGTCGGCCTCCTCCGCGGGCGCCGTGGAGAGCTCGGCCGGCCCGGCCCGGCTCAGCGAGAAGGGGAAGGTTCGGCCAGACTGGATGAAGCTGCCGGCCATCGTGGTCGTGTCGCCCGTCGAGACCGTGCCTCGGAAGGTGGGGGTGCCCGGCACGCCGGAGAGCGAGAAGACCACCGAGTCGCCGGCGACCTGCACGTCGTCGAGCGGCAGGTCCCGGGCGCCCTGGGCCGGGATGTCCACCTCGCCACGCCAGCCGTCCGGGCCGGGAGCCAGGTCCACGGTGACCGGGAGGGCGCTGCCGGGCAGCTCGATGGCCCCCTCCCAGTGTCCCGCGGCCGCCGGACGGGCGTCGGCCTCCTGCGCGGCGACGGGTCCGGGCACGGCGAGGGCGGCCGCCAGGGACAGCAGGGCCGCGGCGACGACGGCCGGGCCCGACGGCCGGCACCGGAACTCCCCGGGCCGGCGGTTCACGGTGGACGCGGGACGATGGGGGGCGGCAGACGTGTTCCTCATGGCTCTCCTCGTGTGCTGCGGTGCGCGGGATCGACGTCGGGCGTGCGGATCCGGGGGAGGGCGCTCTCCGCTCCCCCCTCCGGGTCTCCGGTCCACCGTACGAATCCGTCGGCGGATCGCTTCAGCCCGGCCCTACCGGGGCGTCGGGCCGCCGAACGGATAGGGACCGTACCGGGCGGGGAAGGCCGGGACCAGGTCGAAGGACCAGCCGCCGCTGCGGGGGTGGGACAGGACCTCCTCGAGGAGGGCGTTCACCATGGTGCCCACCGAGGGGAAGACCTGCCGGGGCTGGAAGAGCCTTCCGTGGTAGTGGCCCGTCAGCCAGAGCGGACGACGCGAGGCCACCGCCAGCAGGTAGGGCCGGAAGAGGTGGCGGAGGCGCCCGGGCACCGGGAAGCCCGGGGCCGGGAGCGCCCGGTCGTCCGGGAACCCGAAGCGGGCGCCGGCGAGGGGAACGGCGTGGCGGCCCGACCCCAGCCGCCCGGCCTCCCGCCGGCGGGTCGGCCACAGCATCACCGCGCCCCGCCCCGGGCGGATCTCGAAGACGGCCACGTGGGCCGGCGCCGAGAGACGGACCTCCGCGCGCCGGGGCACGCCCCAGCTCCGCCCGTCGGCCTCGAGGCGCACCTCGAGCGACCCGGGCCCCTGGGCCCCGAGCGGGGCCGCCAGCAGGAGCAGGGCGGCCGCGGCCGCCGCGAGGGCGGCCGCGCGGCGGCCGGGCCCGGGCCTCACGGGGCCGCCCCCGCCGGCAGACGGTCCGCCAGGTGCCGGACGATCCGCCCGCCGTGGTGCTTGCCGTTCTCGATGAAGATCCGGTTGGCGTCGTCGCCGGCCGCCAGCACGCCGGCGATGTAGACGCCGTCCACGTTCGTCTCCATCGTCTCCGGGTCGTGGGCGGGGACGCCGGTCTCCGGGTCCACCTCGACCCCCAGGGACCGGAGCAGGTCGGGGTCGGCGCGCCAGCCCGTCATGGCCAGCACCCAGTCGTTGGCGATCTCGTCCGTCTCGCCGGTGTCCACGTGGCGGAGGACGACCGAGGTCGGCGTGATCTCCTCCACCCGGGACCGCCACCGCACCGGGATGCTCCCCTCCGCGAACCGGTTCTCGATGTCCGGCCGGATCCAGGGCTTGACGCCCGGGTCGAGCTCGTCCTCGAAGTGGATGAAGGTCACCCGGGCCCCGGCCCGCCAGGTCTCCAGGGCCGCCTCCACCGCCGAGTTGCCGCCGCCCACCACCAGCACGTCCTGGTCCCAGTAGGGGTGGGGCTCGTCGTAGTAGTGCCTGACTTTGTCGAGCTCCTCGCCGGGCACGTCCAGCCGGTTGGGCTCGTGGAAGGAGCCGGTGGCCACCACCACCGCCCGTGCCCGCCACCGGCGCTCCCGGCCGCCTCGGGCCCGGGTCCGGAGGCGGAAGTCGCCGACCTCGCCTTCCACCGCCAGCACCGGCTCGTGCTGGTGGACCTCCAGGTCAAAGTGCTCGGCCACGCGCCGGTAGTAGGCCAGGGCGTCCTCCCGGCCCGGCTTGCCCCGGGCCATCAGGAAGGGCACGCCGGCGATCTCCAGGTTGTCGGCCGTGCTGAAGAAGGTCATGTAGGGCGGGTAGTCGACGAGCGACGCGGTGAGCGGCCCCTCGTCGAAGAGGGCGCAGGCGAGGTCGGCCCGCTCGGCCGCCGCACCCGCGGCGATGCCGCAGGGGCCGGCGCCGATCACGGCCAGGTCGAGGAGGCGGTCCTCGGGCGGAGCGGCGGATTCGGGTCGGCTCATTCGGATCGCGGTCTCGGGTGGATCGTGATCGGCTCGTGCCGGCCGCGTCCGGCGGCGCGGCCACCCCGGGAAGGATACCAGAACCGTGCCTCCGACGGTCTCACCGGGCCCGCTCGACCACCGCGCGGAGGTAGCGCTCCTCCTCCGCGTCGAGCCCGTACAGCTCGAGCTCTTCCTCCAGGAGGCCCGCCCCGTGGCCCGCCACCAGGCCGTTCAGCCGGGCGGCCACGGTGCTGTCCACCAGGTCCCGGCCGGTGGGTCGCCGTCGGTGCACCGCCGCCAGCAGCCTCGGGTGCTGGCGGAGCCGGTACTTCTGGTGGTAGGCCTCGGCCGGCCAGAAGCGGTCCAGTTCGATCAGCTCGGTGGCCGCCTCCCGGCCCGACCGGGCCTCCCATCGGGCCCGGGAGGCCTCGGCGTCCCGCCGCCGCTCGTCGTTCTCGAGGAAGACCGCCGAGGCGTACTGGCGCTTCGGCGCCTGATGGGCCGGATCGTGGCTCGCCCAGAAGAGCCGCAGCAGCTCCCGGTAGCCGATCCGCTCAGGGTCGTAGGACACCCGGACCGTCTCGATATGGTCGCCCAGTGCCTCGTACGTGGGCCGGTCGCGATCACCGCCGGCGTAGCCGACCTCGGTGCGCACGACCCCCCGGACCGTGCCGAACCGGGCGTCCGGTCCCCAGAAGCACCCCAGGGCCAGGGTGGCCGTCTCCAGCTCCTCCCCGGACGGCGTCCGCTCGTCCAGCGGCGCCGGCTGGCGTGGTGGTTGCTCCGACATCCTTCCCCCATGACTCCGCGACGTGTGCTGATCCGGATCAAGAAGCTGCGCCGCTTCCTCGACGAGCGCATAGCCGATGCCGCCCGTGAGCGTGACGGCGCCGACGACCCCGAGTCCCGGGCCGAGGCCGCCGGCCGCCTGGCGGCCTGCCAGGAGGTCCGCGCCGAGATGGTCGGCGAGCGGCTGGACCTCGACGAGGTCGAGCCCGAGGTGGACGGCGCCGGGAGGGCGGAGGCCGGATCGTCGGACGGTGCGGACGGGGAGGGCGCCGCCGCCTCCGCGGGGGAGGCGGAAGCGGCCGAGGAGGCAGGCACCGGCGGCTGACCCGGGGCCCCTCGCCCCCCGGACGGGGACGCCGCGCGTCCCGCCCCCGTTGCGTCCTTCCCCCCGGCGGACGAAGCTCCGCTGGCCCGCGCGTCTCCCCGAGCCCGAGCCCGGACACCTCATGACCGCCGACGCCGCCGATCAGCCCCTGCTGACACCCGTCCGGCTGGGCGAGCTGGATCTTCCCAACCGGATGGTCATGGCCCCCATGACCCGGAGCCGCGCGGGGGCCGGCAACGTGCCCACCGACCTGGTGGCCACCTACTACGCCCAGCGCGCCTCGGCCGGCCTCCTGGTCACCGAGGCCACCCCGGTGGAGCCCCGTGCCCACGGCTATCCCGGGATCCCCGGACTCCACGCCGATCGCCAGGAGGCGGGCTGGTCGAGAGTCACCGACGCCGTCCATCGCGAGGGCGGCCGGATCTTCTCCCAGCTCTGGCACTGCGGTCGCATCTCCCACCCCGATGTCCAGCCCGGCGGCCGGCGGCCCGTGGCCCCCTCCCAGGTCCGGCCCGAGGGGACGCTCCGGACGCCGGAGGGCGAGAAGCCCTTCGTCCCGCCCCGCCCGCTCGAGGCCGGAGAGGTCGAGGAGGTGATCGACCGCTTCGGCGAGGCCGCGCGGCGCGCCCGCCGGGCCGGCTTCGACGGGGTCGAGCTCCACGGCGCCAACGGCTACCTGGTGGATCAGTTCCTCCGCGACGGGACCAACCGCCGGGAGGACCGGTGGGGCGGATCGACGGAGAACCGCGTCCGCTTCCTGGCCGAGGTCACCGACGCGCTGGTCGAGGCCTGGGGCCCGGGCCGGGTGGGCGTCCGCCTCTCGCCGCTCAACCCCTACAACGACATCGAGGACTCCGACCCGACGGCCACTTTCGGGGCGGCGGCGGAGGCGCTGGGCGCGCGGGGCGTCGCCTACCTGCACGTCGTCGAGCCCGACCCCGTGAGCCCCGAGGACGGGGAGCATCCGGTGGTGACCCGGATGCGGGAGGCGTTCGGCGGGACGGTGGTCCTGAACGGGGGCTACGACCGGGAGCGGGGAAACGAGGCCGTCGCCGGGGGCCGGGCCGACCTGGTCAGCTTCGGCAAGCTCTTCCTGGCCAACCCGGACCTGCCGGAGCGGTTCGCCCGGGGCCTGCCGCTCAACGAGGCCGACCCGTCGACCTTCTACGGCGGCGGGGCGAAGGGATACATCGACTACCCCACCTGGGAGGAGAAGAGGGCTTCGGGCGGCTGACGATGAGGACGACTCCGAGGTAGGGCTCCGGCACGAGCCCCCCTACACAGCCGGAGCTCTCTTCCTTATACTTCGCCCGGATTTTTCGGGCGTCCCCCCCCTCGCCGGAGCGTGCCATGAGGCGGCTCTTCCAGGAGCTGAAGCGGCGCAACGTGTACAGGGTCGGGGTCACCTACGTCGTGGTGGCCGTCGGCACCCTGCAGGCGGCCCGGCTCGTCTTCCCGGCCACGACTCTTCGGGGACTGTACGACCCCCTGGTCGTCCTCGCCTTCGTAGGCTTCCCCCTGGCTCTCGTTCTGGCCTGGGCCTTCGAGCTGACGCCGGATGGGGTGCGCCGCACCTCGGCGACCGACGAGGACGGGGAGGACCCGGGCTCCGGGGAGAAGACCGCCCGTGAATCCGTCCCGGGAAGCCGACGGGCGCTCGCGGCCCTGGTGGGGCTCGGGGCCGCGGCCGGGGCCGTGGTGGCCGGCTGGTACCTGCTCGGGAGCGGCGACGCTCCGCCCGAGCCCGAGGAGCGCTCCGTGGCGGTGCTGCCGTTCCAGGTCTCGGGCGGGGGCGCCGACACCTGGCGGGACGGCATGGTGGCCATGTTGAGCACCGGCCTCGACGGCGCGGTGGGTTTCCGGGCCATTCCGGATCGGACTGTCCTGGCGGCCTGGAACGGACGTCGGGAGATGTCGCAGCCAGTGGGCGCGAGCACGAGCGAGGCCCTCTCGGTCGCCCGACAGGTCGGAGCCCGCTTCGCCGTCGTGGGGTCGGCGGTGGAGCTGGGGGGACGGCTCCGGCTGGTAGCGGACCTCCACCAGACCGTATCTGGCGACCGGCTGGGTCGGGTGCAGGTGGAGGGCGCGCCCCGAAGGGTCACCGCCCTGGCCGACAGCCTCACGCAGGGCCTGCTCGGTCTCCTGCTCCAGGAGAGCGGCGAGTCCATCCCGGTGGCGGACCTGGCGAGCCGGCTCACCCCCTCCCTGCCGGCCCTCGAGGCCTTCCTGGAGGGCGAACGGCACTACCGGGCGGGAGCGTTCGAGGAGGCCGTCGTGGACTACCACCGGGCGGTGAGACGGGACAGCGCCTTTGCCCTCGCCTACTGGCGGGTTGCTTCCGCCTCGGGCTGGACCCGATCCGGGTCCAGCGCACGCCACCGCCGCCGGGCCCACGAGCTGGCTCACCGTCTCCCCCGCCGCGAGCGGCGGCTGCTCCGGGCGACGTGGCTTTACCGGGAGCGCGGCCAGTCGGTTCCCGCCCTGGACAGCCTGCGGCGTCTGACCAGCGCCTATCCCGACGACCCGTGGGTCTGGTACGAGTTCGGTGAAGTGATCCTCCACGCCGGCCTGCCGGGGGGATGGCCCGAAGCGGATAGGGCGTTCGCCAGGGCGGTGGAGCTGGATCCCGGCCATGCCCCTTATCACCTTCACCCGGTGCAGCTCGCCATGGCCGTGCACCGGGACAGCGCCCTGACGGTCCGGCGGGCCGCCCGACACCCGAACCCGGCGGACATCGAGACGTGGCTCTCCCTCGCCAGGCGGCTGGCCTTCGGAGGCCCCGAGCTGCGGGCGAGAGCGCTCTCCCGCCTCGCGGCCATGGAGGAGCTCCAGTTCGGATCGGTCACGTTGGCAGGGGCGAGTCTGTGGCATCCGGCTACGCTGGACGTGTCCGAGCAGTTGATTCGGAAGTTCCCGGATGTTCCGGAATACCGTCCTCTCCTCGTCGCCAATCTCCTGCGCCGTGGACGGGTCGAGGAAGCGCTCGCGGAGATCGGACCGCCGCCGTCCGGAAACGGAGTCGCGTGCGCCCTCGCCGATGCGATGAGCCTGGGTCTCCCGCTCCCGGATTCGGTATTGCGAGCGCACCTGGGCGACTCCCCGCCCGGCCCGGACGCGTCACCGTCGAGGGTGCTCTGCTCGGGGATCTATCTCATGGAACGCGGCCGGGCGGAGGAGGTGGCCAATCTGATCGCGCGCCTGCGTTCCGGAAGGGACGGAATCGACGCCTCCGATCCCGCCAGGGAAGCCCGGCTCCGGGACGTGGCCGACGTCCTCGCCGGCCATCGCGCCCGGCGACTCGGCGAGCTGGAGCGGGCGGGTCGGCTCCTCTCCGGTGCCGTCCACGAGCCTTCGATCTCGGTCGCGACCTCACGGGGAATCTGGCGCGGGGACGTCTTCCGAGAGCTGGGTCTCCTTGAGCGGGCGAAGGGCTGGTACCTGGCCAACTGGTGGCATCCCCTCGCTCATCAGCGGTTGGGTCGACTTCACGAGGAGATGGGTCGGCCGCGGGAGGCCGAGGCGGCCTACAGGCGCTTCATCGCCGGATGGGCAGGAGCCGACGAGGGGCTGCAGGATCAGGTGGATCGGGCCCGGGCGCGGCTGACGGCCCTCTCGGAAGAGGCGTCGGCGGGCGAGGGCTGAGCTCGGACGGCCGGCCGTCGTGCCGGCCGGAGCTCCTGCGTCGTCCGACCTGGACGAGCAGGACCACGGGGCTCGATCGGGATCGGAATCCCGGCGCCTCGGGAGCGACCCGGTCGAGCGGTCCTGATCTCGGGCCAGAGATGCGGTGGCGTCCCCTCCCGACGGTGCGGTCCCTGCAGTCCCGTAGTCCACCCGGTCGACTTTCGTCGAACCACCACCCGGAGCCATCTATGCCATCGGAGAAGCTGACGTTCGAGGGCGCCAGCGGCGACGAGCTGGTGGGCCGCCTGGAGACGCCCCCCGGGGGCGAGCCGGCCGCCTACGCGCTCTTCGCCCACTGCTTCACCTGCTCCAAGGACCTGAAGGCGGCGGTCAACGTCAGCCGGGAGCTGGCGGCCCGCCGCATCGCCGTCCTCCGCTTCGATTTCACCGGCCTGGGCGAGAGCGAGGGCGACTTCGCCGACACCGACTTCAGCTCCAACGTCGACGACCTGGTGGCGGCGGCGGAGTTCCTGGAGCGCGAACACGGGTCGCCCTCGGTGCTGGTGGGCCACAGCCTGGGCGGGGCGGCGGTGCTGCAGGCGGCCTCGCGGATCCCCTCCTCGGAGGCGGTCGCCACCATCGGGGCGCCGGCCCACCCGGAGCACGTGAAGCGGCACCTCACGGGGGCCATCGACGAGATCGAGGAGCGGGGCGAGGCCGAGGTGGAGCTGGCGGGCCGGAGCTTCACCATCCGGAAGGGCTTCCTGGACGACCTGGCGGAGAACCGGATGGAGGAGACGGTGGCGAGCCTCGGCCGGGCGCTGCTGATCTTCCACTCGCCGCTGGACGACACGGTGGGCATCGACAACGCCGCGAAGCTCTATCGCTGGGCGAAGCACCCGAAGAGCTTCATCTCGCTGGACCGGGCCGACCACCTCCTGCTGGACCCGGCGGACTCCCGCTACGTGGGCACGGTGCTGGCCGCCTGGGCGCGGAAGTACCTGGAGGGGGTGGCCGCGGACGAGGGGGAGGATCGGCTGCCGAACGACTGGAGCGTGCCCGAGGACCAGGTGGCCGCCCGGATCGGCACCGACCGCTTCCGCACCGACCTGATGGCCGGCGGGCACCCGCTGGTGGCTGACGAGCCCGAGGAGGCGGGCGGGACCGACCAGGGCCCCTCGCCCTACGACCTGCTGAGCGCGGCGCTCGGGGCCTGCACCGCGATGACGCTCCGGATGTACGCCGACCACAAGGAGTGGCCGCTGGAGGGCGTCGAGGTCCGGCTCGAGCACGGGAAGGTGCACGCCGAGGACGACGAGCGGGCCTGCCGGGAGGAGGACGCCCCGGACAAGGTGGATCGGATCGAGCGTGTGCTCGAGGTGGAGGGCGACCTCACCGACGAGCAGCGGGAGCGGCTGGTGGAGATCGCCGACCGCTGCCCGGTCCACGAGACGCTCCACCACGGCATCGTCAGCGAGACCCGGCTGGCGGACTGAGGTAGGGAGGGCGGGGAAGGGAGGCGAGCGGAGAGCGGCCTCAGCCGCCGTTCCCCGTCCCGTCCGTGTCGGCCGGCGCGGTCGCCCCCGTGGCCGAGTCGCCGCTCACCGCGCCGGACGCATCCGCCGCGCCCCCGCCGACGCCGCCCGGTGCGGTGTCGGCGCTCGTGGCCGTCCCCTCGGGCGGGGAAGGGCGGCGCCCCTTGCGGACACCCTGCAGCCCCGGGTCCTCGACGAAAGGCCGGTAGCGGTCCAGGAGGAGGGTCACCGAGTCGCCGGGCTCGACCAGGAGGTCGATGGCCGAGACCCTGCGCCGGAAGGTGGCCAGCATCGCGCCGCTGTCGGACTCCACGGTGAGGAGCAGGCGCTCGCCGTCCACCCGCTTCTTCAGCACCTCGCCCCCGATCCGGAGCCGATCCGCCCGGAGGGTGTCCGGCAGGTAGGGAGTGAGGAGCGACGGGAGGAAGAGGGCGCCGCAGACGCCGAGCACCAGCCCCGCCGCGAGCCAGGGCCACCGACGCCGTCGCCCGCCGTTCCCGCCGGCGCCGCCGGACGAGCCGGTGCTCCCGCCGCCCGATCCAGCGCCGTCCACGTCCGGGATGTCCGGGATGTCGAAGTCGTCGGGCATGGGCTCGCCTCCGGCGTGTCGGGGAGAGAGGTCCGGGCGGGAACGGACGCCGGCCGGCGTCCGCCCGTCGGTCACAAGCTCGCGCCGAGCCGGACCGGCGGCAACCGGGCTCTGTCCTCCAAGCCCGCACCGGAACGACGTGTGACGAATCGACGCAGGGGATCGTCAAGAGGGCTGATAGGGTAGAGAACGTACGGCGAGGGACGAAGATGCGGCGGGACACCCGCCCCGGGACCCATCGATCGGCTTCGGGTCCCGGCGCCCCGCGAAGGTCCGACCCTTGCACGGGGAGGCGGGTAAAGCTGGGAAAACGTCGAAGCCCGGGGTAGCCGACGCGGCGAGCCCGGGGTACATTCTAGCAACGGCACGCTGGGTACGGGAAGGAGCCGTGGGCGCCGAGGGCGCCTGATCCGGACCCGGCCCGCGTTGCGCCATCTAGCCAAGGGAGGCATCGTGAGCATCACGTTCACGGACCGCGAGCTCGAGATCATGAACATCCTCTGGGACGAGGGCTCGGCCACGGTCAAGGAGGCCCGGAAGGTCGTCGGCGAGGACACGCCCTACACGAGCGTGCTGTCGATCTTCCAGACCCTGGAGCAGAAGGGTCACATCCGCCACGAGCGAGAGGGGCGCGCCTACCGCTACTATCCCCTCGTCGAGCGCGAGGAGGCCGGGAAGAAGGCTCTCCGCTACGTCCTGGACCGGCTGTTCAAGGGGTCGCCCGAGGCTCTCGTGACCTCGCTGGTGTCCGACCGGAAGGTCTCCCAGGAGGAGGTCGAGGAGCTGCGCGCGATTCTCGACGAGCGGGCGGGGGGCTGACCTCCCCGTTCCGCGAGAGCGGGATCGATCCTGACCTGAGGACCGCATGATCCTGACCTGGTGCCTCTACGCCGTCGTCGTGGCCCTCCTGGCCACGGCGGCGGCCGCGGCGGCGGAGCGCGGCCTGCGCTTGGTCGGTCGGCCCGCCCGGTGGGCGTGGCTGGCCGCCATGGTGCTCTCCCTCGGCCTGCCGCTGTGGTACCTGATCGCCGCGGCGGGCGGCGGGGCGCCCCCCAGCCCGATGGTGCCGGCCGATCTCCCGGTCATCGAGCTCCGCGGGCTCACGGTGCCCGCGGCTCCCCCCGCGTCGTCTCCCGGACCGCTCGAGCTTCTCGCGGTCGCGATGCCCTGGCTCTGGGCGGCGGCGTCGGTCCTGCTGGCCGGCTGGCTGGTGCGCTCGAAGCTCCGCCTGCGGGAGAGCGAGGTGGGCTGGAGACCGGCGTCCACCGCCTTCGCGGCCGACGGGCCCGTCTACCGCACCGAGACTTTCGGGCCGGCGGTGGTGGGCTTCGCCCGGCCGCGCATCGTCCTGCCCGACTGGGTGGCGGAGATGGAGGTGGCGCACCGGGAGCTGGTGATGCTCCACGAGCGGGAGCACCTCCGCTGCCGTGATCCGGTGCTGGTGCTGACGGGCTGGGTCTTTCTGGTGGCCGTCCCCTGGCTCTTCCCGCTCTGGTGGCAGTTCAACCGCCTCCGCAGGGCCATCGAGAAGGACTGCGACCGACGGGTGGTGGATCGCACCGGCGACGCCCGACGCTACGGGCGCCTCCTGCTGGAGGCCGAGGAGCTCTCCGGCGGACTGGCCCAGCCCCTGGTCACCAGCGGCGGCTCTTTCCTGGGCGACCGGATCCGGTCGCTGGTGGAGGAGGGTCCCCGCCACAGGAGGCTCCGCGCGGCGGCGGCCGCCGCCGGGATGATCGCGGCGCTGCTGGCCGCGGGGATGGTCCCCCCGCCGGGCTACGCGGAGACGCTGGAGGGCGTCGAGGCGGCGGAGCGGGGGATCGCGACGGGGACGGTGGACCGGGTAGCACGGCTGGAGGATCCCGGACGATTCGCGGAGCGGGCGCAATCGGCCTTCCGGCGCACCGGGCTGCCCTCTCGGGCGGCTCGCTCCGTCGTGGTTCGGGCGTACGTGGTGCCGGACGGGAGCGTGAGCGGCGCGTACATCAATTTCTCGGGTGTCCCCACGGAACTTCGCCGGGCGGCCCTCCAGGTCATCGCCGGCACCCGGTTCGAGCCCGCCCGACGGGCCGGCCGACCGGTCGGGAGCTGGATCGCCACCCGGGTACCCTTCGGCCCGTAGGCAAGGGGCGAACCACGTCCTCAGGCCGGACCCCTCTCCAGTTTCGCTCCTCTCTTTGATCCGCTGTGACACGTATCTTCCCATAATTCCGAATTTTCACCATTAATATAACTTTTCATTGCGTGTCTTGATTTTTTGGAAGGGGCGTCCCTACGGTAATCCCCGTCGCGAGGCGAGGCCTCGCGATGGAAGGTCCAGCGATCACCCGGGAAGGGAAGGGATGTCCCGTGTCCAGCACCGCTGCCGTCCGTCGTGCCGTTCTCTTGCTGGGCGTCCTGGCCGGCGTCGCGGCCCTGTCCGCCGCCGGTGACGGCGCCCACGAGGCCCGGGCCGACGAGTCCGGGGCGACGACCGCCCCGTTCGAGACGGTCTTCGCCGAGGCCGACCGCGTCGTGCTGGAGGAGCCCGACAGCGCCCTGATCTCGAAGGTCCGGACCCTGGCGATCGGCCCCCGGGGACGGATCGCCGTCCCCGACCAGGAGCTGAACCGGGTACGGGTCTACGGGCCGGACGGCAGCCTGCTGGCCGACCTGGGCGGCGAGGGGGCCGGGCCGGGTGAGTTCCGGGGTCCCCGGGACGCGGCCTTCACGCCGGACGGCCGGCTCTGGGTGAGCGACGCCGGCAACGGCCGGCTGGCGCGCTTCGGGCCGGGGCTGTCCTTCGAGCGGACGTTCTCGCTCGAGGACGCCTACTACGCCGGCGAGATCGAGGCGCTCGGGGACCGGATCGTGGCCTTCCTGGCGCGGCCGACGCCGGGGGCCCTGGCCCTGCGCGTCTACGACGGCGAGGGCGCCGTCGTCCGCACCTTCCACCCCCGGCGCCGGGCCTACCGCGAGGTCCCCTACTGGTCCGCCGTGCTGGGCCACCGGCTCGCCGTGTCCGAGAGCCACCTGGTGGCCGGCGGCAACCTGCTCTACCCGCTGGCGCGATACGGCCCTGACGGCGCGCTCCGGGACAGCGTGGGCCGCCCCCCCGCGAGCTGGGAGCCCGCCCCGGAGCCCGAGCGGGGCGACTTCGCCGGCCCGGACCGGTTCCGGAAGCTCGCGAAGTGGCGCCGGACCTTCACCACCATCGACCGGGTGGCTCTCTACCGGGACACCCTGCTGGTGGTGTCCCACCGCTCGCTGGACCCGGAGGTCCTGGCCTACGAGGAGGCCACCTACCGGGCCGACGTCTACCGCGCCGACGGCACCAAGCTGCTGGAGGACGTCGAGCTTCCCGGCCGGCTGGTGGCCGGGGGCGAGCACCTCCACCTGCTTCGCTCCACCCCGCCCGGGCCGTGGGCGGTGGGGCGGTACGAGCTGGCGCCCGACCGGCGGGTGCGGGTGGCCATGGCGGAGGCGGGGCGATGAGCGGAGGGCGCCTGCTGGAGCGGGCCGCCCGTGCGGCGCCCTGGCTCGGCGCCGCCGCGCTGGTGGCGGCGCTCTGGTCCCATCGCTCGGCGCTGGACGCGGCCCACGCCCGGGCCGCCGAGCTGGAGGGGCCGGCCCAGCGCACCCACGTCGCCGACCGGCTGGTGGGGGCGGACCTGTCCGACGTTCGGCTGCCGGCGGCCGGCGGCGGCGAGGAGGCCCTGCACCGGACGGCGGGCTGGGAGCTGCTCTGGTTCGTGGACCCGGCGGCCTGTCCGGCGTGCCTCCAGCGGACGGGCGCCTGGCGCGAGTCGGTCCGCGGGCCCGGGCTGGCCGGGACCGTGGTCCTGGCCGGGGCGTCGCCCGCCCGGGCCGAGAGGGTGCGGCGGAGGGCCGGACTCGACGGCCGCGTGCTGGGCGACCCCGGCGGCGGGCTGTCGGGGAGCGTCGGCGTGAGCGCGACGACGCCGGCCGTCTTCGCCCTCGTGGACCGGTCCGGGACGGTGGTCCTGGCCGAGGCGCGCCGGGCGTCCACCACCTGCGACTGGAGCTTCCCCCGCCAGGCGGCCGCGCTGGTCGCCGGCGGGGACGCGGGCCGCCTGCGAGAAGGCGGCTCCTGACGCCGGATTCACCGGGAGCACCTTGACTCCACTCCATTCATCCCGACGGGAGGCAATTCCCATGAGCGACGAGACGAGCGTCATCCGCAAGGGCCTGGCGGGCCTGGCCGCCCTGGCCGTGGCCGCCGCCTCGCTGGCGGTCCTGCCCCAGCCGGCCCAGTCCATCGGAGAGCTGGAGCACGACGAGGGCAACAACTGCTACGATGGCTGCGACAAGAGCTCGCAGGTCTGCTGCATCAACGGCGGCTTCGGCGGCTGAGTCTCCAGCCGCGCACCCGGCGACGCGGACCGCGCCCCGGCGCCCCTCGCGGGTGCCGGGGCGTCCGCGCGCCCGATCGTGCCTCAGGCCAGGAACAGCACCGTGAGCGAGATCGTGTCCAGCAGCCCGTGGCCCAGCACGGGGACCCAGAGGTTCCGATCGGCGGCGAGATAGGCCGCCGCGAGCACGAGCCCGATCACCCCGGTGGCCAGCATGCCGCCGGGACCCTGGTAGAAGTGGCCGGCCCCGAAGACGACCGAGGTGAGGACCGCCGACGCGCCCCACCCGGCCGCGCCGCCCCCCATCAGGTCCGCCAGCTCGTTCATCAGGAAGCCTCGGAACAGCAGCTCCTCGCCCAGGGCGGCGGTGATCCAGGCGGCGGCCAGGAGGCCGGCGAAGGCCCACGGGTCGCCGCGGACGGGATCGAGGGTGGACAGGTCGGCGGCAGGGAGGTCCAGCAGGGTCCGGAGCGGGCCGACCACCAGCGCCGAGGCGAGGAAGATCGCCCCCACGGTCAGAACGCCTCGCACCAGCGTCCGGCCCCAGCGGTCGGGCGGTCGGAAGCCGTAGTCGCGCCAGCGGCGTCCGAGCCGCCGGGCCGCCAGGTGGGCGACGACCAGGGGCAGGACCAGCAGGACGACGGCGAGCGCCACCCGGACGGGCCCGGGGCCGGGCAGGGGCGGAGCGCCGGCGGGCCGGAGGAGAGCGGCCAGCGCGCCGGGCGCGCCCGCCAGCAGAACGGCCGACACGGCCGTGGCGGCTCGCGTCCGCGTCCACCGGCGGCCGACGTCCCCGGCTCCGGGGCCGGGAGGAGGGGGGCTCAGCGGCCGCCGTCCTCCTTCTCCTTCATCTCCCCACCGTGACGCCTCTCCTTCCCGTCGTGCATGTCACCATGCCCGCCCTGGTGCATACGGTGCATCCGGTGCATGAGACGGAATCCGTAGAGGAACTTCTCGCGCTGGTCCTCGTTCAGGACCTGGAGCGACTGCCGGGCGATCCGGGCGACCGCCACGCGGGCGGCGACGTGTCGGTCGGCCATCGACCTGAGCGCGGACTCGTAGGCCTCCACGTCGATGCCGTTCCCGGTGAGGGCGGACCTCACGCTCCCGTGCCTCGTATCGCCGTCTCCCCCGGGGCTCTCGCGAAGGGAGGCCAGGGAGTCCTTCAAGGCCTCCAGGCGCTCCTTCTGCCCGTCGGTGAGCCCGAGCAGATCGCCCTGGTGGAGGATGGCGGCGGGCACGTGGCCCAGCATGGCGCCGTGGCCCCCGTGCATCCCGCCGCCGGGAGCGGCGTGGCCGTCGCGCTCCATCATGTCGTGGCCGGCCCTCTCGCCGTGGGCCTGGGCGAGAAGGGGACCGCCGGCGGCGAGCACGGCCGCCAGGGCGAGGCCCAGGGCGCGGCGGACGATGGGGGCGGTGCGTGGGTCGTTCAAGGTGGACCTCCCTGTGGAAGTGCAGGCAACGCGCGCGGCCGCCGACCCGGCTCGGGAGCTCGGGGCGGCGGTCCGGCGGCGCGGGGTTCCGCGGGGCTCTCTCGTGCAGTGTTCGTGCCGGACCCTCTTCGCCGCCGGCCCCTTGCCTTCCGCGCGCCCGGCCGATCCCTTGACGCCCGCGAGGACACCCGAAGGAGGCCCGGCGACCGGGCCCCGCCATCCACCCGAGGAGTTCCTGATGTCCGGCACGCCCCGACGCGCCCCGAGCGACCGCGATCACCTGCTCGCCCCCTTCTGCCGGCCCGGCCGCTTCGCCGGCGCCCTCCTCCTGGCGGCTCTCCTGGTCGGGACAGGGCCGTCGGCGGCCCAGGAGGCCGACTCGGCCGAAGCCGGAGCGGAGGGCCCGGAGCGGATCGGGGCCTTTCACCACGTCCGCCAGGGGGAGTCGCTCCTGCTGGTGGTCCCGGACACCGCCTCCACGCTCAACGAGGGGGCCCGGCTGTTCCTCCGTTGCCGCGCCGGGAACCGGGGCGTCTTCGTGGCGCTCGCCGGCGACGAGGGCGGGCTCGGGAACGCCGAGGACGGAGCCGCCGGGCAGTTCCGCATCGACCGGGGGCCGTGGACCGACCTGGAGCAGTGGGGCGCCAACGAGTCCGGGACCGCCGCGTTCATGAACCCGGAGCGGATCCCCACCTTCGTGGGCCGGGCCGAGGACGGGGAGTTGGCCGACATCCGCATCGTCAACCCGGCGGGGGTCCGACAGAAGTTCGTCTTCCCCCTGGAGGGGCTGGGAGACGCCCTGGAACGGCTCCCGTGCCTGAGCCCCTGACCGTCCAACGTCACCGACCGGTTTCCCGAGGGGACCGCGTCCGGGCTGCTTGACCCGGACCCGACCGCCGGTAAACGTTGTGCGACGTATTTGGTGCAGCCTAGCCGGTACGAGCCGACGGACCCTTACTCCATCGGAGGTTATCCATGCGCTTCGTCTCGCGTCTCTCCCGATCCACCACGGCCACGGCGGCCGCCCTGCTGCTGGGGGCCCTCGTGGCCTACGGCTGCGGCGAGCAGGCCACGCAGCCGAACTCGCCCGAGGGCGAGGTGGCCACGATCCAGGGCCAGGACCTGGGTCCGGCCTTCGCCGCCCAGAAGGCACACACCGACGACCTCATCGCCCGGGACGGCGTCGTGGGCACCGGGGTCGGCCTCACCGACGACGGTGAGCCGTCCGTGGTCGTCTACACCGTCGCGCCCGGCGTCCAGAACATCCCGGACCGGCTCGACGACGTGCCCGTCGAGAACGTGGTGACCGGCCCCTTCGTGGCGGGCGCCGACCCGACGACGCGGCAGAGGCCCGCCCCGGTCGGCTTCTCGGTGGGGCATCCGAACATCACCGCCGGGACCTACGGCGTGCGAGTCCAGGACGGCAGCGGCAACGTCTACATGCTGTCGAACAACCACGTCCTGGCCGACATCAACGAGGCTTCCATCGGCGACCCCACGCTCCAGCCCGGTCCCAGCGACGGCGGCTCGGATCCGGCCGATCGGATCGCCGAGCTGGCGGACTTCGAGCCCATCGATTTCAACAACGACAACACGATGGACGCCGCCATCTCGCTGGCGCTGAACGCCGACTCGCTCAGCGTCTCGACGCCGTCCGACGACGGCTACGGAACGCCCAGCTCCACGGTCTTCGACCTGGACAGCGACGGTGACGGCAACGTCGACTCCGGGGTCGTGGGCACGGCCGTCCAGAAGTACGGCCGGACGACGGGCCTGACGACCGGCGAGGTCTCGGAGATCAACGTCACCACCGAGGTCTGCTACGTCTGCGCCAACCCGATCTGCACCCAGTGCGCCGAGTCCGCCACGATGGTGGACCAGATCGCCATCACGCCGGGCGACTTCAGCGACGGCGGCGACTCCGGCTCGCTGATCGTCACCAACGACGGCAACAACCAGCCGGTGGCCCTGCTGTTCGCCGGCAGCGACACGCGGACGCTGGGCAACCGCATCGACCTGGTGCTGGACCGCTTCGGAGTCACGGTCGACGACGGCGGTGACGACGGCGGCGACACCAACAGCGCGCCGACGGCGTCGTTCACGTCCTCCTGCACGGACCTGACGTGCGACTTCGACGGGTCGGGCTCCTCCGACTCCGACGGGTCGATCGCCAGCTACGAGTGGGACTTCGGCGACGGCACGACGGCCACCGGCCAGACGGTGAGCCACACCTACGACGCCGGCGGCACCTTCACGGTGACGCTGACGGTGACCGACGACGACGGCGCCACCGA
>CAYVFM010000013.1:11216-21597 GCA_964450995.1 uncultured Gemmatimonadota bacterium | reverse complement strand
CGCATCGCCGTGAACCGGGAGCTGGAGGCGCTGGAGGAAGGGCTGCCGGCGATCCGCGGCCTCCTGGCGTCGGGAGGTCGCCTCGTGGTGATCTCCTATCACTCGCTGGAGGACCGGATCGTCAAGCACGCCTTCAGGGACTGGAGCCGGGCGTGTGTCTGTCCGCCCGACCTGCCGGTCTGCCGGTGCCGCGGCGAGCCGCTGGGCGAGGTGTTGACGAAGGGGCCCGTGACGCCCTCCGAGGAGGAGGTCGATCGGAACCCCCGCTCGAGGAGCGCGAAGCTCCGGGCCTGGGAGAAGGCCTGATGGGCCGCGGCCGGGAGCGGTGGCGGCTGAAGATCCGCCGCTGGGGGCGCCGCCTCGCGGTCGCGGCGAGCGCGGCCGCGCTGGCGGGCGCGATGTTGACGGCGGTGGACCGTGGATCGCGCGCGCGAGCGTTCTCGGAAGAGATCTCGCGCCTGGAGCGCGAGGAGGCCCGGGCACGATCCCGGACCGCGGCCGCCATGCGTCGGCTGGACTCGCTGACGTCGCGCGACCGGATCGCCCGGGAGGCGGCGGCGCTGGGGCTGCGGCCCGCCAGCGACGAGGAGATCACGTTCCTCCGGGACGCACCGTTCGGATCGGAGGGGAAGGGAAGCCGATGACCAGCAGGGCTGCGGGACAGACCGAGGGGGACCGCCGGCGCCGGCGCCGGTTCCGCCGGCGCGTGCTCGTCGGCCTGTGGGTCCTCCTGGGTCTGGGCTACGTGGCTCGGGCGGGCCAGCTCCAGATCGCCGAAGCCGAGGACTGGCGGCAGGTGGCCCACGAGCAGGCGGCGGCCCGGGAGGAAGTGCCGGCCCAGCGGGGCGGGCTCTTCGACCGGGACGGGAAGCCGCTGGCGCTGGCGAGCCACCGGTACCGCGGCTACCTGGCGCCGGCCGAGACCCGGTCGCCGGAGCGGGCAGCGGCCGAGATCGGCCGGGTGCTGAATCTCACGGACCGCCAGGTGCGGCGGCTGGAGGGGGGCGACGGCTGGAACGTCCTCCCTCGTCTCCTGGACCTCTCCGAGCGGGACCGTCTCCGGTCCGCCCTGCGCCGCGGCCTCCACTTCGAGCCCGTCACCGACCGTGTCTTCCCCCAGGGCCCCCTGGCCGAGGCGCTCCTGGGGAAAGTGGCCCCCGACGGCGAGGGCCGGTCGGGCCTGGAGTCGGCCCTCGACTCGGTGCTCAGGGGGACCCCCGGGTCGGCGCTCCGCCGCCGGGACGCGAAGGGCGGGGAATACCGGCTCCCCGACGCCGAGATCACCCGGCCCCGGCCCGGCCACGACGTACGCCTCACGCTGGACGCCGAGCTGCAGCGGATCGCCGAGGACGCCCTGGAGCGGGCCGTCCGCGAGACTGGGGCCTCCGGGGGGGACGTCCTCATGCTCGACCCCCGGACCGGCGAGGTGCTGGCGCTGGCCAGCCGGCGGATGGAGCAGGGGGGAGGCGTCCCCGCCATCGGCTCGCCCTACGAGCCCGGTTCCACCCTCAAGCCCTTCCTCCTGGCCAGCCTGCTGGCCGAGGACACCGTGGACCTCGGGGAGGTCGTCGACACCGAGGGCGGGACGCTCCGTCGGCACGGCCGCACCATCCGGGACGTGCACCCCTCGGATTCGCTCACGATCGCGGAGGTCATCCAGCACTCCAGCAACGTCGGGGCGGCGAAGCTCTCCGATCGCCTGTCGCCGGGCCTCCAGTATCGGTATCTGCGGGACTTCGGCTTCGGGGTCCCCACGGGCGTCCAGGTCCCGGGCGAGTCCTCGGGTCGCCTGAGGCGGCCCGACCGGTGGTCCGCCCTCAGCCCGGTTTCGCTGGCCATGGGTTACGAGATCTCGGTCACCTCCCTGCAGCTCGCCGCGGCCTACGGGGCGCTGGCCAACGGGGGCATGCTCATGCGCCCCTATCTCGTCCGGGAGGTCCGGGACGCCCGGGGAGAGGTGATCAGGCGGAACCGACCGGAGCCCATCCGGCGCGTGATCCCCCGGTCGGTGGCCGACCGGGTGACCCGGGTCCTGGGGTCGGTGGTGGAGGGAGGCACCGCCACCCGGGCGGCGCTTGCCACCCTGCCGGTGGCCGGCAAGACGGGCACGGCCCGGGTGGCGGGCCAGGGCGGATACCAGGAGGGTCGCTACGCGGCGTCCTTCGTGGGGTACACCCCGGTGGACGACCCCAGCCTGGTGGTCCTCACGAAGCTGGACGATCCCCAGGGCCAGGTCTACGGGGGCCTCACGGCGGCGCCCATCAGCCGGTCCACCCTGCAGGCGGCGCTCGCGACCCGCGGGGTGACCCTGGATCGGGGCGACGGGGCCGCGGCGCCGGGTCGCAGGCTCCGGTGGGAGCGGGCCGGCGAGACCCGCCGGAACGCCGGCCCGTTCGTCTTCGCCGTGAGCGACGGGCCGCAGGCCTCTTCCGCGTCGCCGGAGAGCGACGCCGACGACCGGTCGGTCCGGGTGCTGCCGGACCTCCGGGGCCTGCCGCTCAGGACCGCGGCCTCGCGCCTGCACCGGCTCGGCTTCCGGGTCGAGGTCCGGGGCGGGGGACACGTCCGGACCCAGGATCCCCCGCCGGGCGCCCGGGCGCGTCCCGGCGACACGGTGGTGCTCCGCTGACCGGGGCGGCCGTGGAGCCGGGGTCGGCGCCCCCGGAACCCGCCGGGACGTTCGCCCATCGGAAGGTGGAGCGCGTGACGAAGGACCAGCCGCACGTGTCGAGAGACGAGGTCGAGGCCCGGATCGCCGGGGTCGGCCTCGGCCCGAGCTGGCGGGGCTCCCCCCCGGGACGCTTCCGGGCGGTGACGGAGGACTCCCGCCGTGTCGGGCCGGGCGACCTCTTCTGCGCGGTTCCGGGCCGGACCGTGGACGGGCACGACTTCGTCGGTCGGGCCGCGGAGGCCGGCGCCGGCGCGGCGGCGGTCGAGCGCGAGATCCCGGACGTCGACCTGCCCCAGCTCGTGGTGTCCGACACCCGGCGGGCCCTGGCCCACCTGGCGTCCCTCTTCCACGGGGACCCCGCGGAGACGCTGGCTTTGACCGCGATCACCGGCACCGACGGCAAGACCACCACAACCTGGATCCTCCGGCACCTGCTGGCCGGCCGGGAGCCGACCGCCTCCGTGGGGACGCTGGGGGTGGTGGGCCCGGAGGGGGACCGCGAGCCCGGCGACCTCACCACCCCCACCGCGGTGGAGACCTGCCGGACGCTGGGGGCCCTCCGGGACCGGGGCGTCCGCCGCGTGGCCATGGAGGTCTCGTCCCACGCCCTGGACCAGCGGCGGGTGGACGGGCTGGCCTTCGAGCAGGTGGTCTACACGAATCTCAGCCGAGAGCACCTGGACTACCACGCCGACATGGAGGCGTACCGCGACGCCAAGCTCCGGGCCGCGGAGCTGCTCCGGCCCGACGGCCGGTGCGTCGTGAACGCCGACGAGCCGGCCTGGTCGAAGCTGGAGGCGCCCGCCCGGATCAGCTACGGGGTCGGACCCGGTGCGGACGTGCGGGCCCTCGACGTCCGCCGGGACGAGGGCGGCAGCCGCTGGACGCTCGCGGCGGCGGGGGACGAGGAGGAGGTGCGCCTCCCCCTGCCGGGCGACTTCAACGTCCACAACGCCCTGGCGGCCGCGGCCGCGGCCCTGGCGGCGGGGCGCCCGCTGGCGGCGGTGGCCGGCCGGCTGGCCGATCTGCCCCAGGTGCCCGGCCGGATGGAGGTCCTGAGCCGGAGCCCTTGCCTGGTGGTCCGGGACTACGCCCACACGCCGGAGGCGCTCCGGCGCGTGCTGGGCCAGCTCCGCCCGGCGACGGGCCGGCTGGTCGTGGTCTTCGGGTGCGGCGGCGACCGGGACCGCGGCAAGCGCCCGCTCATGGGCCGGGCGGCGGCCGCGGCCGCCGACCTGGCGGTGGTGACCACCGACAATCCCCGCTCCGAGGATCCGGCCGAGATCGCGCGCCAGGTGGTGGAGGGGATGGAGGGCGGTCGACACGAGGTCGTCCTGGACCGTCGTCGGGCCATCGCCCGGGCCCTGGCGGCCGCCGGGCCCGACGACGTCGTCCTGCTGGCCGGCAAGGGGCACGAGGACTACCAGGTCTTCGGCGACGAGCGGGTCCCCTTCGACGAGGCCGGGATCGTCCGGGAGCTGACCGCCGGGGAGGGGAGCCCGTGAGCCCGGCGCTGAGCTCCGGGCGGATCCGGCGGGCCCTGGGGCTGGAGGCAGGAGGGGAGGAGCGTCGCTACACCTCCTTCGTGGCCGACAGCCGCGAGGCGGAGGAGGGGGCGCTCTTCTTCGCCCTGGAGGGCGAGCGGCGCCACGGATACGAGTTCCTGGCCGACGCGGCCGAGCGGGGCGCCCGGGGGGCCGTGATCCCCGCCGATCGGACCCCGCCGGAGATGGCCCTCGAGTGGTTCCCGGTGACCTCGCCCCGGGAGGCGCTGCTGGCGCTGGCCGCGGCGCACCGCCGGGACGCCGGGGTCCGTGTCGTGGGGATCACCGGCAGCTCGGGCAAGACCACCGTCAAGGAGATGATCGCCTCCGCCGTGGGAGAGGCCCTGGACGTCTACGCCACCCGGGGCAACCTCAACAGCACGGTGGGACTGCCGCTCTCGGTGCTGGAGGCCCCGGCCGACGCCGACGCCTGGGTGCTGGAGATGGGGACCAGCGAGCGCGGCGAGATCGCTCGGCTGACCGACGTCGCCGCCCCCGACGACGCCGTGATCACCACCGTGGGACCCGCCCACCTGGAGGGGCTCGGGGACCTGGAGGGGGTCCTCCAGGAAAAGCTCGACCTGGTCCGGGGCGTCCGGGACGACGGCTCGGTCGTGGTCGGGGAGCGTCCCCCCGAGCTGCCCGCCGCCGCCCGATCGATGCGGCCGGACGCGGTGGTGGCCGGCCTGGGGCGGGCGGCGGACCTCCGGCCCGAGCGCTGGAAGGTCGGCGCCGACCGGCTGGTCTTCCGGATCGACGACCGGGACTTCACCGTCGAGGCCGGCGGGGAGCACCACCTCCGGGACGCGCTCCTGGCCCTGGCCGTGGCCCGGGCGCTCGGAGTGCCCGACGAGGACGCCCGCCGGGGGCTGGCTGGATTCCGCCCCCTGGACGACCGCGGCGCGGTCCGCCGGTTCGGGCGGCTCGCCGTCCTGGCCGACCACTACAACGCCAACCCCGAGTCCTTCGGAGCGGCCATCCGATGGTGCGTGGAGGGCTTCCCGGACCGCCCCCGGGCCGCCGCGGTGGGCTCGATGCTGGAGCTGGGGGAGCGGTCGGCCGAGGCCCACCGACGGGTGGCCCGTCGCCTCCTGGAGACCGGGTTCGACCCGGTGGCGGCCACCGGCGAGTTCGTGGCCGCCTTCGAGACCCTGGATCCCGGCGACGCCCGGGTGCTGGCCGCCGACGACGCGGAGGAGGCGGGCCGCCTGCTGGCCGACGTCCTGCGGGGCGACGAGGCCGTGCTGGTGAAGGGCTCCCGCGGCGTCCGGATGGAGCGTGCGGTGGAGGTGCTGGAGGAGCGCTTCGCGGCCGACGGCGGGTCGGACGAGGCGGCCGGCGAGAACCCGGCCGGCGCCGGGGCGGCCGCCCGCACGGGCGGGGAGGTGGGCTGATGCTCTACCATCTCCTCTTCCCCCTGGCCGAGGACCACATCGTCTTCAACCTCTTCCAGTACATCTCCTTCCGCGCCGCCGGGGCGATGGTGACGGCCCTGCTCACCGCCTTCGCGGTGGGCCCGCCCATCATCCGCTGGCTCGAGAGCCGAGGATGGGGCGAGGTCGTGCGCATCGAGGGTCCCCAGAGCCACCTGCGGAAGGCCGGCACCCCGACCATGGGCGGCCTGATCATCCTGGTGGCGGCGCTGTTGCCGACCCTGCTCTGGGCCCGGCTGGACGAGCGCTACGTCCAGCTCGCCTTCCTGGTCACCGCGGGGATGGGCGTGCTGGGCTTCACCGACGACTACCTGAAGGTCGTCCGCCACAAGCCCCGGGGGCTGATCGCCCGACACAAGCTGATCTGGCAGCTCGCCCTGGGGCTGGGGCTGGGGCTGATCCTCCTCTGGGAGCCTCTCTCGGCGCACGACGCGAACCGGACGATGCTCCCCTTCTTCAAGGACCTCCAGATCGCCTTCTGGGCCCCGGTCTTCCCGGTGTTCGTGGCCCTGGTGGTCACGGGGAGCTCGAACGCGGTGAACCTCACCGACGGCCTCGACGGCCTGGCCGCGGGCCTCGGCGCCATCGCCGTGCTGACCTTCGGCTTCTTCGCCTACGTGATCGGGCGGGTGGACACCTCCTCCTACCTGGGGGTCTTCTACCTGCCGGGGGCCGGGGAGCTGACGATCTTCTGCGCCGCGGTGGCCGGGGCCGCCATCGGATTCCTCTGGTTCAACGCGCCGCCGGCCCAGGTCTTCATGGGCGACACCGGCTCGCTCGCCCTGGGAGGCGCCATCGGCGTCGTGGCGGTGCTGCTGAAGTCCGAGTTCCTGCTCCTGCTGGTGGGCGGTGTCTTCGTCGCCGAGGCGGTGTCGGTCCTCCTGCAGACAGGATGGTTCAAGTACACGCGACTCCGGACGGGCGAGGGGCGCCGGCTGTTCCGGATGGCCCCGATCCACCACCACTTCGAGAAGCTCGGCTGGCCGGAGACGCGCGTCGTCGTCCGCTTCTACATCCTGGCCATCGTGTGCGCGCTGGTCGGGCTGGCCACCCTGAAGATCCGATGAGCGGCCGCGAGCCCCCCTTCGAGCCCGGCGACCGGGTGGCGGTGATCGGCCTCGGCCGCTCCGGCCGCGCGGCCGCGCGACTGGTGCACCGACAGGACGGGGAGGTCTACGCCAGCGACCTGGTGGCCGGCGACGATCAGGTGGCCGCCGCCGAGGAGCTGCGCGAGGAGGGAATCGACGCCGAGGCGGGCGGCCACGACGTGGAGCGGGTGCTCGACTGCGACCTGGTGGTGGTGAGCCCCGGCGTCGGGCCCACCACGGACATCCGCCGGGAGCTGCGGGAGGCGGGGGCGCGGACCATCGCCGAGATCGAGCTCGCGTACCGGTACCTGGACAGCCGCATCGTGGCCATCACCGGGACCAACGGGAAGACGACCACCACCGCGCTCTGCGGCCACGTGCTGGAGAGCGCGGGAATCGACACCGGGATCGGCGGGAACATCGGCCGCCCCCTCTCCGAGCTGGCCCTGGAGGAGGACCACCCCGACTGGGCGGTGGTCGAGGTCAGCTCGTTCCAGCTCGCCGACATCGAGCGGTTCCGGCCCGACATCGGGATCCTGCTGAACCTGGCCCCGGACCACCTGGACCGGTACCGCAACATCGACAGCTACTACGGGGACAAGCGGCGCCTGTTCTCCAACGCCGACGAAGACTGCCACTGGGTGCTGAACGCCGACGACGAGGACGTCCTCGGCCTGGTGAACGGCACCGAAGGGACCCTCCACCACTACTCCACCGAGCGTCGGCTGCCGGAGGGCGCATTCCTGGACGCCGACCGCCGGCTCCGGCTCGAGATCGAGGGGCGGTCGGAGACGTGGGCGTCGGTGGACGACCTCCGGCTGGTGGGCCGGCACAACGTCTCCAACGCCCTGGGCGCGGGGCTGGCCGCGGCCCTGGTGGGGTGCGGGGCGGAGGAGATCAGCCGCGGGCTCACCACCTTCGAGGCGCTGCCCCACCGGCTCCAGCCCGTGGCCCGCGACGCCCGCGGGATCCTCTGGGTCGACGACTCGAAGGCCACCAACGTGGCGGCCACGTCGGTGGCGGTGCGCGCCTTCGACGAGCCCTTCATCCTGCTGATGGGAGGCCGGGGCAAGGGCGAGCCCTTCGACAGCCTCGTGCCGATGATCCGGGGCCAGGCCCGGGGGCTGGTGGCCTTCGGGGAGTCGGCCCCCCAGATCGTGGCCGACCTGGGCGACGCGGTGCCCGAGCTGCGCACCGAGACGGGCATGACGGGCGTCGTGCGGGCCGCCGCCGAGGTGGCCGAGCCCGGCGACGTGGTGCTCTTCTCCCCGGCCTGCTCGAGCTTCGACATGTATCCGGACTACGAGGTACGGGGCGAGGCCTTCGGCCGGGCCGTCCGCGAGGTCCTGGAGACGCGGGGGGAGGCGGAATGAGCACCTTCGCCGCCCGCGCCCTCGACGTCCAGGACGGCGCCCGCGCCGCGCCGTGGGCCGGCCGGCTGCTGCTGGCGGCGACCGCCGTGCTCGTGAGCTTCGGCCTGCTGTCGGTCTACAGCGCCAGCGCCTTCCTGGCCACTTCCCGCGGCCTCCCCGACACCCACTACCTGACCGAACAGACCCTGCACGCGGGGGTGGGCGCCGTCGCCCTGGTGGTCGCCCGGTACGTGGACTACCGCTGGTGGGCGAGGCTCGCCTGGCCCCTGGCCGCGGTGACCGCGGTCCTCCTGACGATCCTGGTCCTGCCCGGCACCGAGGGGATCGCCCCCCGGATCAACGGGGCCCGCCGGTGGCTGGTGGCGGGGATGACCTTCCAGCCCTCCGAGCTGGCCAAGTTCTCCGTGGTGGCCTGGACGGCGATGCTGGCGGTGAAGAAGCAGGACTGCCTGCACAGCTTCCGGGAGGGGATGCTGCCCTTCCTGGTGGTGAACGGGGTTCTCTGCGGCCTGGTCCTGCTGGAGCCCCACCTCTCGGCGGCCGCCCTGCTGGCGGCGCTGGCGGGCGTGGTGCTCTGGGCGGCCGGCGCCCGGGTGGGCCATTTCATCCTGCTGGGCGCGGCGGCCCTCCCGCTGCTCTGGGACCAGATCGTGAACACGGGCTACCGGATGCGCCGGATGGCCGCCTTCCTGGAGTCCAGCCCGGCGACCACCGAGGCCGGCTACCAGCTCCGGCAGTCGCTGGTGGCCATCGGCTCGGGCGGGCTCTTCGGCGTCGGCTACGGCGAGAGCCGGCAGAAGCTCTACTACCTCCCCGAGCCGCAGAACGACTTCATCTTCCCCATCATCGCCGAAGAGTGGGGCTTCGTGGGCTCCGCCCTCCTCATCGCGCTCTTCGTGGCGTGGACGGTGGCGGGCCTCCGCATCGCCTCCGCCGCGCCCGACCTGTACGGCCGCCTGCTCGGCGTGGGGCTCACCTCGGTGGTGGCCTTCGGCGCCTTCGCCCACTTCGGCGTGACGCTGGGCCTGCTGCCGACCACGGGCGTGAACCTGCCCTTCATCAGCGCCGGCGGGACCCACCTGGTGCTGGTGCTCGGCTGCACCGGCGTCCTGCTGAACATCGCCGGCCAGAGGAGCGCCTGACCGTGAGCGCGCGCGTGCTGATCACCGGAGGCGGGACGGGCGGGCACCTGTACCCGGCCCTGAACCTGGCCGACGCCCTGCGGCGGGTGCGGCCGGAGGTGGAGCTCCTCTACGTCGGCGCCCGCCGGGGGCTGGAGGCCGAGGTCCTGCCGGAGCGGGACCTGCCCCACCGGCTGCTCCCGGTCCATCCCCTTCGCCGACGCAGGCCCTGGCGCAACTGGCGGCTCGCCCTGCGGGCCCCGGGGGTGGCCGTCGGGGCCCGGCGCATCGGCCGCTCCTTCGAGCCCGACGTCGTGGTGGGCACCGGTGGCTACGCCTCCGGGCCCATGGTGCTCTGGGCGCGGCTGGCGGGGCGCCCCCTGGCGCTCCAGGAGCAGAACGCCGCGCCGGGCCTGGTGACCCGCTGGATGGCCGGCGCCGCCGACCAGCTCCACCTGGGCTTCCCCGAGGCGCGGGAAGGGCTGTCGGTGCGGCCCGAGGCCGAGGTCCACGCCTTCGGCAACCCGGTGGCCCCGCCCGGGGGACCGGCCACCTTCGACTGGCCCGGGGAGGGCCGGGTGGCGCTGGTGGTGGGCGGGAGCCAGGGCGCCCGGGGCCTCAACGAGCGGCTGGCGGCCGACCTCCGGGAGGTCCGCGCCTGGCCCACCGACCTGACCCTGGTCTGGGTCACCGGGCGGGAGCACCTCGGGGAGGTCCGGGAGCGGGTGGGGCGGCTCCCCTTCGCCGACCGCATCCTCGTCACGCCGTGGATCGAGGCCCTGGGCCGCCAGCTCGACCGCGCGGACCTGGCCGTGGGCCGGGCCGGCGCCATGTTCGTCTCCGAGCTGGCCGCGGCCGGCGTGCCGGCCCTGCTCGTCCCCTTTCCGGCGGCCGCCGGCGGGCACCAGCGGGCCAACGCGCGGGCGCTGGAGGAGGCCGGGGCCGCCGTGGTCCGGGAGCAGGACGCCCTCGGCGAGGGCCAGCTCTGGGCCGAGGCGTCCCGGATCCTGGCCGACGACGAGGGCAGGGAGGCCATGGCCGCCGCCGCGCGGGAGCGGGGCGCCCCCGATGCGGCGGACCGGATCGCCCGGGCGGTGCTCGAGCTGGCCGGGAACGACGAAGCCGGGACCCGCCGCCGGAACGGGGCCGCC
>CAYVFM010000013.1:0-11116 GCA_964450995.1 uncultured Gemmatimonadota bacterium | reverse complement strand
GCCGGCGGGGCCGGGATGCGGGGACTCGCCGTCCTGCTGTCCGACGCCGGGTGGGAGGTCTCCGGCTGCGACGCCTCGGCGGACGCGGAGGCGCCGGAGATCGAGCGGGCCGGCGGCCGGCTGGAGGCCGGGCACGACCCGGCGCACGTCGAGGGCGCCGACCTGGTGGTCCGCAGCTCGGCGGTCCCGGAGGACCATCCCGAGGTCGAGGCGGCCCGGTCGGCCGGGGCCACGGTGCTCCGTCGGGCCCGGGCCCTCGGCGCGCTCCTCAACGACCGGGAGCTGGCGGCCGTCTCCGGCACCCACGGCAAGACCACGGTCACCGCCATGGCGGCCCTCGCCGCGTCGGCCGCGGGGCTCGATCCCACGGGCGTGGTGGGCGGTGTCGTCCCGGCCTGGGAAGGCCACGCCGTGGCGGGCGACGGGCCGGCCGTGGCCGAGGCGGACGAGTACGACGGCTCCTTCCTGGAGCTGGACCCCCGGCTGGCCCTGGTCACGGCGGTGGAGCCCGAGCACCTGGAGAGCTACGGGGGCCGGGAGGCGCTGGAGGAAGCCTTCCGGGTCTTCGCCGGCCGGGCCGTCGGGCGGTCGGGCGTCCTGGTCTGCGCGGACGACCCCGGGGCCCGGGCGGTGGGGGACGCGGTGGGCGAGGCCCGGAGCTACGGCCTCTCGGCCACCGCCGCCTACCGGATCCGGCGGACGACCGGCGACCAGGTCCGGCTCGAGGCGCCCGAGGGGGCCGTGGAGACCGCGCTCCCGGCGCCCGGCGACCACAACCTGCAGAACGCGGCGGGCGGGCTGGCCCTGGCCCTGCGCCTCGGGGCCGACCCGGCCGGCCTGGAGGACGCGCTGGCGGGCTTCGTCGGCGTCGAGCGCCGGATGCAGGAGCTGGCGGACGAGGCCGGGACGGCGGTGGTGGACGACTACGCCCACCATCCCACCGAGGTGCGGGCCGCCCTGGCGGCGGCCCGCCGGGCCTACCCGGACCGCCGCCTGGTGGCCGTGTTCCAGCCGCACCTCTACACCCGCACCCGGCGGTTCGCCACGGAGTTCGCCGAGGCGCTCGAGGGGGCGGACCGGGCGATCGTGCTTCCGATCTATCCCTCGCGGGAGGAGCCCATCCCCGGCGTGGACGCGGAGATGGTGACGGACGCGGGGACCGGGCTGGACCGGGTGGACGCGGACGAGGCGCTGGAGCGGGTGCGGTCGGCGGCCCGGGAGGGGCCGACGGTCGTCCTCTTCCTCGGGGCAGGCGACGTGACCCGGCTCGCCCACCGGGCGGCCGGGGAGGTGACGGGCCGTGCCGTGGGAGCGTGACGTGCCGCTGTCGCGGCTGACCCGGTACCGGATCGGCGGCCCCGCGCCGCGGTTCGCCGAGGCGGCGGACCGGGAGGAGCTCCGCGCGCTCCTCCGGGAGCTGGACGGGGCGGGCCACCGCGTGCTGGGCGGCGGCGCCAACGTGCTCGTGGCCGACCGGGGGGTGGACGAGGCGGTGCTCCGGCTGACCGGGTCCTTCGAGGAGCTGCGGCTCGAGGAGCGGGGCCTGGTGGCCGGAGCGGCGGCGAAGCTCCCGGCGCTGGCGAGCCTGGCCCGGCAGGAGGGTCTCCGCGGCTACGTCTTCCTGGAGGCCGTGCCGGGCACGGTCGGGGGCGGCCTCCGGATGAACGCCGGGACCTCCGAGACGTGGCTCTGGGATCGCGTCGAGTGGGCCGAGGCCATGACCCCGGACGGGAAGGTGGTGCGCCTGACGCCGGAGGAGGCGGAGCCGCGGTACCGGGGGGTCGGGGTGGACCGGTCCTGGATCTTCCTCGGGGCCCGCCTGGAGGCGGAGCCGGGGGACGCCGGGGAGGTGGCCGATCGGCACCACGCCTTCCGGACGCGGAAGGTGGAGGCCCAGGTCTACGACCTCCGCTCGGTGGGCTCGATCTGGAAGAACCCGGGTCCGCCGCACGGCGCGGCCTGGGAGGTCGTCGACCGGGTGGGGATGCGCGGGGCGCGCCGGGGCGGCGCGCAGATCTCGGAGAAGCACGCCAACTTCATCGTCAACCTGGGCGAGGCCCGGGCCGAGGACGTGCTGGAGCTGATGAAGGAGACCCGGCGCCGCGCGCTGGAGGAGCTGGAGGTGGCCCTGGAGCCCGAGATCGAGCTCTGGGGCTTCGGGCCGGACGAGCGCGAGGCCGTGGGGGCCCCGTCGTGAGGCGCCGGACGCGCCGCCGGATCGTGGTGCTGGTCCTGGCCGGAGCCGTGGGGCTCAGCTCCCCGGTGTGGGCGCCGCCCCTGCTGGCCCGGATGGACGCCTTCCGGGTCGAGACGGTGGGGGTGACGGGCGTCCGCTACACGCCCCCCGGCGAGATCGTCCGGCGCGCCGACGTGGCCCCGGACGCCTCGGTGTGGGACGACCCGTCGCGCTGGGAGGCCCGGGTGCGGGAGCACCCCCTGGTGCGGGACGTCCGGGTGGTCCGGACCGGCCTGCACCGCCTGGAGGTCCGGGTGACCGAGGTGGAGCCGGTGGCGCTGGTGGCCACGCCGGAGCTGGTGCCGGTGGACGGGGAGGGCCGGACGCTCCCGCTGGACCCGGCCGAGGCCGGCCTGGACCTGCCCATCCTGGGCGGGGAGGCGGAGATGGAGGACGGCCGGCTGGCGGAGGGCGAGACGCGCCGGCTGCTGGAGACGCTGGTCCGCCTGCAGGTCGCCGAGCCGGGCTTCGTGGAGCAGGCCTCGGAGTTCCGGGGGCTGGCCCACGGCGGGGTGGCTGTCTGGATGACGGCCGACGCCGCCGGGGCGCGGAAGATCCTCCTCCCGGCCTCGGATCCGGTGCGGGCGCTGGGGCGGGTGCAGGTGGCGCTGGGGGCGCACGACGGGCGGCCGGTGGCCGCCGCCGACGCCCGGTTCGACGGACAGGTGGTCCTCGAGCTCGGGGAGGTGGACGCGTGATCGGCGGCGACCGGATCGTCACGGGGCTGGACGTGGGCTCGACGAAGACCTGTGCGGTGATCCTCGAGGCCGGCGAGGACGACGGCCGCGAGCGGATCCTGGGCGTGGGCCTGTCCGACACCGAGGGCGTCCGGAGCGACGAGGTCACCGACCTGGAGGCCACGACTCGGTCGATCCGGGAGGCGGTGCGCGAGGCCGAGCTGATGGCGGGCCTCGAGGTCCGGGGTGTCTACGCCGGGGTGGCCGGGCGGCACGTCCGGATGAGCGAGTCGTCCGGCGTCGTGGCGATCTCGGGCGAGGAGATCACCCGGGCCGACGTGGACCGGGTCCACGAGGTGGGCCGGGCGGTGGTCATCCCGCCCGATCGGGAGCTCCTCCACGCGGTGCCGCAGGAATACCGGGTGGACGGGCGCGACGGGATCCAGGCCCCGGCGGGCATGGGGGGCACGCGCCTGGAGGCCGAGGTGTGCCTCGTGACGGCCGCCTCGTCGGCCTGCCGGGACCTGCGCCGCGCCGTGGACCGGGCCGGCTACGCCGTCGAGGAGCTGGTGCTCGAGTCGATGGCCGGCGGGATGGCCGTCCTCCGGGAGCGGGAGCGGGAGGCCGGCGTGGCCCTGGTCGAGGTGGGCGGCGCCTCCACCGACGTGGTGGTGTTCGTGGACGACAAGATCCGGCGCCTCTCCTCGCAGCGCTGGGGTGGGGCCACCGTGACCAGCGACATCGTGAAGGGCCTGGGCGTGCCGGTGGACGAGGCCGAGCGGCTGAAGCGCGAGCACGGCGCCGCCCGGGGCGACGACGTCGACCCGTCGCGGCGGCTGGAGGTGGAGGGGCCGTCCCCCGGATCCCGGCGGACGGTCCCCCGGGAGCTGCTGGTCCACATCATCGAGCAGCGGCTCGACGAGGTCTTCGGGCTCGTCTACGACGACCTGGCCGACCACGGCCTGCTGGAAGCGCTGGGCGCCGGCCTGGTGCTCTCGGGAGGCGGCAGCGCGCTCCCGGGCACCGTGGAGCTGGCCCGCGACGTGTTCAACCTGCCGGTCCGCCTGGGCGATCCCGGGGCGGACCTGGCGGGCTTCGCCGACGCGGTGCGCAAGCCGAAGTTCGCCACGGCCGTGGGCCTGGCGCGCTACGGGAAGATGCGGGGCCGGCGCGAAGTCGGCTTCGGGGCGGGCCGGGTGCTCGCCCGAGTGACGGACTGGTTCAGGGACTTCTTCTGACGAGAGGTCGGGAAGCCGAAGGGCCGCCGCGCCGTCCGCCCCGGAGGCGGCGGGAGCGCCCGGAGAGCCGAACGACAGGGAGGCGAAACACCATGGTATTCGAATTCGAAGACGAGATGGCACGCAACGCCAAGATGAAGGTCGTGGGCGTCGGCGGGGCCGGCGGCAACGCCGTGGACCGCATGATCGCCGAGGACCTCCAGGGCGTGGAGTTCATCGCGATCAACACGGACTCCCAGGCCCTGAAGAAGATCGACTCCGACCTCAAGCTCCAGATCGGCGAGAAGCTGACGCGGGGCCTGGGGGCGGGCGCCCGGCCGGAGATCGGCCGGCAGGCCATCGCGGAGTCGGAGGACGAGGTGCGGCGCGTCCTGGACGGGGCCGACCTCGTCTTCGTCACCGCCGGCATGGGCGGCGGCACGGGCACGGGCGCGGCGCCCACGGTCGGGCGGATCGCCCGGGAGCAGGGGGCGCTGGCCATCGCCATCGTCACCAAGCCCTTCCGCTTCGAGGGCAAGAAGCGGATGAAGCACGCCGAGATCGGGCTCAAGGAGCTCCGGCGGACCGTCGACACCATGATCGTGGTGCCGAACGAGCGCCTGCTCTCCGTGGTGGGCGCCGACACGACCTTCCGCGACGCGCTGAAGAAGGCGGACGAGGTCCTCCTCCACGCCACCCAGGGGATCTCCGACCTGATCAGCGTCACCGGCGAGGTCAACGTGGACTTCGCCGACGTCCGGACGGTGATGTCCAACCGGGGCGCGGCCCTCATGGGCACGGGGACCTCCACCGAGGAGGACCGGGCCGTCGACGCCGCCCAGCAGGCCATCAGCTCGCCCCTGCTCGGCGACGTCTCCATCAACGGGGCCGAGGGCGTGCTGGTGAACATCAGCGGAGGGCCCGACCTGACCATCGACGAGGTCACCACCATCAACTCCATCGTCCAGGAGGCGGCGGGCGACGCCGCGGAGATGATCTTCGGCGCGGTCCAGGACGAGGCCCTGGCCGACACGGTCCGGGTCACCGTCATCGCCACCGGCTTCGGCGACGACGACGAGCGCGAGGACGACCGGACCGACGCGGCCGCCACCGACGGCGGCGAGAAGGTCATCGAGGCCGACTTCCGGGGCCCGAAGCTGGTCCGGGGCGAGGACCGCGCCTCCGACGGCGGCTCGGCCGGCGAGCGGGGCGCCGCCGCGAACGGCAACGGGGGCGGGCCCGACCGCCGCGGCGGGAGCCGGGCCGACGAGGGCCAGGCGTCCGGCGCCTCCGCCGGCGGGGAGGACGAGGACCTCGAGATCCCGACCTTCATCCGGCGGCAGATGGACTGATGGCCCCGGTTCGCCGCGTCCCCCGCCGGCCGGCGGCGCCCCTCCGGGGATCCCGGGGCGCCTCGGCGGGGTACGTGCCGGCCCGCTCCACCGAGGCGGAGGAGCCGCCCGGGGCGCGCGGATCGCCTGCTTCCCGAGCCCGAAAGAAGGATCGATGAGCGCGGACTACCACGACGTCAGACCCCGTCCGGACGGCCGGAGCGGCAACGGCCGAGGCGGCGGGTCGCACGTGGGGCGGACGGCTCTCCTGGTGGCGGGGCTGGTGGTCGCGGCGGGCCTGGGCATCTGGACGGTCCTCCCGGCCACCTCCGGGGCCGGCGAGGGGCCCGGAGCCGACGGGCCCGCGCCGGCCGCTGCCGCGACGGATTCCTCCGCCGGGACGGATGCCGCTGACCGGGCGGCGGAGCGCGCCGACGACCGCGTGCGGGTGACCATCGCCGACACCCTGGGTCGCGGGGAGAGCCTGGGCGGGCTCCTCCAGCGCCACGGGCTCTCCGGCACCGCCTTCGCCTCCGCCCTCGACGCCGTCCGGGACGTGGAGGACCCGCGCAGGCTCCAGCCCGGGGTGGCGGTGGAGATCTCGGCCCGGGTCCCCGAGCGCGTGAGCACCGTCTCCCTGACCCTCGACCGGGACCGCTCCCTCCGCCTCACCGCCGCCGACGGGCCGGGCTGGACGGCGCGTCTGGACTCGGTGCCGGTCACCGTGGACACGATCCGGGTGGCCGGCGTCGTCGAGCGGGGCGGCCTGCTCTCCGCCGACCTCTACGGCCAGACCGAGCAGCTCATCTCCTACGAGGGCTACGACGAGCGGACCGAGCTGCTCCTCTACCTCGCCAACAGCCTCTTCGCCTGGCAGGTCGACTTCTACCGCGACATCCGCCCGGGCGACGCCTTCCGCGTGGCCATCGAGCGCGAGATCCGGCCGGACGGCACCGTGCGCCGGGCGCGGGTCCTCGCCGCGGACTTCCGGAACGGGAGCCGCCTGCTCACGGCGATCCGGTTCGACGCTCCCGGCACGCCGGCCCGCTACTACGGCGAGGACGGCGAGGCGACCCGGAAGGCCTTCCTGAAGATGCCGCTCGAGTTCGGACGGCGGACCAGCGGCTTCACCGGGCGGCGCTACCACCCGGTGCTGAAGACCTACCGCGCGCACCGGGGCGTCGACTACGGGGCGCCGCGGGGGACCGCCGTCCACGCCACCGGCGCCGGCACCGTCACCCGGGCCGGGCGGTGGGGCGGTTACGGGCGGGTCGTGGAGATCCGGCACAACGGGAAGTTCCGCACCCGCTACGCACACCTGTCCGGCATCGCCCGCGGGGTGCGGGCCGGCGCCACGGTGGAGCAGGACGAGGTGATCGGCTACGTCGGCTCCTCCGGCCTCTCCACCGGCCCCCACCTCCACTACGAGTTCCTCGTCCACGGCACCCGCCGCGACCCGGCCGACGTCGACCTCCCTCCCGGCGACCCGGTGCCGTCCGAGCACGAGGCGACGTTCCGCCGGATGAAGGACGAGCGCCTGGAGCTGCTCCGGGAGCTGCGGCTCCCGCCGGAGAAGCGCTCGGCCTCCGGCCGCCGGGCGAGCGCCGAGTAGCCTGCCGGGCGGCCCCGACGATCCGTTCCCCGCGAGAGCCCGGGACGTCCGGGCGCCCCCGGGCCCCCGGCGGGCAGGCTCGCGGCCGGATCCCGGCCCGGCACCGTCGGTATGACTCCCCGAGCCCGGAGAGAGCGACGAGAGGAAGCGACGACGTGAGCGACGGCAGGCTCGACGTGGGGGGCGACACCTCCCTCTGGCAGCGGATCAAGGACGTCGCCCTCACCGACGTGGGCGTCCTGGTGGGCGGCGGCATCGACGAGGACGCGGTGGCCCGGCTCGAGCGCGTCCTCCTGGAGGCGGACTTCGGGGTCGAGGCCACCACCGATCTGGTGGACGACCTGGAGCGCGCGGCGAAGCGGGGCGAGGTCTCGTCGGCCGGGGAGCTCCGGGCCCGCCTGGCCGACCGCATCGTGGAGATGCTGGAGGAAGCCGCCGACGGCCGGGGCGGCGAGCTGGCCGGGCCCGACGAGGGGCCGACCGTGGTGCTGATCCTGGGGGTGAACGGCACCGGCAAGACGACCACGGCGGCCCGGCTCGCCCACCGCTTCGGGCCCGAGCGCGGCGGCGCCGTCCTGGCGGCCGCCGACACCTTCCGTGCCGGCGCGCAGGACCAGCTCCGCCACTGGGCGGAGCGGTTGGGGGCGCGCTTCGTGGGCGGCCAGGAGGGGGGCGATCCGGCGGCCGTGGCCTACGACGCCGTGGAGGCGGCCCGCTCCGAGGGGGCCGGGCTGGTGCTGGTGGACACCGCCGGCCGCCTGCACACCCGGCGCGACCTGCTGGAGGAGCTCGAGAAGATGGACCGGGTCGTGGGGCGGCTGGTGGACGGGGCACCCCACGAGCGCCTCCTGGTCGTCGACGCCACCTCGGGCCAGAACGTCGTCCGGCAGGCCCGGGCGTTCGCCGACGCCGTCGACCTCACCGGCCTCGTGCTGACGAAGTTCGACAGCACGGGGAAGGGCGGGGCGGCGGTGGCGGCGGCCCGGGAGGCCGGCCTCCCGGTGCGGTTCCTCGGGACGGGAGAGGGGAAGGAACACCTCGAGCCCTTCGACCCCCGGCGGTTCGCGGCCCGGGTCCTGGGCGGGGACTGAGCCGGGACCCCGTGGCGCCCGCCCCCGGTCCCGCCGCCGACGGGTCCCTCCCGCCGCCCCGGGGACGGGCGGGACGATGAGCGGCGGGAGCTCGGCGCTCCGCTCGGAGGTCCGTTACCTGGAGGGCGTGGGTCCCCGGCGCTCGGAGCGCTTCGAGCGGCTGGGCGTGAAGACGGGCCGGGACCTCCTCTACCACCTCCCCCACCGCTACGAGGACGCCACCACCGTGACCCCGGTGGCGTCGCTCGAGGTCGGCGACGAGGCCACCGTCGTCGGCCGGGTGGTCTCGCAGGGGGTGATCCAGACCCGGAAGGGCCTGCGGATCTTCCGGGCGGTCCTCCGCGACGACACCGGCCACATCGAGGCGGCGTGGCCGGGCCAGCCCTGGCTCGACCGGTCGCTGGACCGGGGGGACCTGGTCCTGGCCACCGGGCCCGTGAAGTTCTTCCACGGCCGCCAGCTCCAGCCCCGGGAGCACACGGTCCTCTCCGGCTCGGACGACGACGGGGAGGCCGGGGAGGTCTTTCCCGTCTACCCGGCCACCGAGGGGCTCAGCCACCGGCAGATCCGGTCCATCGTCGACAGGAACCTGGACGTCCTGCTGGAGGAGGCCGCCGAACGAGAGGTCTTCGACGAGGCGTGGCGCGGGGAGCTGGACCTGCCGCGGCTGGACCGGGCGCTGGAGGCCCTCCACAGGCCCTCCGACCCCTCGCAGATCGAGCCGGCCCGCCGCCGGCTGGCCTACGAGGAGCTCTTCTTCCTCCAGCTCCTCCACGCCCGGGCCCGGGTGCGCCGGGAGCGGGCCGGCGAGGGCGTGGCCTTCGACGCCGGGCCGGAGCTGGTGGAGCCCTTCCTGGCGAGCCTCCCGTTCGAGCTGACGGGGGCCCAGGAGCGGGCCTGGGACGAGATCGCCGGGGACATGGCGGCCCCCACCCGGATGTACCGCCTCCTCCAGGGCGACGTGGGCAGCGGCAAGACCGTCGTGGCCGCGGCGGCCCTGCTGAAGGCGGCCCAGAGCGGGCACCAGGCGGCGCTCATGGCGCCCACGGAGCTGCTGGCCGAGCAGCACGCCCGGACCCTCCGGGAGCTGATGGAGCCGGTGGACGTCCGCCCGGTCCTCCTCACCGGGAACGTCACGGGCCGGCGGCGCGAGGAGGCGCTGGAGGCCATCGCCGACGGGAGCGCCCGGGTGGTGGTGGGCACCCACGCGCTGATCCAGGAGGGGGTGGACTTCCGGCGGCTGGGGCTGGTGGTGATCGACGAGCAGCACCGCTTCGGGGTCGAGCAGCGCCGCGCCCTCCGCGACGCCGGCGGCGCCTCGGACGCGCTGGTGATGTCCGCCACGCCCATCCCGCGCTCCCTGGCGCTGACCCTCTACGGCGACCTGGACCTCTCGGTCATCGACGAGATGCCGCCGGGCCGCAAGCCGGTGATCACGGGGGTCCGGGGCCCCGACGCCCGCGAGGACGCCTTCCGCTGGCTGGGCGGGAAGCTGGAGGAGGGCCGGCAGGCCTACGTGGTCTACCCGCTGGTGGAGGCCTCCGAGGAGGTGGACGCCCGGTCGGCGGAGGAGGCGTGGGAGCGGCTGAGCCGGCGGTACCCCGAGCGGGAGGTGGGGCTGCTCCACGGCCGCCTGCCGTCGGACGAGAAGGAGGAGGTGATGCGCCGGTTCCTGCGGGGCGAGGTGGATCTGCTGGTGGCCACCACCGTCATCGAGGTGGGGATCGACGTGCCGAACGCGACCGTGATGTTCGTGGAGGACGCCCAGCGCTTCGGCCTGGCCCAGCTCCACCAGCTCCGGGGACGGGTGGGGCGGGGGGAGGAGCAGAGCTACTGCGTCGCCTTCCACCGGGGCGAGGAGGTCCCGGAGCGGCTGGCCGTCTTCGCCCGCACCGACGACGGCTTCGAGCTCGCCCGGGCCGACCTCCGCCTCCGGGGCCGCGGCGACCTCTTCGGCGAGGCCCAGCACGGCGACGCCGAGCTCCGCTTCGCCCGTCCCGAGCGGGACGTGGACCTGGTGGCCCACGCCCGGAGCCGGGCCCGCCGGGTGGTGGCCGACGACCCCGACCTGGAGCGGCCGGAGCACCGGGAGCTGGCCACCCGGCTCGCCGAGCGCTACGGCGAGGCCGAGAAGCTGTACGGGGTGGGCTGAGGCGGGTGCCGTCCGGCCGCGGAGGGCGGCCCCGCCGCGTTGACGGCCCCGGCCGTCGGCTCTAGCTTCGGCCGCCGGCGCCGGCCCCGGCCGCTCCCGGCGGGCCGTCCGCCGCCGCCCCGATCCCCGAACCCCGACCCCCGATCCGCCATGCCCCACGAGCACACCCCCGTCCGAGCCCTCCCGGAGCACGTCGGCGAGGAGGTGAAGCTGCTGGGCTGGATCCGGAACCACCGCTCCAGCGGCGGCATCCGCTTCGTCACCGTCCGGGACGGCACCGGCGAGGTGCAGGTCGTGCTGGCCCGGGACGCGGTGACCCACGAGGCCTGGGAGGCCTCCGAGGAGCTGAGCTACGAGACCTCGGTCCGGGTCCGGGGGATCGTGAAGGAGGACCCGCGGGCCCCCTCGGGCGTGGAGGTCTCGGGCCACGACCTGGAGGTGGTGGGCGAGTCCGGGGGCTACCCGATCCAGCCCAAGGAGCACGGGATCGACTTCCTGATGGAGCACCGCCACCTCTGGCTGCGCCACCCGCGCCAGCGGGCCGTCGCCCGGGTCCGGAGCGAGGCGGTGAAGGCGATCCGCGACTTCTTCCACGAGCGCGACTTCGTCCTCGTGGACACGCCCATCCTCACCGGCTCCATCGGCGAGGAGGCCGGGACCCTCTTCGAGACGGAGTACTTCGAGGAGGGGACGGCCTACCTGGCCCAGACCGGCCAGCTCTACGTGGAGGCGGCCGCCGCCGCCCACGGCAAGGTCTACTGCTTCGGCCCCACCTTCCGGGCGGAGAAGTCGAAGAGCCC
>CAYVFM010000012.1:0-22843 GCA_964450995.1 uncultured Gemmatimonadota bacterium | reverse complement strand
GTGGACGCCGGGGGCGCCTCGGTGAGCGTCGAGGCGCGCTCGGTGAACGCCCGCCACCTGCGGGTCCGGACCAGCCTGCCGGCGGGCGCCGAGGCCTGGGAGCCGCTCGTCCGGGAGCGCGTGGGTCGACGGGTCGAGCGGGGCCAGGTCGACGTGACCGTGGAAGTGGAGGTCCCCGACGCGGGCCCCGCCGCCCTGGAGCTGGACCGGGCGCGGGTGGAGGCCCTGTTGAAGGCGTTCGAGACCCTGCGCGAGGAATACGGGCTGGCGGGACAGGTGGATCTCCCGCTCCTGGTGCGGGCCGGTGACTTCCTGCGGATCGCGCGCACGGACGCGGCGGAGCTGGTGGACGAGGAGGCCGTCGCCGGGGCGGTGGACCGCGCCGCCGCGGCCCTGGTGGAGATGCGCGAGCGGGAAGGCGAGCAGCTCGCCGCCGATCTGCGGGGGCGGGTCGAGGCGCTCCGGGCGGGCCTGGAGCGGGTGGAGGAGCTGGCGCCCCGGAGGCTGGAACGCGAGCGGCGACGGCTCCGGGAGGCGGTGGCCGAGCTGGCGGGGGAAGCCGAGGCCGACGCGGTCGAGGGCCGGCTGGAGAAGGAGATCGCCCTGCTGGCCGACAAGTGGGACGTGGGGGAGGAGACCGTCCGGGCGAAGTCGCACCTGGACGGATTCGACGAGCTGCTGGAGGCTCCCTCCGGGGAGCCAGTCGGGAAGCGGATGAAGTTCCTGGTGCAGGAGCTCCACCGGGAGGTCAACACCACGGGGGCCAAGGCGAACGACGCCGAGATCTCCCGGGAGGTCGTGGAGATGAAGAACGAGATCGAGAAGATGCGCGAGCAGATCGAAAACGTTGAGTGAGGGGGCGCCGGCCGATCGGCTGCGGGCCTCCGGCTTCCCGCTGGTGCTGGCGGGCCCCTCGGGCAGCGGGAAGACCACGGTGGGCCGCGCCCTGGAGCGGCTGACGGAGGTGAAGTTCTCCGTCTCGGCCACCACCCGGCCGCGCCGCACCGAGGAAGAGGACGGCGTGGACTATCGCTTCCTCGAGCGGGAACGGTTCGAGGCGATGGTGGAGGAGGGGAGGCTGCTGGAGTGGGCCGAGGTGCACGGCCACCTCTACGGCACGCCCCGCTCCAACCTGGAGGAGGCCCGGCGGGCGGGACGCCACCTTCTGCTGGACATCGACGTCCAGGGCGCGCGCTCGGTCCGGGAGAAGGTCCCGGACGCGGTCTCGGTCTTCCTGCTCCCGCCCGACGGCCGCCGGATCGTCCGCCGCCTCCGGGGCCGGGGCACCGAGGGCGACGAAGAGATCCGTCGGCGCCTCGAGGCGGCGCGCGAGGAGCTGGCGGCGGTGGGCGAGTTCGACTACGTGGTGGTCAACGACGTCCTCGAGGAGACCGTGGAAGAGATCGAGGGGATCCTCCGGGCCGAGGAGCGACGGATCGAACGGATGGGCCCCCGCGTACAAGAAGGAGCCGGCCGTCTGGCGGAGGAGATCCGCCGCGAGGTGGAAGCGGAGATCGGCCCGGCGCGATAGAGGCGGAGGCCGGCGGCGCACGTCCGCCGCCGGCCCGCAGTCCCCGAACCCGAAGGTGACGACATGGATGTCTTCGTACCCGACGAGCTGGCCGAAGCGGCCGGCGACAAGTACCTGGGCGTGCTCGTGGCGGCGAAGTACGCACGCGAGCTGAACGCGCTCCCCCTGGACCAGTCCCCCTACGGTTCCCGGAAGCTCACCACCGTCGCCCTGGAGGCCCTGACCTCCGGCGACCTGGAATACCGGCTGGTGGAGCGGGGCCCGCAGGAGACCGAGTGACCCGGGCCTGAGTGCGTCCCTTCGAGGGCCGCCGGGTCCTTCTCGTCGTCTCCGGCGGCATCGCCGCCTACAAGAGCGCCCACCTCGTCCGCCGGCTGATCCGGGCCGGGGCCGGGGTCGACGTCGTGATGACGGCCTCGGCCCGGCGCTTCGTCGGGGAGGCCACCTTCGAGGGCCTCACGGGGCGGACGGTCCACACGGACCTCTGGGAGCGGCCCATGGCCCACCTGGACCTGGGGCGGGAGGCCGACGTCGTCGCGGTGGCCCCGGCCACCGCCGATCTCCTGGCCCGGATGGCCGGGGGGCGGGCCGACGACCTGGCGGCCACGGTCCTGCTGGCCGCCGACGCGCCCGTGCTGGCGTGCCCGGCGATGAACGTCCGGATGTGGGAGCACCCCGCCACCCGGCGCAACGTCGCCCGTCTCCGCGAGCACGGGGTCCGCATCGTCGGGCCGAACCGGGGTGAGCTGGCCGAGGGCGAGGTGGGCCCCGGCCGCATGGCCGAGCCCGAGGAGATCGAGGCCGAGCTGGCCCGGGCCCTGGAGGGCGGCACGGCCCTCGCCGACCGCAGGGTGGTGGTCACGGGGGGCCCGACACGTGCCTGGCTCGACCCGGTCCGGTTCCTCACGAACGGCTCGTCGGGCCGGATGGGGGCGGCGCTGGCCGGCGCCGCCTGGCGGCGGGGGGCGGCGACGACGCTCCTGGCCGGCCCGGGGGGCGCGCCGCTCCCGTACGGGCCCCGGGTCCGGGAGGTGGAGACGGCGGAGGCGATGCTGGAGGCCCTGCACGAGGAGGTGGAGGAAGCGGACGCCCTGCTGATGGCGGCGGCCCCTTCCGACTTCCGGCCCTCCGCCCGGCGGGAGGAGAAGATCCGGAAGGCCGACGGGCCGCTGGACCTACGGCTGGAGCAGGGGCCCGACCTGCTGGCCGAGACGGTCGACCTCCGCCGGCGCGAGGACGTGTACACGCTGGGATTCGCCCTGGAGACCGGTGACGGCCGGGAGAGCGCCCGCCGGAAGCTGGAGGAGAAGGAGCTGGACCTGGTGGCCCTCAACGAGGCCGGTCGTCCGGGCGTGGGGATGGGGTCGCCGACGAACGAGGTGACCCTGCTGGATCGGGAGGGAGTCGTCGAGCAGATCCCGAAGATGTCGAAGGAGGAGCTGGCCGACCACCTCCTGGACCGCGTCGTCGTCGGGATGGGGGGCTGAGCGTGGGGGAGGGGGGCGTGGAGGAGTTGTTCCGGCGCTACCTGCAGGATCGGATCTCCCTGGGGGAGCCGGAGGTGATCCTGCCCGGGCTCGCCCGGCGCCGGGCCCGGCGCCTCGCCCGCAAGGCGTCCTACCGGGGCCTGCCGGGCCTGAGCGGGGCGCACTTGGAGGAGGACGAGGAGGACGGGTCGCCCGGGCCGGCCGCCTCCGGCGAGCCGGCGCTCCCGGAGGAGGAGCTGGACCGGCTGGGCCGCGAGGCGGAGCCGGAGGAGATCGCCGGCCTGCCGGACCTGGCCACGCTCCGGGCCGTGGCGGAGCGGTGTCGCCGGTGCCGGCTCCACGAGGAGCGGCAGCAGGCGGTCTTCGGGGAGGGCTCGGCGGACGCCCGCCTCGTCTGCGTCGGCGAGGCGCCCGGCGCCCGGGAGGACGAGACCGGCCGGCCCTTCGTGGGCCCGGCGGGCCAGCTCCTGGACCGGCTCCTCCTCTCCGTGGGATTCCGCCGCGAGGAGGTCTACATCTGCAACGTCCTGAAGAGCCGTCCCCCGAACAACCGCGACCCCGAGCCCGACGAGATCGAGGCCTGCACGCCCTTCCTCCTGCGCCAGCTCGACCTGCTGGAGCCCCGGGTGATCGTGGCCTTCGGGGCCTTCGCCGCCCGCACCCTGACCGACTCCACCGGCTCGCTGGGCAGCCTCCGGGGCCGGACCCACGTCTTCGAGGGCTACCCGCTGGTGGCCACCTATCACCCGGCGGCCCTGCTCCGTAACCGGAGCTGGACCCGGCCCACCTGGGAAGACCTCCAGCGGGCCCGCCGCATCGCCGACGGAGAGACGCCGGCGGACGCCACCGAGCAGCTGGGGCTGGTATGACGCCCGACGGAAGCGCCGCGGCCCCGGAGCGTTCCGAGCGGGACCCCTTCCAGGACCGCCAGGCCCCCTGGTCGGAGGAGGCGGAGCTCTCCGTCCTCGGCGCCATGCTGATGGACGGCGACGCGGTGGCGCAGGCCGTGGAGATGGTGGACGACAGCCACTTCTACCGCGAGGCGAACCGCCGGATCTTCCGGGCCATGTCCCGGCTCTACGGACGCGGCGAGGTCATCGACGTGGTGACGATGGCCGACGAGCTCAAGTCGGCCGGCGAGCTGGAGGCGGCGGGGGGCATGTCCTACCTGGCCCAGCTCGTGGACGCGGTCCCCACGGCGGCGAACGTCGAGTACCACTGCGGCATCCTGAAGGACAAGGCGACCCTGCGGCGGCTCATCCAGTCGGCCACCCGCATCATCCAGGACGCCTACGGCGCCACGGGCGGGGAGGTGGAGGAGACGCTGGACCGGGCGGAGCAGCGGATCTTCCAGATCGCCCAGTCGGCCGAGCGGAAGGGCTTCGTCTGGATCAAGGAGATCCTGTGGCCGGCCATGGAGCGGATCGACCAGCTCCAGCACAGCCCCGAGTCGGTCACGGGGGTGCCCTCGGGCTACCCCGACCTCGACGACATGACGGCCGGCTTCCAGAACTCCAACCTGGTGGTGGTGGCCGGCAGGCCGAGCATGGGGAAGACCGCGCTGGCGCTGAACTTCGCCCAGCACGCGGCCATCGAGGAGGAGATCCCGGTGGCCATCTTCTCGCTGGAGATGTCCAAGGAGGCGCTCGTCCAGCGCCTCCTCTGCGCGGAGGGGCACGTCGACTCCGGGCGCCTCCGCCGGGGGCGGCTCCAGGACGACGAGTTCGCCCGCCTCGCCACGGCCGCCGGCCACCTGAACACGGCGCCCCTCTGGATCGACGACACGCCGGCCATCTCGGCCCTGGAGCTCCGGGCCAAGGCCCGTCGGCTGAAGGCGGAGGTCGACCTGGGGATGATCATCGTGGACTACCTGCAGCTCATGGCGGGCCCCCGGGACGTGGAGAACCGCCAGCAGGAGATCAGCCAGATCAGCCGCGGCCTCAAGGCGGTGGCGATGGAGCTGGACATCCCGGTGGTGGCGCTCTCCCAGCTCTCCCGGGCGCCCGAGCAGCGCACCGACCACCGGCCGGTGCTGGCCGACCTCCGGGAGTCGGGGGCCATCGAGCAGGACGCCGACCTGGTGCTCTTCGTCTACCGGGAGGAGGTCTACGAGGGGCCGGAGAACGCCCAGGGCGAGAACATCGAGGGCCAGACCGAGATCATCGTGGGCAAGCAGAGGAACGGCCCGACCGGGACGGTGGACCTCTACTTCCACAAGGAGCACACCCGCTTCGAGTCGGTGTCGCGCCGGGAGGAGCCGTGAAGCGGCCCGGCGGCGGCTGAGCCCGGCGGGTCCCATGGCGAGCGACGAGACGCGGTTCTTCTGCACCTCCTGCGGCAACGAGACCCTCAAGTGGGAGGGCCGGTGCCCGGCGTGCGGCGAGTGGAACTCCCTGGCCGAGGCGCCCGGGGGCGGCGGAGAGGACGCCGGGGCCGGCGAGAGCCGCGCCGGCCCGGAGGCCGAGCCCCGACCCCTGTCGGAGGCCGGCGCCGGCGAGGCCCCGAGGCGCCCCTCGGGCCTCGGCGAGCTCGACCGGGTCCTGGGCGGCGGCCTCGTGCCGGGCTCGCTCGTCCTCCTGGGCGGGGCCCCCGGCATCGGCAAGTCCACGCTCCTCCTCCAGCTCGCCGCACGCCTCCACGGCGAGGACGGGGGCGCCCTCTACGTCTCCGGCGAAGAGTCCGCCTCCCAGGTCAGGATGCGGGCCGAGCGGCTGGGGGGCGGGGCCCCCGACGTGCCGTTCCTGGCGGAGACCGACGTCGACCGCATCGTGGACGCCGCGCGCCGCCGGAGTCCGTCGCTGCTCTGCGTCGACTCGGTCCAGACGCTCCACTCGTCCCGCTCCGACGGCTCCCCCGGCGGCGTCGCCCAGGTCCGCGAGTGCGCGGCCCGGCTTCAGACCTACGCCAAGGCGGAGGAGGTGGCGACGTTCCTGGTGGGCCACGTGACGAAGGAAGGCGGGCTGGCCGGGCCCCGGACCCTGGAGCACGCGGTGGACGCCGTCCTCCGGTTCGAGGGTCAGCGGACCCTGGAGCACCGCATGCTGAGGGCGGTCAAGAACCGCTTCGGCGGGGTCGACGAGATGGCCGTCTTCCGGATGACCTCCGGCGGCCTGGACCCGGTGGAAAACCCCTCGGAGCTCTTCCTGGCCGACCGGCCCGAGGGGGTGAGCGGCTCGGCGGTGGCCGTCCCCCTCCAGGGGACCCGCCCCCTCCTGGCCGAGGTCCAGGCCCTGACCGCGCCCAGCCGCTACGCCAGCCCCCAGCGCGTCTCCACGGGCTTCCCGTCGCGGCGCCTCTCGCTCCTGCTCGCGGTGCTGGAGCGCAGGGTCGGGCTGGCCCTGGGCGAGGACGACGTCTTCGTGAACGTGGTGGGCGGTCTCCGGCTGGCCGATCCGGCGGCCGACCTCGCGGTGCTGGCGGCGCTGGTCTCGGCGCGTCTCGACCGGGCGCTGCCGCCGGGCCTGGCGCTCATGGGCGAGGTGGGGTTGGGAGGCGAGGTCCGGGGCGTGGCCCAGGCGGACCGGCGCGTCCGGGAAGCGGCCCGGAGCGGGATGGAGGCGGTGGCCCTGCCGCCGTCGGCGGCGGAGGGTCTGGAGGCCCCGCTGGAGGTCCGCGAGGTTCGCCGGGCCGCGGACCTGCGGCGGATGCTCGAGGAGGAGGACGGATGAGGCCCGCGGCCGTGGTGGTGGCCGCCGGCCGGGGGCGCCGGTTCGGCGACGAGGGGACCCGCAAGCAGTACCGCCCTCTCGGGGAGCGGGCCGTGGCGGAGCTGGCGTGCCGACCGTTCGTGGCGGAGGCCCGCATCGGAACCGTGGTGCTGGTCCTCCCGGCCGAGGACGTGGACGACCCGCCGGCGTGGGCGCGCTCGCTGCCGGTGCGGCTGGCGGCCGGCGGCGAGACGCGCCGCGCCTCGGTCCGGAGCGGGATGGAGGCGCTGGGCGAGGGGCCCGACGCTGTCCTGGTGCACGACGGCGCCCGACCGCTGGTCACCCGGGAGCTGATCGGCCGGGTGCTGGACGCGGTCCCGGAAGGCCCGGTGGTGCCGGTGGTCCCCATCCCGGACACCGTGAAGGAGGTGGACGCGGAGGGTCGGATCGTGGCGACGCTGGACCGGTCCCGGCTCCGGCGGGCGCAGACCCCCCAGGGCTTCCCGCTCGAGGCGCTGGCCCGGGCCCACCGGGAGGCGGACGCCACGGCCACCGACGACGCCGGCCTGTGCGAGTCGCTGGGGATGGAGGTCCGCACGGTGCCGGGCGACCCCGACAACCTCAAGATCACGACGCCGGCGGACCTCGAGCGCGCCCGCCGGCTCCTGGCCGACCGGGAGGCGAGAGGAGGATGACGGAGGTGCGGATCCTCCGGGCGGGCCCGGACGCGGACGTCGAGGAGAGAGATCGGACGCTCCGGTCCGCGGCCGTGGCGCTCGCGGAGGGGGCGATCCTGGCCCACCCCACGGAGACGGTGTACGGGCTGGGCGGGCTGTCGCGGAAGCTGGACGCGGTCGTCGCGCGGCTCAAGGGGCGAACGGCGGACCGGCCCCTGCTCCGGATCGGCCCCGACGTCGATACGATTCGAACCCTGCACCCGGACCTCCGGTGGAGCGAGGCGGCGGCGCGGCTGGCCGACGCCTTCTGGCCCGGTCCCCTGACCCTGGTCCTGGACGACGGCGGACCCGACGGCACGGGCGTCCGGGTGGAGGGCCATTACCTGACCCGACGCGTGCTGGAGATGCTGGAGGCGACCATGAGCTCGACGAGCCTCAACCGCACGGGCGAGACGCCGGCCGCCGGCCCGGAGGAGGCGCGGGCGGCCCTCGAGGCCATGCCGAGTGTCGAGGTCCCGGTGGTCTGGCTGCAGGCTGGGGAGCTGGCCGGCGGCCCCCCGTCGACGGTGGTCTCCCTCCGGGACGGGGTCCCGCGGATCCTCCGGGAGGGGGCGGTCGGGGCCCGCCGGCTGGAGGAGGTCCTGGGGGCGGAGGTCGACCGTGGATGAGGCCCGCCTCGAGCGTCCGCCGGAGCGCCTGCTGTTCGTCTGCACCGGCAACACCTGCCGGAGCCCGACCGCGGAGGCCCTGGCGCGGAAGGAGGCCGGGCGCCGCGGGCTGGACGTGGCGTGCCGATCGGCCGGCGTCTCCGCCTCGGGCGGCGGTGCGTCTCCCGGGGCCGTGCGTGTCGCCGCGGAGGCGGGCCTCGACCTGTCCGACCACCGGAGCACCCCGCTGGGCCCGGAGCTGGTGGACTGGGCCGACCTGATCCTGTGCATGGGCGAGTCGCACCGCTGGCAGGTGGCCGACCGGGGCGGCGGCGAGAAGGTCCGGCTGGTCACCGACTTCCTGCCCGAGGACGACCCGCGCCGGGGCCGGCCGGTGCTGGATCCGGTGGGCGGGGACCCGGACGTCTACCGGCAGACCCTGGAGGTGCTCCGGGCGTCGGTGTCCGGCCTGATGGAGGCCGTGGAGGAGGCCGGCGGGGGGAGCGGATGAGCGGCGACGGGGAAGGGGGTCCCGGACCCCGGGTCTTCGCCCTCCTGGGGCGGCCGGTGGCCCACTCGGCGTCGCCGGCGCTGCACGGGGCCGCCTTCCGGGAGCTGGGGGTGGACGCGGTCTACGGCGCGCTGGACACCGCCGAGGCCGAGGTGGCCCCGGCCATGCGCCTGCTGGCAAGGTCCGGCGGCGGCGGGAACGTGACCCTGCCCCACAAGGAGCGGGCGGCGGCGGCGCTGGATCGGCCCTCCGCGTCGGTCCGCGCCACCGGGGCGTGCAACTGCTTCTGGGGCACGGACGACGGGGAGCTGGCCGGGGACAACACCGACGGCGAGGGCTTCCTGGGGGCGGTGGCCGAGCTGGTGCCGGGGGAGCGGGAGGGGCTGGAGGGCCTCGAGGTGCTCCTGCTGGGGGCGGGCGGCGGAGCCCGGGCCGTCCTCCACGCCTGCCTCCGGTCCGGGGCCGCCCGGGTGGACCTGCTGAACCGGACCCGGAGCCGGGCCGAGGCCGCGGCCCGGGAGGTGGGCCGGGGGGACGGCCGGGTCCGGGTGCTCGGGGACCGCTCGGAAGCCGCGTCGCGCTACGGGCTGGCGGTCAACGCCACCAGCCTGGGGGTGGAGGAGGACGACCCGCTCCCCCTCGACCTCTCGGGGCTCGAGGTCCTGGGAGCGTTCGACCTGGTCTACGGCCCCCGGGAGACCGGATGGGTCCGGCACGCCCGCCGGCTCGGCATCCCGGCCCGGGACGGCCGGGAGATGCTGGTCCGACAGGCGGCCGCTTCCCAGGAACGCTGGCTGGGCCGATCCGCCCCGCTCGAGGTCCTGCGACGGGCCGTCGCCCCCGGCGACGGGTGAGGCCCCGGGACGTCCGCCGCCGCGGTCCCGGCCGCCGGCTCTTCGACCGCCTCTTCCCGCCGGCCTGCGTCCTCTGTCGGCGTCTCCTCGCTCCCGGCCGGGCACCGCTCTGCCGGCTCTGTCTCCATCGGCTCCCCGCCGTGGCTCCGCCCCTGTGCCCCCGGTGCGGGGCCACCCGCCTGATCGAGCTCCCGGGCCTGGACGGCTGCCCTTCCTGCCGGCCCTGGCCGCCGGCGCCGGCCAGGGCGGCGGCCCCGTACCGGATGGAGGGAGACGCGGCCCGCCTGGTCCGCGCCCTCAAGTTCGGCCGGTGGTTCGCCCTGGCCGTCCCCATGGGCCGCGCGATGGCCCCCGCCGCCCGGCGGCTCGTGGAGGCGGGGGAGTCGCCCCGGCTCGTGCCCGTGCCGCTCTCGCCCGGGCGGCGTCGGGAGCGCGGCTTCAACCAGGCCGAGCGGCTGGCCCGGTCGCTCTCGACCGGGACGGGCTGGCCGGTCTCGGAGGAGCTCGTCCGTCGGCCCGGCGGCCGGCGCCAGGCCCGCCTCGGCCGCCGGGCCCGGCGGTCCAACGTCCGGGGGCGCTTCGCGCTCGGGACGCCGGCAGACGATCCCGGACGGGAGCCGGTCCTGGTCGTGGACGACGTCGTGACCACGGGGGCGACGGCGGGGGCCTGCGTGGAGGCGCTGCGGGCTGGCGGGAGGCGGGTCCTCGGGGTGGTGTCCTTCGCACGGGCCTTGCACGCCATCGGAGAGGAACGATAGGGATACGGTCCGGCGCGGGCTCCCGTCCGCGCCGGGGGACTCCCCGCCGCGCTCGCACGCACACCCGACCCCCTGGATCGAGGTAGAGAGATGCCAGTCCGCGTCGCCATCAACGGCTTCGGCCGCATCGGCCGGAACATCCTCCGGGCCGCCTACGCCAGCGACGAGCACGATCTCGAGTTCGTGGCCGTCAACGACCTGACCGAGCCCGAGACCCTGGGCCACCTCTTCCAGTGGGACTCGGTCCACGGACCCTTCGAGGGGGAGGCGTCGGTGGAGGGCGACGCCCTCCGCGTCGAGGGCGACGAGATCCGCGTGCTCCAGGAGCCCGAGCCCGGGGAGCTCCCCTGGGACGAGCTGGGCGTCGACGTGGTGCTCGAGGCCACCGGCCGCTTCCGCGAGCGGGAACAGGCGGCCGCCCATCTCTCGGCCGGGGCCCGGAAGGTCATCATCACCGCGCCGGCCACGGGCCCGGACGTGACGATCTGCCTCGGCGTCAACGAGGGCGACTACGACCCGGCGTCCCACGACGTGATCTCCAACGCGAGCTGCACCACCAACTGCGTGGCCCCGGTGGTGAAGGTGCTCCTGGAGGAGTTCGGGTTCGAGCGCGGGCTCATGAACACCGTCCACAGCTACACCACGAGTCAGCGGCTCCTGGATCTCCCCCACAAGGACCTGCGCCGGGGCCGGGCCGCGGCCATGTCCATCATCCCCACCACCACCGGCGCGGCCCGGGCCACGGCCCTGGTCCTGCCCGAGGTGGAGGGCCGGCTCGACGGGATGGCCATGCGGGTGCCCACGCCCGACGTCTCCATCGTGGACCTGGTGGCCACGCTGGGCCGCGACGTCCCGGTGGACGAGCTGAACGAGGCCTTCCGTCGCCGTGCCGAGGGCGACCTGGAGGGGATCCTGGCCTTCAGCGACGAGCCGCTGGTCTCGGTGGACTACACCGGCCATCCGGCGAGCTCCATCGTCGACGGTCCGTCCAACGCGGTGCAGCAGGACGGCATGGTCCGGGTGGTCTCCTGGTACGACAACGAGTGGGGGTACTCGAACCGCTGCCTGGAGCTGGCCGACCACGTGGCCCGGCGGCTGCCCGAGGGCGCGACAGCGTGACGGGGCCGGCGTCCCCCGGCGACCGACCGGGGGCGGTCGTCCGGTGAAGCGGAGGCTGCGGGACCTGGAGGTGGACGACCTCCGGGGGCGGCGCGCCCTGGTGCGGGTGGATTACAACGTCCCGATGGACGACGAGGGCGAGGTGGCCGACCCCTCGCGGATCCGTGCCAGCCTGCCCGGCCTCCGGCACCTCCTGGAGGGCGGCGCGCGCCCGGTGCTGGCCGCCCACCTGGGTCGGCCCGGGGGACGCCCGCGGCCCGACCTGTCGCTGGCTCCGGTGGCACGGGCCCTGGAGCGGGACCTGGAGCGCCCGGTCCGCCTGCTCGGGGCCCCCGACGAGGAGGCCGACCGCGCCTCCCGGGAAGGGGAGCCCGGGACGGTCTTCCTGCTGGAGAACGTCCGCTTCCTCGAGGGCGAGACCTCGAACGACCCGGATGTGGCCCGGGCGCTGGCGCGGCTCGGGGACTTCTACGTCAACGACGCCTTCGGGGCCTGCCACCGGAGCCACGCTTCCACGGTCGGAGCGGCCCGGCTCCTGCGGCCGGCGGTCATGGGGTTCCTGGTGGAGGCCGAGCTGGAGGCGCTGGACGCCCTCCGGGGGGATCCCGGGCGCCCCTTCGTCGTGGCGCTGGGCGGCGCCAAGATCTCGGACAAGTTCGGCCTCCTGGAGCGGATGCTCGGGCGGGCCGACCGGGTGCTGGTGGGCGGCGCCATGGCCAACACGCTCCTCCGGGCCGCGGGCCATCCGACGGGCCGCTCGCTGGTGGAGGAGGAGGTCCTGGACGCCGCGTCCCGGCTGCTGGAGGAGGCGGGCGAGCGCCTGGTCCTGCCGCGGGACCTGGTGGTGGCCCCGGACCCCGACGCGGGCGGGGAGGCCCGGGCCGTGGACGTCGACGAGATCCCCGGGGACGCGATGGCGCTGGACGTCGGCCCCCGGACCCGCGACGCCTACAGCGAGGCCGTGGCGGGATGCCGCACGCTCTTCTGGAACGGGCCCATGGGCTACTTCGAGCGCCAGGCCTTCGCGGGCGGCACCCGGTCGCTGGCCCGGGCGGCGGCCCGGGCGGCCGCCGGGGGCGCCTTCACGGTGGTGGGCGGAGGCGACTCCGCGCGGGCCGTCCGGGAGGCCGGGGTCGCGGACCGGCTGTCCCACGTCTCGACGGGAGGCGGGGCGGCGCTCACCTACCTGGAGTCCGGCTCGCTCCCGGCCCTGGACGCCCTGGAAGACGTGGACGAGGAGGAGGTAGAACGATGAGCGACGGACGCCGCCCCTACTTCGGCGCGAACTGGAAGATGCACAAGGGCCCCTCGGCGACCCGGAACTTCGTCCGGCGGTTCCGGGAGCTGCACGAGCCGAGGCCCGAGGCCTCGGTGGTCTTCTTCCCGCCCTCCGTGAGCCTGGTGCCCTTCGGCGAGGCGGCCGAGGGCCGGGAGGACCTGGAGGCGGGGGTCCAGGACGTCCACCAGGAGTTGGAGGGCGCCCACACCGGGGCGATCTCCGCCCCGATGGCCGCCGACGCCGGGGCGGCCTGGGGCCTGGCCGGCCACTCCGAGCGGCGCCGGGAGTTCGGCGACCCGAACGAGCGGATCGCCCGCAAGACCGTCCGGCTGCTGGAGGCCGGCCTGTCGGCGGTCCTGTGCGTCGGCGAGACGCTGGAGGAGCGGAAGGCGGGCCGGCTGGAGGAGGTCCTGCGCCGACAGGTGTCGGCGGTGCTCGGGGCCCTGCCCGAGGGGGGGCGATCCGGGCTGGTCTACGCCTACGAGCCGGTCTGGGCCATCGGCACGGGGCAGACGGCGGCCCCGGGCGACGCCGCGGAGGCCCACGCGGTGGTCCGGTCGGTGGTGGAGGAGCACGCCGGCCCGGACGCCGCCCGGGAGGCCACGGTCATCTACGGGGGGAGCGTGAAGCCCCACAACGTCGACGAGCTGATGGCCGCCGAGGGCGTCGACGGTGCGCTGGTGGGCAGCGCCAGCCTGGACCCGGAGGACTTCGCGGCCATCTGCGCCGCCGGCTGAGGCCGGACCGCCGACGCCGGCGCCGGGTATCCCGGTGCCGGAAGGGCGTCGTTGACGCCCCCGACGCCGACGCGCTAGCTTCGCCGGCCGGATCCCGCGACTCTCCCGCCGGCGCGAGACTCGACCCTCACCCGCACAGGTCCGCGATGTACACTTTCCTGGTCGTCCTGATGGTCCTCCTGGCCGCGCTGCTCATCGTGATCATCCTCCTGCAGTCGGGGAAGGGCGGGGGGCTCGCGTCGACGTTCGGCGGGGCCTCCTCCTCCACCGACTCGGTGATGGGGAGCCGCCAGGCGGCCACCGTGCTCACGAAGCTCACCTGGGGCGGGGGGGCGCTCTTCCTCGTGCTGGGCCTCGTCCTCTCGGTCCTCTCGTCCGGGGGCGAGGGCGGCGGCCAGCAGGAGTCCATCCTCCAGGGCGAGCTCCAGGGCGGGCCGGCCGGGAGCGGCGGGTCGCCCAGCTCGGTGCTGGAGTCGGAGCGCTCGGGCGGCGAGTCGGGCTCGGGCGGGGTCCTCCCCTCCGGCGGCCAGCAGGGCGGCTCCGGCGGGTCGGGCGGCGGTCAGCAGGGTGGGGGGGACGGCGGGAGCTGACCGCCTCGCGGGCGGCCGTCAGCCCTCGGGCGGGGCCTCGTCGGGCTCGAAGGGCTCCTCCGGCGGCAGGTCCAGGAACTCCACGAACTGGCCCCTGTCGATCCGGGCCTGGACCCATTCGTCGAAGCCCGAGTCCACCAGCCCGTCGCTGCTGTCCCGCTCCTCCGCGGCGCGCGTGGCGAGATGGTGGACGTACTCGTTCTTGGGGTGGCCGGCGTGGCCCCGGACCCAGCGCCACTCCACCCGGTGCCGGCGGGCCACCTCGGCCAGCCGCTTCCAGAGCTCCAGGTTCTCGATCGGCCCTCCCTTCCGGCGCCAGCCCCTCCGGGCCCATCCGTGGATCCACTCCTTCATCCCCTTCACCAGGTACTGGCTGTCGCTGGTGAAGACGACGTCGCAGGATCGGCGGAGAGCCCCCAGCCCCAGCAGGGCCGACCGGAGCGCCATCCTGTTGTTGGTCGTGTCCGGCTCGTGGGCCCAGTAGTCGCGCCGGTGCCATCCCTCGCCGGGGCGGAACTGCTCCACGAGGCCGCCGGCCCCGCCGGGGTTCGCCTTGTCGCGGAACTGGTTGCCGAGGCAGGATTCGTCGGCGAAGATGTGGACGGGCGACGGCGCTCGGTCGTCGCCGCGGTCGGGATCGGGGCTCATCGCGTCGGTCCGGGTCGGGAGCCGAGAGGTCGGGAGGGAGCGGGGAACGCCGTGCTGGCCGATCAGCGTCCGGAAGGATACCTGCTGCTGGAGGACGGCGCACGCTTCGACGGCCGTGTCGCCGTCCCGGGCGCCGCGGGGGTGGGAGAGGTGGTCTTCACCACCGTCATGACCGGCTACCAGGAGGTCCTCACGGATCCCTCCTTCGCCGGCCAGGTGGTGGTCATGACCGCCCCGATGATGGGGGTCTACGGCACCCGGGGGGAGGACGACCAGTCCCGCCGACCCTGGGCGGCCGGCTTCGTCGTCCGCCGGCTCTCGGACGGCGGGAGCTGGCGGTCGGAGGCTCCCCTTCGTCGATACCTGGAGCGGCACGAGATCCCCACCCTCACGGAGGTGGACACCCGGGCGATCACCCGGCACATCCGCGACGAGGGGGCCATGCGGGGGGCGCTGGCGGCGGCGGACGTGGACGAGGAGGAGGCTCGCCGCCGCCTGGAGGAGGAGCCGGCCATGGCGGGCCGCGACCTGGCCACGCGGGTCAGCGTGGAGGAGCCGTGGGAGCTGCAGCCCGAGGGGGCGGCCCGGGGGACCGTTCTCTGCCTGGACTACGGCGTGAAGCGGCGGAGCCTGGAGCTCCTGACCCGGGCGGGCTACCGGGTCCGGGTCCTGCCGGCGTCGACCCCCCCCGGGGAGCTGACGGCCTCCGGCGCGTCGGGGCTGTTCGTCTCCAACGGCCCCGGCGACCCCGACGCGGTGCCCGGCGCGGTGGATCGGGTCCGGGCCGCCAGCGACGCCGGGCTCCCCGTCTTCGGCATCTGCCTGGGCCACCAGCTCGTGGCCCGCGCGTTCGGCGGCGGCAGCTTCAAGCTCCGGTACGGCCATCGGGGCGGCAACCATCCGGTCCGGAACCTGGACACCGGGGAGATCGAGATCACCTCCCAGAACCACGGCTTCGCGGTCGTCGGGGACGAGGACGGCGTGGAGGGCGCGCCGGGGCTCCGGGTCACGCACCTCAACGTGAACGACGGGACCATCGAGGGCCTGGCCCACCGGGACCGCCCGGTCTTCGCCGTCCAGTATCACCCGGAGTCCGCCCCGGGCCCCCACGACAGCCGCTACCTGTTCGAGCAGTTCGACACGGCCATGGCGGCCGGCTGACGGACGTCGACCGCTCGTTGACAGCCTTCCGCCGGGCGAGCTAGCTTGCCGCCGCGTGCGCAGGCGGCCGACGGCACTCGCTCCTTCATCGGGGGGGGGGGCGTCCCGGTCGCTCCGATCCCGTGTGACCGGGGAGCCATGACGGACCAGCGGCGATCGACGCTCCTGGCCATCGCGCTGCTCCTGCTGCTGTTCGGCGGCGGCGCGGTCCTGGCCCTCTCCCAGATCCTCGACCGGCCGCTGCCCCTCGTCCCGGGGGGTGACAGGGTCGCGGTGGTCCCCGTGGAGGGCGTCATCACCTCCGAGACCGCTCCCGTCCGGACCCTGCGGCGACTGCGGGAGCAGGACCGCGTCCGGGCGCTGGTGCTGGAGATCCGATCGCCCGGGGGCACCGTCGGGGCCTCACAGGCCCTCCACCGCGAGGTCCGGGCGTTCCGCGACGAGGGCCGGCCGGTGGTGGCCTGGATCGGGGACGTGGGGGCCTCGGGCGGCTACTACGCCGCCACGGGAGCCGACAGCGTCTTCGCCCTCCCGGGCTCGATCACCGGCTCCATCGGGGTGATCATGCAGTTCCCCGACGCCCGGGGCCTCCTGCAGAAGGCGGGGGTGCAGGTGGAGATCGTGAAGAGCGGCGAGCACAAGGACGCGGGCTCGCCGGTGCGGGCCCTGGACGAGTCCGACCGGGAAGTCTTCCAGACCCTGGTGGACGACACCTACGGGCAGTTCCTGGACGCCGTGGCCCAGGGCCGCGGCCTCTCGCGCGACTCGGCCCGGACGCTCGCCGACGGTCGGGTCTACTCGGGCGAGCGGGCGGCGAGGATCGGCCTGGTCGACGGCACGGCCACGTTCACGGAGGCCCTGGACGCGGCGGGCCGGATGGCGGGCCTGGGGGAGGATCCCCCGGTCCTCCGCCCGGATCGCGAGCGGCGAGACTGGACGGACGTGCTGCTGGAAGGCCGGACCGGGCTCCTGGCGGCGGTCGCCGAGAGCCTCCTGGGCGCCGGCGGCCCGGCTGGTCCGAGCTGGTCCTCGCCCCGGCTGATGTACCTCTGGCGCTGACCCGGAGGCGGCGGGGAGGAGACAGGAGTTCGAAGCGTGCGACAGACCCGAGAAGGGGGAGTCCCATGGCCGAAGAACGTACGGTGACCAAGGCCGACCTGGTGGACCGGATCCACGAGGCCATCGGCCCGGGCGTCACGAAGAAGGACTGCGCGGCGGTAGTGGACGGGTTCCTCAACGCCGTCAAGCAGACGCTGGCCAACGAGAACCGGATCGAGCTGCGCGGATTCGGTACCTTCGAGGTCCGCTACCGCGACGCCCGGACGGCCCGGAACCCGAGGACGGGCGAGCCCGTGGAGGTCCCGCCGCGGACCGTCCCCGTCTTCCGGGCCTCGAAGCTCTGGAAGGAGAAGGTGGCCGAGGAGGCCGACTGGCCCGAGTCCGGCTGACGGCGGTCCCGCGCCGGACCCGGTCCCTCACCCCTCCCGGAAGAAGCCCCGGATCCGGCGCGCCCCCTCCTCGAGGGTCTCCGGCTCCACGGCGAAGTTGAGCCGGAGGTGCCCCGGCGCCCCGAAAGCCTCGCCGGGGACGACGGCCACGCCGGCCCCCTCCAGCAGCTCTTCGGCGACGCGGCCGGAGTCGCGTCCGTCCGCCAGGCGCACGAAGAGGAACATCCCGCCCCCCGGACGGCGCACCTCCAGGGCGTCCAGCTCCTCCAGGGCGTCCGCCAGGAGGTCCCGGCGCCGCCGGAGGCGGTCCACGGCCGCCTCCACCGACGCCTCCCGCTCCTCGGCCCGCTCCAGCGCCGCGGCCGCGGCGAACTGGGAAGGGGCCGCGGCGCCCGACGTGGTCTGGCTCTGGAGGTCCGAGGCCTCCGAGACGAGCTCCTCGGGGCCCAGCGCCCAGCCGATCCGCCATCCCGTCATCGAGAAGGCCTTCGAGACGCCGTCGAAGACGACCGAGCGCTCCGGCGTCTCGTCGAGGTCGAGCAGGGAGGCGGCGTCCCCCTCGTCGAAGTGCATCCGACGGTAGATCTCGTCGGAGAGCAGCCACACGCCGTGGCGGTCGGCCCACCGGGCCACCTCCTCCAGCAGCTCCGAGCCGTACACCTCGCCGGTGGGGTTGGACGGGCTGTTCAGCACCAGGCCGCGCGTCGCGGGCGTCCTGTGCCGCTCCAGCGCCTCGGGATCGAGCCGGAACCGGTCCTCCCAGCGTGCCTCCACGACCACCGGCTCGGCCCGGGCCAGGCGGATCTGGGGGAGGTAGGAGGTCCAGTAGGGGGAGGGGACCAGCACCTCGTCGCCGGGTCCGAAGAGGGTGAAGACGCAGTTGAACAGGGCCTGCTTCACCCCGGCCGAGACCAGGACCCGGGCGGGGTCGGGCGCCGGAGCCCGGGTGGTGGACGCGACGTAGCGGGCCACCGCCCGGCGCAGCTCGGGCACCCCCGGGGTGGGAGGGTAGCCGGTCCGTCCCTCGCGGATGGCGCGCACCCCTCCGTCGGCGGCGTGGACCGGCGTCCCCCAGACGGGCTCGCCGGCCGACAGGTCCACGATCGATCGCCCCTCCTCGCGCAGGGCCCGGGCCCGCGCGGCCAGCGCCAGGGTCGCGGAGGGCTCCAGGGACGCCACGTTCTCGGAGAACTCCACCGGTCGACCTCCCGGGAGACGGGGTGCGAGTGCGCGTTGAAGCGCGAGGCTCGGGCCGGTAGCTTGGGCCCGGAGAGCGAACGCCGAGCGGCCCGGTACGAGGCGGGATTCGCGCCGTCTCTGGGCCGGCCGCAATCGTACCCGCGACCCCCCCGACCGTCAAGCAGGGACCGGCCCGATGACGAGCGAAGCCACCACCGACCTCTCCCCCTCCCAGGTGCTGGAGCTGGCCCGGTCGTTCTTCACCGGGCCGGGCGCCGTGCAGGCCGCCTCCGTCTCGGAGGAGAGCGATCGGCACGTGACCTTCGCGACGTTCCGGAGCCGGATCGTCGTCTCGGCCTTCCCCGATCCCGAGGGGGAGGCCCCGACGCGCGTCCGGGTCTCGACGCTGCGCGAGTACGCGGCCGCCGACCGGTTCCTGACCTCGCTGCGCACCCGGTCCGACAAGCTGGAGCAGGCGCGAGGGGGGACGGGCCGATGACCTACGAGGAGCGTCAGCGATACAAGCAGCTCGTCGACGAGGTGGACGCGCTCCGCGACCGGCTGGAGGAGGGCGACCCGGACGAGCCGCTCACCCGTGGGGAGGCCCTGGAGCTGCTGGGGCTGGTCGACGCCGCCATCCAGCGGATGAGCCCCGAGCGGTGGGATCGGGCGCTGGACGCGGTGGCCCGGGAGGCCGCGCGACGGGCCGGATCCCGCAGCGGCTTCGGCGGGGGCTGACGGCCCGGCGCGGCCGGTTGCCGCCCGTGGGCGGCCCGACTAGCTTCGGCCGCGCCGCCGGATCCCTCCGCCCCCGGCGCTCGCCGAGCCCGCACCGAATCCGAACGTCACAGGGGAGTCCATGGAGAAGATCACCGTCGTAGGCGCCGGCCACGTCGGCTCCACCACCGCGATGCGCCTGGCCGAGGCGGAGCTGGCCCGGGAGGTCGTGCTGGTGGACATCAAGGAGGGCCTCCCGCAGGGGGTCGCGCTGGACCAGTGGGAGTCGGCCCCGGTCCAGGGCTTCGACACCCGCCTCACCGGCGCCCAGGACTACGGCCCCACCGCGGGCTCGGGCATCTACGTCGTCACCGCCGGCTTCCCCCGGAAGCCGGGGATGAGCCGGGCCGACCTGGTGGCCAAGAACTCGGCGGTCATCACCGAGATCTCCGAGGAGATCCGCGAGCGGAGCCCGGACGCCATCGTGATCATGGTCACCAACCCCCTGGACGTGATGGCCTACGTGGCGAAGGAGGTCACGGGCTTCCCCCGCCAGCGGGTGATGGGCATGGCGGGGGTCCTCGACACGGCACGGTTCCGCAGCTTCATCTCGATGGAGCTGGACGTCAGCGTCGAGGACGTGCAGGCGCTGGTGCTGGGCGGCCACGGGGACAGCATGGTGCCGCTGGTGAGCACCGTCTCGGTCGGGGGCGTGCCCCTGACCGAGCTGGCCGACCGGGAGACCATCGAGGCCATGGTGGAGCGCACCCGCGGCGCCGGCGGCGAGATCGTGGACCTGCTGGGCGACGGCAGCGCCTACTACGCGCCCTCGGCGGCGGTGGCCCAGATGTGCGAGGCCATCGTCCGCGACAAGAAGCGGATCCTCCCCTGCGCCGCGTGGCTCCGGGGCGAGTACGGCCTGGAGGACCTCTTCCTGGGCGTCCCGGTCAAGCTGGGCCGCGGCGGCGTGGAGGAGGTGCTGGAGGTCGATCTGACCGACGAGGAGCGATCCGCCCTCGAGCGGTCGGCGGCGGACGTCCGCGAGACGATGGAGACGGTGTCGCCGTGACGGGCCGCGGCGAGGACGGGGGGGACGTCTTCACCGGGGCCCGCGCCGGCCTCTCCTACCGGGGCGGCACCGGGATGCTCCTCTGGGGCCTCCACCGGCTGGCCGGCGTGGGGATCCTCCTGTTCCTGGCCCTCCACATCGTGGACATCTTCCTCCTGGCCTTCGGGCCGGAGGTGTTCAACGAGCTGCTGGTCATCTACCACCACCCGGTGGCCCGCGTGATGGAGGTGTTCCTCCTCTTCGCGGTGCTGTTCCACGCGCTCAACGGCCTGCGGATCATCATCCAGGACTTCTGGCCGGGGACGATGCTGGCGCAGCGGAAGCTGGTGGTGGCGGAGCTGGTGGTCTTCCTGATCGTCTTCCTCCCCTCCGCCTGGATCATGATCCGCCCCCTCTTCGGCGGATGAGCCGCGCCGCGGACGACGACGCGGCCCCGGCCGACGGAGGGCGCCGAAACCCGGAGGTGACCCGTGTCTGAACGTCGACCGGGCGGGGGCCATCGACGGCCCGGCTCCCGCGGATTCGAGGCCTACGCCTGGCTCTTCATGCGGCTGTCCGGCGTGGTCCTGCTGGGGCTGGCCGTCTTCCATATCCTGTGGATGCACCTGGCCATCGGGGTGGAGAACATCGACTTCCAGACGGTCGTGGAGCGCTGGTCCAACCCGCTGTGGCGGCTCTACGACCTGGCGCTCCTGGCCTTCGCCCTGACCCACGGCGTCAACGGGCTGAGGACGGTGCTCGAGGACTACGTCCAGAGCCCCCGCCGCCTGCTGGCCGTGAAGGGCGTGGTCTACACCCTGGGCTTCCTGCTCCTGAGCATGGGCACGTACATCATCTTCACCTTCGAGGCGGCCGCCTGAGGCAGGGCGCCGACCCCACGAGACCGAACGGTACGGACGAGATGGCGACCAGGATCCATACGCACACCTACGACGCGCTGGTGGTGGGCGCCGGCGGGGCCGGCCTCATGGCCGCCCTGCGGGCGGGCCGCGAGCCCGGGCTCCGCACCGCCGTCATCAGCAAGCTCTATCCGACCCGCTCCCACACGGGCGCCGCCCAGGGCGGCATCGGCGCGGCGCTGGGCAACATGGACGAGGACGGCGACCGGCCCGAGTGGCACGCCTTCGACACGGTGAAGGGGAGCGACTACCTGGGCGACCAGGACGCCATCCAGATCATGTGCGAGGCCGCCCCGGAGGTGGTCTACGAGCTGGAGCACATGGGCCTCCCCTTCAGCCGCACCGAGGACGGCAAGATCGCCCAGCGGCGCTTCGGGGGGCACACCAAGAACTTCGGCGAGGAGCCGGTCCGGCGCTCCTGCTTCGCCGCGTCCCGCACCGGCCACACCATCCTCCAGACGCTCTACCAGCAGTGCTCGAAGGAGGGGGTGGAGTTCCACAACGAGTACCACGTGGTCGACCTGCTAGTGGAGGACGGCGCCTGCCGGGGCGTGGTGGCCCTGGAGCTGGCCACCGGGGACCTGCACGTCTTCGCCGCCAGCGGCGTCCTGATGGCCACCGGCGGCCACGGCCGGGTCTGGGAGGTCACGAGCAACGCCGTCACCCTCACCGGCGACGGCCTGACGCTGGCCTCCCGGGCGGGCCTCCCCCTGGAGGACCTGGAGTTCTACCAGTTCCACCCCACCGGCATCGCCGGCCTGGGCATCCTCATCACCGAGGGCGTCCGCGGGGAGGGCGGGGTGCTGCGGAACGACGAGGGCGAGCGCTTCATGGAGGAGTACGCCCCCAGCATGAAGGACCTCGCCAGCCGGGACGTGGTCTCCCGCGCCATGTACAAGGAGATCCGGGCGGGGCGGGGCATCGACGGCGAGCGGAAGCTGAACCTGGACGCCACCCACCTGGGCCGGGACGTGCTGGAGACGAAGCTCACCGAGATCGTCGACTTCTGCCGGACCTACCTGGGCATCGATCCCGTCGACACGCCGATGCCGGTCCACCCCACGGCGCACTACGCCATGGGCGGGATCCCGACGAACGTCGACGGCGAGGTGCTGGCCAGCGAGGACCCCGACGACGTGGTCGAGGGCCTGTACGCCGCGGGGGAGACGGCCTGCGTCTCGGTCCACGGGGCGAACCGCCTCGGCACGAACGCGCTGCTTGAGCTGGTGGTCTTCGGCAAGCGCGCCGGCAAGGCCATGGCCGCCCACTGCCGCCAGGTCGACCGGCCGTCCCCCGAGCGGCAGGCGGCGGAGCCGGCCCGGGCGGAGCTGGAGGCGATCCGGGGCCAGAGCCGCGGGGAGGGCGAGCGCGCCGCCGAGATCCGCGAGGACCTCCAGCGGCTGATGATGGACAAGGTGTCGGTCTTCCGGACCGAGGAGCTGCTGACCGAGGCCCGGGAGGAGCTCGAGGAGCTGGCCGAGCGCGCCGGGCGGATCGCCATCGACGACGAGGGCGAGGCCTTCAACCTGGACCTCACCGAGGCCTGGGAGACCCGGGGGATGGTGGAGCTGGCGCAGGTGATCACCGAGTGCGCCCTCAACCGGACCGAGAGCCGCGGGGCGCACTCCCGCGAGGACCATCCCGACCGGGACGACGACGAGTGGCTGAAGCACACCTTCGCGTTCCGGCGCGACGGGGACGTGGAGATCCGGTATCAGCCGGTGACCGTCACCGACTTCGAGCCCAAGGAGCGGACTTACTGACATGAAGGCCACGATCACGATCCGCCGGTACCAGCCGGAGAAGCGCGACGACCCGTACTACGAGGATTTCGAGGTGGACGTCGAGCCCACCGACCGGGTCCTGGACGCGCTGAACCACATCA
>CAYVFM010000011.1:0-24131 GCA_964450995.1 uncultured Gemmatimonadota bacterium | reverse complement strand
GCGCGGCATGGACCCGGTGAGCGCCGCGCTGATCCCCCCGGAGCTCTCCACCGTGCCCCGGGACCTGTACGTCGCACAGCTCCTCCACACCTCCTTCCACGCCTACCAGGGGACCCGGGCCGGGGATCGGCTCTACCGGGCCGTCGAGGCGCGGGAGAGCTCGACCGACCGCTATCCTTTCGACGACCCCGCCGTCTCGGAGCTCTGGACCCGGGAGGGGGCCGCCCTGGGCCGGATCCTGGCCGCCGGGGGTCGGGAGGAGGCCTGCCGGGCGGCGGAGGCCTTCCGCTCCGCGCGGGCGGAGCGGCGCGGCCGGGCCCTGCTGGACTCCACGCTGGTGGCGTACGAAGGGTCCCAGGAGTGGCTCCAGGGGCTGGCGAAATACGTCGAGAGGGCCTTCCACCGGCGGGCCGCCGCGGGGACCGGCGGGCCCGAGGGCTGGCGCTACCCCGATCCCCCCGCGCACTGGGCGGACGACCTCCGGCGCCTGCGCTCCTCGCTGGGCGAGGTCGGTCCGGACCGGCGCTTCGCCCTGGCGGGCCTGGGGATCGCCCTCGCCCTGGAGCGGCTGTCGCCGGACTGGAAGCCCCGGACCCTGCCCGGGGACGCCGCGCCGGGCGAGCTCCTGGCGGAGGTCTGCGGGGGCGGGACCGGCGTCGGCGGCGTCGGCGGGGCGGGGACCTCCGACGGGATCGTCGGCCCGGCCGGCCCGGACACGGTCCCGGCGTGACCGTGGACGCGCCGGGCCCGGAGGGCGTGCTCTTCGACCTGGACGGCACCCTGGTGGACACCTGGGAGCTCTACCTGGAGGCCTACCGCAGGGCGCTGGAGCCGATGGTGGACCGGATGCCGACCCGGGAGGAGGTGGAGGCGGTGGGGCCCTCGGCGGAGCGCCACCTCTTCCGGGGACTCCTGGGCGAGCAGCGGGGGGAGGAGGCCCACCGGCGCTTCCGCGGGCACTACGAGGAGCTGCACGACGAACTCTTCGAGGGTGTCTACCCCGGGGTGGTGGAGGCCCTGGACGCGCTGCGGCGCCGGGGGCGGAGGCTCGGGATCGTCACGGGCAAGAGCCGCCCCGCCTGGGAAGTGACCCGCCGGCGAGTGGAGCTGGGCCCCTTCCATGTCGTGATCACCGAGGACGAGGCCGGGGCGCCCAAGCCGTCGCCGGAGGGGCTGGTCCGGGCCCTGGAGGAGCTGGCCGCCCGGCCGGAGCGGACCGTCTACGTCGGCGACGCGCTCCGGGACCTGGAGGCCGCCCGGGCTGCCGGCGTCCGGTTCGCGGCGGCCCTCTGGGGCAAGTCCGACGAGGAGCGGCCGGGCTTCGCGCGGCGGTGCCGGGAGGCCGGCGCGTGGCGCCTGCTGGAGCGGCCGTCGGAGATCGTCGGTCCGGACGGCGGCGGAAGCGGGGCCTGAGGGTCCCGGATCAGCGGCGCCGTATCCGGCCGGTGCGGAGCCGCTGGCGGTCGTCGAACAGGCGCCGCCAGCCCAGCAGGACCGCGCCCAGGGTCCCGAGGGCCCGGACCCCCAGGACCGGCCCTCGGCCGGGTTCGGCGGGAGACGCGATCTCGGGGGACGCGGCGGGCATAGGATCGGGGGTCACGCCCGACATCCCAGGCGGCCCGGACGGGTCGGGCCACCCGCCGGAGCGCCGGGTTGACGCCCCCGACCGCCGCCCGTAACCTCCGGCCCCGAACTCACGGCCCACTCCGGCCTACCACCGATAAACTCCACCGTCGAACCCCACCCGCGCATGGCACGCCGACAGACAGCTCGCTGGCGCCCGGCGGCCCTCGCCACGGGGCTGCTGGTCGCCCTCCTCGTGGCCGGCTGCGGCGGGCCGTTCCCGCAGTCCACGCTGGACCCCGTGTCCGATTTCGCGACGAAGATCGACCAGCTCTTCATGTCGATCTTCTGGTGGGCCGTCGGCGTCTTCGTGGTGGTGGAGGGGCTGCTCGTCTACGCGGTCTTCCGGTTCCGGGACCGGGGCGGGGACGAGCGGCCGGAGCAGGTGCACGGCAACATCCCGCTGGAGATCGGCTGGACGCTGGTGCCGGCGGTGATCCTGGTGATCATCGCCGTGCCCACCATCCAGACCATCTGGGAGGTCGACAACCCGCCGGAGGACGCCGACGCCCTGCAGGTCGAGGTGGTGGGGCACCAGTGGTGGTGGGAGTTCAACTATCCGGACCTGGGCGTCACCACGGCCAACGAGATGCACGTCCCCGTGGGCCGCACGGTCCAGCTCACCCTGCGGTCGGCCGACGTCATCCACAGCTTCTGGATCCCGAGGGTGGGCGGGAAGCGGGACGTCAACCCGGGCGAGACGACGGGGCTCTGGTTCACCGTGGACTCGGCGGGACGCTATCCGGGCCAGTGCGCGGAGTTCTGCGGCAGGGCCCACGCCCTGATGGGCATGTCGCTCGTGGCCCAGAACCCGGCGGACTTCCGGGCCTGGGTGGAGAACCAGCGGGCCCCGGCCGACACCCCCACCACCGACCTCGAGCGGGCGGGCAAGGAGGCGTTCGTGAACAGCGCCTGCCTCTCCTGCCACACGATTCGCGGCACCGTCGCCCAGGGGAAGATCGGGCCGGACCTGACCCACGTGGCCAGCCGGGAGCGGATCGCGGCCGGGATCCTGCCGAACGACTCGGCGGGCATGGCCCGCTGGCTGGACCATCCGCAGCGGCTGAAGCCGGGCAACCGGATGCAGATTCCGGATCTGTCGGACCAGACGATCCGGGAGCTGGTGGCCTACCTCGCGAGCCTCGAGTAGACGGAGCGGACGTGGAAGCGATCGGACCGACGAGGGAGCGATGACGAACGCGGCGACGAGCCTCTCCCCCACGGGGGACGCCGGGCACGGAGCGTACTTCGAGGGCGGGCCGTGGTCCTGGATCACGACGGTGGACCACAAGCGCATCGGGATCATGTACGCGCTGGCGGCCCTCTTCTTCTTCGTGGTCGGGGGGATCGAGGCGCTCGTCATCCGGGTCCAGCTGGCGCAGCCCGAGGCGGCGGTGATCAGCGCCGACGCCTACAACCAGCTCTTCACGATGCACGGGACGACGATGGTCTTCCTGGCGCTGATGCCCCTCAGCGCCGCCTTCTTCAACTTCGTCGTCCCCCTGCAGATCGGGGCGCGCGACGTGGCCTTCCCGCGGCTGAACGCCTTCAGCTTCTGGACCTTCCTGGCCGGGGGGCTGCTGCTGAACGCGAGCTGGTTCTTCGGCGGCGCGCCCGACGCCGGCTGGTTCGGCTACGCGCCGCTCACCTCGACCCAGTACTCCCCGGGGATGCGGATCGACTTCTGGGTCCTGGGGCTCCAGTTGCTGGGCGTCAGCTCGCTGGTGGCCGCGCTGAACTTCGCCGTCACCATCCTCAACCTCCGGGCCGAGGGCATGAAGCTGATGCGCATGCCCCTGTTCACCTGGATGACGCTGGTGACGTCCTTCCTGATGATCCTGGCGTTCCCGGCCATCACGGTGGGCCTGGTCCTCCTGATGTTCGACCGGATGTTCGAGGCCAACTTCTTCAGCCACGTGGCGGGCGGGGATCCGATCCTGTGGCAGCACCTCTTCTGGATCTTCGGCCACCCGGAGGTCTACATCCTGATCCTCCCGGCCTTCGGGATGATCTCGGACATCCTGCCGACCTTCTCGAAGAAGCCGCTGTTCGGCTACCCGGTGGTCGTGTACTCGGGCGTGCTCATCGCCTTCATCGGCTTCGGCGTCTGGGCGCACCACATGTTCAGCGTCGGGCTGGGCCCGGTGGCCAACTCCGTCTTCGGCGCCATGACGATGATCATCGCCGTCCCGACCGGCGTGAAGATCTTCAACTGGATCGGAACGATGTGGGGCGGGAAGATCGAGTTCCGCACCCCGCTGCTGTTCGCAGTGGGATTCATCGCGATGTTCATCATCGGCGGGCTGAGCGGCGTCATGCACTCCTCGCCGCCGGCCGACCTCCAGCAGACCGACACCTACTTCGTGGTGGCCCACTTCCACTACGTGCTGTTCGGCGGGACGATGTTCGGGCTGTTCGGCGGGATCTACTACTGGTTCCCGAAGGTCACCGGCCGGATGATGAGCGAGACGCTGGGGAAGTGGCACTTCTGGATCATGGTCCTCGGCTTCAACCTGACCTTCTTCCCCATGCACTTCCTGGGGCTGCTGGGCATGCCCCGCAGGACCTGGACGTACATGGAGGGGCTGGGCTTCGGCGACATGAACATGGCCGCCACCGTGGGCGCCTTCGTGCTGGCCGCCTCGACCCTGATCTTCCTCTGGAACTTCTTCAGGAGCATGAAGAAGGGGGAGGAGGCCCCGGCCAACCCGTGGGGCGCCCCCACGCTGGAGTGGGCGATCCCGTCGCCGCCCCCGCACTACAACTTTGCCGAGATCCCCACCGTGCGGCGCCGCGACCCGCTGTGGGCGGAGGACGGGGCCGACGTGCCCGACGGGCCGGAGCCGGTGATGCCGAGCCCCTCCTGGCGACCCATCGTGGTCTCGACGGGGCTGCTGATCACGGCGGCGGGGGCGCTCGTCAACCTCTGGGTCGTCCTCGCCGGCGTGGCGGTGACGGTGTGGGGCATCTACGGCTGGGCCTACGAGCCGGTCGTGCGGTGAAGCCGGAGCCATCGGACGGACGCTGACCTGAACCGACGGACGGAGACGAAGACGTGAGCCACGGAGAGGCCGGGCTGGACCACCACACGACGACGGGCCTGCCCAGCGAGAAGATGCTGATGTGGGCGTTCATCGGGTCGGAGACCATGCTCTTCGGCATGCTGATCACCACCTACATGGTCTTCCAGGGGAACTCCCGGACCGGCCCCTTCCCGGGCGAGCTGCTCAGCGTGCCCTTCATCACCGTCACCACCTTCGTGCTGCTGATGAGCAGCCTGATGATGGTGCTGGCGCTCTCGGCGGTGCAGCGGGACCAGAAGAAGTGGATGCGGGTCTGGCTCTTCATGACCCCCTTCCTGGGGATCGTCTTCCTGGCGGGCCAGGTCATCGAGTTCACCCACTTCTACAACGAGGGGCTGACCCTCGGGCAGAACATCTTCGGCAGCACGTTCTACACGCTGACGGGCTTCCACGGGGCCCACGTGACGGTGGGCGTGATCTGGCTGCTCACCCTGTGGGTCCAGGCCCTCCGGGGGAAGCTGGACAGCTCGGACTCGCTCACCGTCGAGATCGCCGGGCTCTACTGGCACTTCGTCGACGTCGTGTGGATCGTGCTGTTCACGATCATCTACCTGATGCAGGACGTCTAGCCGACCGGGAGAACCGAACGATGTCGGACGCAGCGGAGCACTCGCACGACGAGGCCCACGCCAGCAACCGGACCTACATCGGGGTGGCGGCCATCCTGGCCGTCCTGACGGCGCTGGAGGTGGCCGTCTTCTACATCCCGGCGCTGAAGCCGGTGCTGGTCCCGATCCTCCTGGCGCTGATGGTCGTGAAGTTCGTCCTGGTGGTGATGTTCTTCATGCACCTGAAGTACGACCGGGCGCTCTTCACGGGGCTCTTCAGCGGCCCCCTGGCCGTCTCCACCGCGGTGGTGCTGGCCATGCTGGCGCTGTACGGGGTGCTGATGGGCGGCGGCTGAGCCCATCGGACGGGCGGTCCGCACCGGAAGGGCAGGGAGCGGCCCCCACTGCCGGTGGGGGCCGCGGCGCGCGGGGGCGTCAGCCGTCGGTGCCGTCCCAGTCGCCCCGGCCCGGCACCAGGTCCGGGTTCCGGAGCAGGAAGTAGCCGCCCATCACGACCGCCGCCGCGAAGTTGCCGGCCAGGATCTCCCAGGCCGGAAGCCCCTCGACCAGGGGGCGGGCGAAGGCCAGGACGAAGACGTAGAAGCCGAACTCGAAGGCCACGAAGAGGAAGACCAGCAGCCAGCCGAGGACGGGCCGGCGGCGGATCCGCTCCACCACCCAGGCGACGGCCAGCCCGAAGAGGGCGAAGGCCACCATGTGGACGCCCGAGTAGATGGCCACCACGTCGGTGTGGACCTCCCCGGCGTGGCCGGCCGCGCCGGCGCCCTCCAGGAGCGCCGTGCCCAGCAGGGCGGGTGTGTGGAGGGGGTGGCCCTGGACCATGTCCACGGCCAGGAACCAGGCGGCCACGGTGATCGCCCCCAGGGCGCCGGCGATGAAGCCGTCCCACAGGACGTCGCTCTCGTCTCCTCTCGGGTGCTCCGCCATCGCGCGTGCTCCTCCGCTCTCGCTGGGTGGGGTCCGGCTGATCTCGTGGGCGCGCGCCCGGCATTCCGCCGGGCGGTGCCCAAGGTGGGCCGCTCCGCCGCCGGGCGAAAGCGGCCGCCCGGGCCGGGGCGGGGCGGCCGCCCCTCAGGGCCGCCAGCGCCCCTGGCGCAGCCCCTCCCCCAGCACGCGCTCGACCACCTCCCGGAAGCCGTCCCCCAGCTCGTCGGCCGCGGCCTCCAGGGTCGGGTACTCGCGCCGCGCCCGCTCGGGCTCGCCTTCGCCGTCGGCGGGGACGAGGGTGGCCGCGACCTGGACCCGCCCGTCGTCGGCCACCCGCCAGGCGGCCCAGGAGATCCGCTCGGTCGGGAGCGGCTCGTCGCCGGGGTCGCTCATCCCTCGTCTCCGCTCCGGCGCTCCGCCAGAACCCCGCCCACGCCATCGGGGTCCAGCCCGGCCGCGCGCCACAGCACCACCAGGTGGTAAAGCAGGTCGGCCGACTCCTCGGCCAGCCGCCGGAGCCGGTCGGGCTCCTCCAGGGCGGCCATCACCACCTCCAGCGCCTCCTCGCCCACCTTCCGGGCGGGGGCGGCGGGTCCGCCCTCGAGCAGACGGACGGTGTGGGACCCGTCGGGCCGCTCCTCGTCGCGCTCGGCCACCACCCGGACCACCTCCTCCAGGACGCTGGCCAGGACCGGCGCCGGGGAGGGGGCGGCGTGGCCCGCCCCCCCGTCGCCGGGCTCGGGCTCGCCGTCGCCGGACGAGGGCTCGACCCCGAGCCGGGGCGGGGCGGGGGTCGGACCGCCCCCGGGTTCCCCGCCGTCGTCCCCGTCCGTCTTCGCTCCCTCGGCCGGTGCGGCCTCCTTCGCCGGCCCGGCGTCGAAGCAGCTCGCCTCGCCGGTGTGGCAGGCCGGCCCGTGGGGCCGGGCCCGGACCAGGAGGGCGTCGGCGTCACAGTCGGCCCGGACGTCCACGGCCTCCAGCCAGTTGCCGGAGGTGTCGCCCTTCCGCCAGAGCTGATCCCGGGACCGGGACCAGAAGGTGACCCGGCCCTCCTCCAGGGTCCTCCGCAGCGCCTCGGCGTTCATGTAGGCGAGCATCAGGACCCGGCCGTCGGCGGCGTCCTGCACCACGGCCGGCACCAGGCCCGTGTCGGGGTCGAAGTCGATCCGGTCGGCGAGCTCGGTCATGGGGTCTCCGTCTCGGTGGGGGTTCCGTCGTCGTCGGTCACGTCCCAGGGCCACGTCTCGCCGGGCGGCCGCACGCCGAGATCCTCCCGGCGGAGCGCATCCTTCAGCTCGGGCAGGGGCAGCTCGCCGAAATGGAAGAGCGACGCGGCCAGGGCGGCGCCCGCGCCCGCCCGGAAGGCCTCCACGAAGTGCCCGGCCTCGCCGGCGCCGCCGGAGGCGATGACGGGCACGTCCACCGCCTCGCACACGGCCCGCACCAGCTCCAGGTCGTAGCCGTCCTTCGTGCCGTCGCGGTCGATGGACGTGAGCAGGATCTCGCCCGCCCCCAGCGCGGCGGCCCGCGCGCACCAGCGTACCGCGTCCAGGTCCGTGTCGACCCGTCCGCCGCTCACCCGCACGCCCCAGCCCGCCGAGGGGTCCGCCGGCTCCCGGCGGTGGGCGTCCACGGCCACCACCACGGCCTGGGAGCCGAATCGCCGTGCGGCCCGGGCGACCAGCCCGGGCTCCCGGACGGCCGCCGTGTTGATCGACACCTTGTCGGCCCCGGCGTGGAGCACCTCCCGCATCCCGTCGACGTCCCGGAGCCCGCCGCCGACGGTGAAGGGGACGAAGAGCCGCCGGGCCACCTCCTCGGCCAGGCGGACGGCGGTGCCCTTCGCCTCGGGCGTGGCCGAGATGTCCAGGAAGACCAGCTCGTCGGCCCCCTGACGGGCGTAGGCGGCGCCCAGCTCGGCGGGGTCGCCGGCGTCCCGGAGGCCCTCGAACCGGACGCCCTTCACGACCCGGCCGTCCCGGACGTCCAGGCAGGGGACCACCCGCGGCGCCACGCTCACGGGCCCTCGCCCCCGTCCGTCGGCCCGTCTCCGCCGCCGGCGCGCAGCGCCTCATCCAGGGTGAGGGCCCCGGTGTAGAGAGCGCTCCCGATCACCACGCCGTCGGCCCCGGCCCGGCGCAGGGCCGCCACGTCCTCGGCCCGGGAGACGCCCCCGGCCACCAGCGTGCGGAAGCCCTGCGCGGCGACCTCGCGGGCCCCCTCGACGTCGGGCACGGTGAGGGTCCCGTCCCGGGTCGTGTCGGTGTAGACGACGGTCTCGACGCCCACGTCGTCGAGCCGGTCGAGCAGCTCGTCCCGGGCCAGGCCGCTCTCCTCGGTCCAGCCCTCCACCACGACCCGGCCGTCGCGGACGTCCACCCCCACCGCCACCGCCCGGGGCCCGTGGCGCCCGACCAGCCGCGCGACCCGCCCGGGCTCGGTGACGGCGGCCGTCCCGAGGATCACCCGGTCCACCCCGGCGTCCAGGTACCGGTCCGCGTCCTCCTCGGCCCGGAGCCCCCCGCCCACCTGCATCGGGACGTCCAGGACCTCGCGCAGGCGGAGGACCAGGTCGGCGTGCCGGGGCTCGCCGTCCCGGGCCCCGTCCAGGTCCACCACGTGCAGGGCCCGGGCCCCCTCGTCGACGAAGCGCCGGGCCACGGCCACGGGGTCGCGGCCGTGCTCGGTGACTTCGTCGTAGCGGCCGCGGTACAGCCGCACGCAGCGTCCCTCCAGCAGGTCCACCGCCGGCCACACCCTCACGGGACCCGCACCGCCTCGCCGCAGCCGGCGCAGAAGTTCGCCAGCACCCGGAGGCCGGCGGCGCCGGACTTCTCCGGGTGGAACTGGACGCCGGCCGCGCCGCCGCGTCGGATCGCGGCCGGGAAGGGCTCGCCGTAGCGGGCCCGGCCGGTGACGTCGCCGTCGTCGCAGACGACCCGGTGGCCGTGGAGGAAGTAGAACCAGGCCTCCTCGCCCAGCCCCCGGAACAGGGGGTCGGGGCGGAGGCGGACCCGGTTCCAGCCGATCTGGGGCAGCCGGACCTCGCCGGCGAAGCGCCGGGTGCGTCCGGGCACCAGGCCGAGGCCCTCCACCTCGTCCTCGCCCTCGTCCGAGCTCTCGGTGAGGAGCTGCATGCCCAGGCACACCCCCAGCAGCGGCGCCTCCAGGCCGCGGAGCGGCTCCACCAGCGAGCGGGCCCGCAGCTCCTCCATGGCCGACTCGGCGGCGCCCACGCCCGGCAGGACGACGCCCGAGGCGTCGGCCATCCCGTCGGCGTCGGCGGCGCGCCGGTGGTCGACGCCGATCCGGTCCAGGGCGAACTCCACGCTCCGGAGGTTGCCCGCCCCGTAGTCCACCAGCGCGATCACTCGATCCGCCCCTTGGTGGAGGGCAGCTCCTGGCCCAGGCGGGGGTCCCGCTCGACGGCGGCCCGGAGCGCCCGGCCCAGGCCCTTGAAGATCGCCTCGATCCTGTGGTGGTCGTTCCGGCCGTGGAGCACGGCCACGTGGAAGGTGGCCTTCAGGTGGCGGGAGAGCGCCACCAGGAAGTCCTCCACCAGCTCGGTGGGCAGGTCGCCCACCCGCTCGCGGTCGAACTCGGCGTCGAACACCACGTGGCTCCGTCCCCCGAGGTCCACGGCCACCCGGGCCAGCGCCTCGTCCATGGGCATCAGGAACCCGTACCGGCGGATCCCCCGCCGCTCGCCCAGCGCGTCCGCGAGCGCCTGGCCCACCACGATGCCCACGTCCTCGACAGTGTGGTGCTCGTCCACGTGCAGGTCGCCCTCGGCCTCCACCTCCAGGTCCAGCAGCGCGTGCCCCGCCAGCAGCTCGAGCATGTGGTCCAGGAAGCCCAGGCCCGTGTCGATCTCGGCCACCCCCGAGCCGTCCAGCCGCACGGCCACCCGCACCCGGGTCTCCCGGGTCTCGCGCTCGGCCTCGCCTCGGCGCGCCGCCGGCCCCTGCGGGGCGCCCGCGTCGTCCCCTTTCCCGGCGGTCATGGCGTCTCCCGGGCGGGGGCCAGGGGAAGGGCGTCGACGGGCCGGCGTCCGGCCAGCACCGTGACCTCCTCCCAGCCGGCCCGCCGCGCGGCGGCGGCGCCCTCGGCCAGGCCGCGGTCCACGTGACGCGGCACGTGGCTGTCGGCGCCCAGGGTCAGGAAGGGCACGCCCTCCTCGCGGGCCCAGGCCAGGATCTCGGTCCGGGGATAGGGGACGCCGGGCGCCTGGGCGACCCCGGAGGTGTTCACCTCGATGCCCAGGCCCCGACGGGCCATCTCGGCCAGCACGGGGCGGATCGTCCCCTCGTGGTCGGCCGGGTCGTAGGGGCCGTGGTGCTCGTGCCCGTAGCGGGCCACCAGGTCGAAGTGGCCCACCACGTCGAAGCCGCCCCAGGCCACCATCTCGCCCACTGTCTCGAAGTAGCGGCGATACGCCTCCCCGGCCTCCCGGGTCGCGAAGTACCGGTCGGGCTCCTCGCCCCCGCTGACGTTGAGCCCGTCCACCACGTGCACCGATCCGATCACCAGGTCCAGCTCCACGGCGTCGGCCAGCGCCTCGAGATCGTCGGTCCAGCCGGGCCGGTACTCGAACTCGGCCCCCGCGCGCACCTCCAGCCCGGGGTGGCGCGCCCGGAGCCCGGCGGCGGCCTCGACCTCGGCGCGGAATCGGGAGATCGCCTCCTTCCGGTCCACCGTCCAGCTCCCGTCCTCCTCCAGGACCTCCACGTGGTTGGTGGTGCAGAGGTGGACGAGGCCGGCCCGGCGGGCGGACGCGGCGTGCTCCGCCAGCGGCGCCGTCCCGTCGGAGGAGGCGTCGTCGTGGGCGTGGCAGTTCACCGGCGGGAAGCTCGTCGTCATCGGTCCAGCACCTCCTCCAGGCCTTCCAGGAAGCGGTCGTTCTCCTCCGGCGCCCCCACGGTCACCCGGAGCGCGCCGGCCAGGCCGGCCAGCCGGCTCCGGTCCCGGACCACCACGTCGTGCTCGGCGGCCAGTCGGCGCTGGACGCCGGCGGGATCGTGGACGAAGAAGAGCAGGAAGTTGGCGTCGGACGGGGCCACCGTCAGGTCCATCCCCTCCATCCCCCGGCGGAGGCGCCGGCGCTCCTCGCGGATCCGGCGCACCCGGCGCTCCATCTCGTCGGCCCTCTCCAGGGCGTCGGTCGCCGCGCGGGCCGCCGGGCGGGAGAGCGGGTAGGGCAGGCCGGCCCGGTCCATGTGGCGGACCAGGACGGGATGGGCGGCCAGCCAGCCCACCCGGGCGCCGGCCAGCCCCCAGGCCTTCGAGAAGGTCCTGAGCACGGCCAGACGGGGGATCTCGCCGGCCCGCGGGGCCAGGGAAGGGCCGTCGGCGAACTCCACGTAGGCCTCGTCCACCGCCACCAGGGCCCGGGTCCGTTCCACCAGCTCCAGGATCCGGGACCGGTCCAGCAGGTTCCCGGTCGGGTTGTTCGGCGAGCAGACGAAGACCAGCGAGGCGTCCCGGGCCGCCCGGGCGACGGCTTCCACGTCCAGGTCGTAGTCGGCGTCCAGCCGGGCCTCGACGACTTCGGCGCCGTGGACGTCCACGCGGGCGGCGTAGACGCCGTAGGTGGGCACGGCCACCACCACGCGGCCGTCGGGGGGCACCACCGTCCGGATCAGCACGTCGATGGCCTCGTCCGAGCCGTTGCCCAGCCAGATCCGCCCGGACGGGACGCCGGTCCGCCCGGACAGCGCGGCCTTCAGCCGACGGTTGCCCGGGTCCGGGTAGCGGTGCATCGTCGGATCCGCGTCGGGCGAGAGCGGACCGAGCGCGTTCTCGTTCGCGTCGAGCAGGATCCCGGCCCGGTGCTGCGAGCGGGCCGTGGTGTAGGGCTCGACGTTCTGGAGGTGGGGCCGGATCAGCCGCCGGACGCCCTTGCTCACGACGCCCCCCCGCCGTCCAGGCGCTCGCGGACCGAGGCCGCGTGGGCCCCGAAGCCCTCCCAGTCGGCCAGCTCCGCCACGGCGGGGCCGAGGGTCTCGAGCCCCCGGCGGTCCATGCGCTGGACCTGGATCCAGGTGCCGAAGTCGTCGACCGACAGGCCGCCCGCACCCCGGGCCCGGCCGCGGGTGGGGAGGACGTGGTTGGTGCCCGAGGCGTAGTCCCCGGCCGCCACCGGCGTGTCCGGGCCCAGGAACACCGACCCGGCGTGGCGGACGTCCGCCAGCTCCGCCTCCGGGTCCTCCCGGAGGAGCACCAGGTGCTCGGCGGCGATCCGATTGACCCAGGCCAGCCCCCGGCTCCGGTCGCCGGACACGAGCAGGGCCGAGCCCGCCAGCGCCTCGGCGGCGTCCTCCCGGCGGGCGGTGGCGTCCAGGCGGGGCGCCAGCGCCCCGTTGATCCGGCGGGCCAGGTCCTCCTCGGGGACCACCGCCGCGGCCAGCGAGTCCGGCCCGTGCTCGGCCTGGGCCAGCAGCTCCAGGGCCGCGAGGTCCGGGTCGGCCGACCCGTCGGCCCAGACCAGCACCTCGGAGGGTCCGGCCGGGGTGTCCACGGCCACCTCCTCGAAGACGGCGAGCTTGGCCCGGTTCACCCACCGGCTCCCGGGTCCGACGATCTTGTCCACCCGGGGCACCGTCTCCGTGCCCCGGGCCAGCGCGCCCACGGCCTGGGCTCCGCCGACGGCGAAGAGGGCGTCGATCCCGAGCAGGGCCGCGGCGGCGCGGACGGCCGCCGGCGGCTCGCCGTCGGGACCGGGCGGGCAGCAGGCCACCACCTCGCCGCAGCCGGCGACGCGGGCCGGGACGGCGGTCATCACGAGGCTCGAAGGGTAGGGCGCCCGGCCGCCCGGCACGTAGCAGCCCACGCGGTCCAGGGGGCGGAACTCGCGCCAGGCCGTCACGCCCGGCTCCACCTCGACCCGGTCCTCCTCCCGGAGCTGGGCTTCGTGGAAGCGCCGGACGTTCCGGACCGCCCGCTCCAGCGCCCGGCGGCGGCCCTCCGGCAGGGCCTCCAGCGCGCTCCGGCACCGCTCCGGCGGGACCCGCAGGGCGGCGGGCCGGACGCCGTCGTAGCGCTCGGTGAGTCGGAACAGGGCGTCGTCCCCGCCCTCGCGGACCTCCCGGAGGATGGCCCGCACCGCCTCGTCCCCGCTCTCGCCCCCGCGGCGGTCGAGGGTCTCCACCCACCGGTCGGCCTCCCCGCCCGCCAGCACGGGCAGCGGCCCCGGCCCGCTCACAGCATCACCTTCTCGACGGGGAGGACCAGGATCTCGCTGCCGCCGGCCTCCTTGATCCGCTCCATGACGTCCCAGAAGACGTCCTCGGCCACGGCGGCGTGCAGGGCCACCATCCCCTCCTCCGAGAGCGGCACCACGGTGGGGCTCTTCATCCCCGGCAGGATCCGCTCGATCTCCGGGAGGGCCTCCTCCGGCGCGTTCAGGGTCACGTACTTCATGCTCCGGGCCTTGAGGAGCCCGTCCAGCCGGGTCCTGAGCCGATCGATGAGCGCCGCCCGGTCCGGCGTCTCCAGCGACGGCGGATGGGCCGCGAGCACCGCCTGCGACTCCCAGAGGTCGCCCACGGGCCGCAGGTCGTTCATCCGCAGGGTGGTCCCGGTGGAGACCAGGTCGCAGATCGCGTCGGCCACGTCCAGCGCCGGGGCCACCTCGGCGGCGCCTCGGATCTCGATCACCTCGGCCTCCATCCCCCGCTCGTCCAGCCAGCGCCGCAGGGACCGCGGGTGGGTGGTGGCGATCCGGGCCCCGGCCAGGTCCGAGGGCTCCCGGGCCCCGGCCTCCCGCGGGACCGCCAGGCTCAGGGTGCAGTAGGCGAACCCGAGCTCCTCCAGCTCCCGGACCGCGGCGCCGGACTCCCGGACCACGTTCCGCCCCACCACGCCCAGGTCGGCCACGCCGTCCTGGACGTACTCCGGGATGTCGTCGTCCCGGACGAAGAGCAGCTCGAGGTCGAAGTTCCGGCAGCGCGAGAAGAGCCGCCGCTCCTGGTCCTCGAACTCGAGCCCGATCCCGTGGAGCAGCTCCAGGGAGTCCCGGGTGAGCCGGCCGTCGTTCTGGATCGCGATCCGCAGGGGATCGCCGTTCAGCTCTCGCATCGTGCGCCTTTCGGTGCTGGGTGTCCGTATTCGGGGGCCCGGCCCGCGCGGCGGCGGGCGGCGTCCGGAGGGGCACGAAAAAAGGGCGCCCGCTCCGGCCGGAAGCGGGCGCCCTGGTCGATGTCTCCGCGGAACGCGTCTCCTACCGCGGCGGCGCACCCCTCCGGCTCCGGGCGTGGACCCGGTGTCCGTGGCGATGGCCGTGGTGACGGTAGGTCGCGTTCATGGCCCCCCAAGGTGGCGCGGGGCGGCTGCCGCTGTCAAGGAGGGAGCGGCCGCCGCCGGGAACGGCCCTCAGCCGCCGAAGTCCAGCCCCCCGGCACGGACCAGCTCGGCCCCGAAGAGCCAGCTCGACTGCCGCAGGGCGGCGTGGAGGTCGAACTCGGTCAGGGCGCTGAGCCCCTCCACGGGGTGGACCACGTCGTACCAGCGGAGGCCGGCGCTGGCGGCGGTGTAGTGGACGCAGATGTTCGCCACGGTGCCGCAGATCACCAGGGTCCCGCGGTCCTCCACCCGGAGGGCGTGGTCCAGCCCGGTCTCGTAGAAGCCGTCGTAGCGCGACTTCCGGAAGACCCGGTCCTCCTCGCGGGGGGCCAGCTCGTCGACGATCTCCCACCCGAAGGTCCCCTCCTCCACGTGGCGGCCCCAGATCTCCCACTCGGGATCGCCCTCGCGGTGGGTGTCCTGGGTGTACCAGACCGGCACCCCCGCCGCCCGGGCGCCGTCGGCGAGCTCGCGGATGACGGGGACGGACGCCTCGGCGTCGGGGTTGTAGAGCGCCCCGTCCGGGTGGGCGAAGTCGTTCTGCATGTCCACGACCAGCAGGACGCAGTCGTCGGGATCCAGCGCCAGGGCGTCGGCGACCTCGTACTCGGGGACTTCCACCTGCATGCCGTTCCCGTCCTCGCTCGGTGATCTCCGGCACGGAGGGTGTCTCCGCGCCGTCCGTTCCTCTCTGCCCGTGCTACGCGCGCAAGGCCCGTGCGCGAGGCGGCGCGCCCCGGTCCGCTCCGGCTCAACCCCCCGGGTCGCCCTCGCCCGCCAGCCGCCGCTGGTCCTCGTGGACCCAGCGGACCAGCAGCCCGCCCCCGGCCGCCACCGTGAGCCAGGTCAGGAAGAAGCGCCAGACCGCCGTGTAGGCCACCAGGAGGGAGTCGGGGAGGAAGGGACGCATGAGCGCCGGGGCCAGCACCTCGCCCACGCCGCTCCCGCCGGGGGTCGGCATGAAGATGAGCAGGAACTGGAGGAGGACGTGGAGGGTGAAGATGTTCCAGAAGCCCGCCTCGATGCCGAAGCCCCGGAGCACGCCCCAGCCCAGCAGGAACCGCCCTCCGAAGTGGAGCGCGCCGGAGAGGGTGGCCAGCAGGAGGGCCAGCTTCCCTTTCCGGGCGTAGATCAGGAGGCTCCCGTGCAGCTCGTGGATCCACCGGAGCACGGTGCGCACCCGCCGCCCGGAGCCGAAGAGGCGGATCATCCAGCCGCGGACCGGCCGCGGGTTCACGGCGAAGAGCACCAGCGTCACCACCACCACGGCGAAGACGCTCACCGTCCACTCGAAGAGGGTGGCGGCCGAGAGGTCGGCCACCGGCAGCCGGACCTCCTCGATGGTGCCCGACGCCCCGAAGAACCAGGCGCCGAGCCCGGCGGACGTGAGGAAGACCAGGTTGACCAGGAGGCTGGCGAAGTTGCTGGCCGCGGCCTTGCCGACCGAGACGCCGTCCCGGACCAGCCCGTAGAGGTGGGCCGGACCCCCGCCCACCCCGGAGGGGGTGAGGTAGGCGAGCCCGGCGGTCGTGCCGCTGATCTTCACGCAGTCCCAGTAGCTCACGCCGTCCAGCTCCAGCGGGCGGAGCAGCAGCCACACCCGGACCCCGCCGCCGAACCAGTCCAGGGAGGCGAAGGCCAGGCAGGGCAGCGCCCAGATCGGCTGGAAGCGTCGGAAGCCGCGCAGGCTGGCCCCGACGTCCTGGCTGTAGAAGAAGAGGGCCGCGAAGCCCACCAGCGAGGCTCCCACGAAGGCGACCAGGCCCCACCGCATGAGCTCGGGAGGGATGTCCAGCGGCCGCCGTCCCGCCGACGGGCGGGGGTGGTCGGCGTTCCGCTCCGGCGGGGCGTCGGTCTCGTCCACGGGGTCGTCCTCGGGGCGCGTCGCTGGGCGTGGGCGGGCTCGGGGGCGCTCGCCGGCGCGGGATCGCGGGCCGGCGGATCTCGTCTGGCCTCCCGTCGGCAGGCCCCATACGATAAAGCCGCCCCCGGCCGGCGCAAAGGAGCAGGCCCCGCGGAGCCGGCCGGCCGCGCCCGGGCGATCCGGTCCCCGACCGGCCGCCGACGGACGGATTCGCCCCACCAGGAGGGAGCAGCGAAGCGTGAAGCGCTACCCGGCGTTCGACCCCCCGGAGTACGTGGACTGGAGCCTGGACGAGGGGCTCCTGGACGACTGGCGCCGCCGGCTGGAGGAGCGCCCGGATCGGCGGGAGGTCGTCGAGGGGCTGGGGGCGGACGACCTGCTGGACCTCTACCGCGGCCTGGTCCGCTTCCGGCTCCACGACATCGCCCTCCAGCGCTGGGTCAAGCAGGGCGTCATCTCGAAGGCCTGGCTGGGGACCGGTGAGGAGGCGGCCACGGTGGGGGCGGTCCACGCCCTGCGGCGGGACGGGCCCGACGGCGACGTGGTGGGCCCGATGATCCGGAACGCCGGGGCGTGCCACGAGATGGGGATGCCCGTGGCCGACATGCTGCGCGGCTACCTGGCCTCCGAGGACTCGCCCACCGGCGGGCGGGACCTCCACATCGGCGACCTGGAGCACGGGATCCAGGCGCCGATCAGCATGGTCGGGGGGCTGGCTCCCGTGATGAACGGCTTCGCCTGGGCCTTCGCGCGGCGGGGCGAGGACCGGGTCGCCCTGACCTGGGTCGGCGACGGCGCCACCAAGCACGGTGAGGTCCACGAGGCCCTGAACTTCGCGGCGGTCCAGGCGCTGCCCGTGATCTTCGTCCTCCAGAACAACCAGGTGGCGCTGGGGACCCGGTTCGACCAGCACCACCCGGGGGAGGACTTCCGGGGCTGGGGGCGGGCCTACGGGGCGGAGCTCGCCGAGGCCGACGGGAACCACGTCCTGGACGTGTACGCGGCCACCGCCCGGGCCCGGGAGCGCTGCGTCCGCGGTGAGGGCCCGGTCTTCCTGGCGGTGGAGACCTTCCGGATGGGCGGCCACGCCACCCACGACGTCCGCGAGGCCCGGGAGACCTTCCCCGACGAGCTCTTCGAGCGCTGGGGCCGGCGCGATCCGATCGGCCTCTACGAGGCCTGGCTCGCCCGGGACCGGGGCGTCGACGAGGAGCGGCTCCGGGAGATCGAGGAGGAGGTCCGCCGGGAGGTGGACCGGGCGGCCGAGGAGGCGCTGGCGAGCCGGGGGGACCGGATGCCCGATCCGGAGGCGGCGCCGGAACAGGCCACCGCCGGAGTGTATGGCTGATCCGTGCCGGCCCGGGCCGGGGCCGGCGAGCCGGGACCGAGGACCGACGCGGCGGGGCGACATGGAGCGACAGCGACGCGAGCTGGAGACGGAGGGGCGACGGTGGCGCGCCGTCGAGGCCTGGCGGTCCACGTCGGGCTCGGTGCTGGTCCACTTCCTCCCGCTGGGCGATGACGGGGAGCCGGCCGCCGACGACCGCCTGGACCGTCGTGCCGGCCTGGAGAAGGGGCGCCGGCTGGACGAGCTGGAGGACGGGGAGCTGGAGGAGCGGCTCGCCGCCGGCACGCCGCTCACCCCCACCGAGCGCCGCTTCCGGGCCCCGGACGGCCGCGCCTGGCTGGCCCAGAGCGTGGGGCCGGTGTGGGCCGAGGACGGCGTGGCCGGGGGGCTCACCGGGGTTCTCTTCAGCGCCCTCGAGGGGGAGCCCCGGCGCGCACGGGGCCCGGGCGACCACGTCGGGCAGGCCTCCGGGGAGCGGCTGGCCGGCTGGTGGCGGGCGGCCGTGGAGCCCGACGACGGGGACGGCGACGGGGGCGGGGACGACGTCGCCCCCGGCGACGGCTGACGGGCTCCGCCGTGGCGCCGGACGATCGCGAGACGGTGGACGCGTTCCTGTACGGGGACTACGTCTGCCCGTTCTCCTACCTGCTGGACGCCCGGCTCCGCCGCCTGGAGGGCGAGCTGGGCCTGCGGGTGCGCTGGCGGCCCCTGGGGGTGCACGGGGCCGTCCCCTCCGACGGCCTCCCCGCCGAACAGCTCGGCCGGTCACCGGACGAACAGTCCCGGCTGGAGCGGGAGGTGAGCCGCCAGGCCCGGGAGCTGGGCGTCGAGCTGGAGCTGCCCGGCTTCGTGGCCAACTCGCACGAGGCCCTCCAGGCCGCCGAGTTCGCCCGGGACCTCGGGGAGGAGACCTTCCGACGGGCGCACCGGGCCCTCTTCCGGGCGTACTTCGTGGACGGCCGGAACCTGGGCCGCCGGGAGGCGCTCCTGGAGGTGGCCGCCGAAGCGGGGCTGGACCCGGAGGCGCTGGAGCGGGCCCTGGACGACGAGCGCTACCGTCCGGAGCTGCGGCGGGCCGAGGAGGAGGCGGAGCGCTACGACATCGAGGGGACGCCGACCCTGCTCGTGGGCCGGCACAAGGTCGTGGGCGCCGCACCGGCCGACGTGCTCGAGGAGGCGGCCGATCGGGCCCGGGCGGACGGCCGGACGGAGCGCCCCCCCGGGGAGGCGGCGGGATGAGCGTCCTCCGCGTGACCTTCCTGGGCACGGCCTCGTCCCGGCCCACCGTGCGCCGCAACGTCTCCTCGCTGGCCCTCCAGCGGGAAGGGGACGTCTTCCTGCTGGACTGCGGCGAGGGCACCCAGCGCCAGATGATGCGCTTCGGCGTCGGCTTCCGGGTGGGGAATATCTTCCTCACCCATATGCATGCAGACCACTATCTTGGCGTCATCGGTCTCGTGCGTACCATGAGCCTCCAGGGGCGGGAGGCGCCGCTGGTGATCTGGGCACCGCCCGGAGGCGCCGGGACGGTCCGGGAGGCGGTGGAGCTGGGGGGCGACCGGGTGCTGTTCGACGTGGAGGTGCGGGAGCTGAAGCCGGGCGAGGCCATGCGGCGGGAGTCGTACCGGATCGAGGCCTACGCCACCCGCCACACCGGTGGCTCCATCGGTCTGATCCTGGCCGAGGACGACCGGCTGGGCCGCTTCGACCCGGCCCGCGCCCGCGAGCTGGGCGTGCCCGAGGGCCCCCTGTTCGGCCGGCTCCACCGGGGCGAGCCCGTGGAGCTGGAGGACGGGACGGTGGTCCGGCCCGACGACGTGGTGGGCGAGGCGCGGCCCGGCCGCCGGCTGGTCTACACCGGCGACACCCGCCCCTGCCCGGAGACGGTGGAGGCGGCGGACGGGGCGGACCTGCTGATCCACGAGGCCACCTTCGGCGAGCCCGAGTCGCCCCGGGCGGCCGACACCGGCCACTCCACGGCCCGGGACGCGGCCCGGGTGGCCGAGGAGGCCGGGGTCCGGAAGCTGGCCCTGACCCATTTCAGCGCCCGCTACTCGGAGCAGGCCCACCGCCTGGGCCGGGAGGCGGCGAAGGTCTTCCCCGACCCGGTGGTGGCCGAGGACGGGATGACCGTGGAGGTGCCCTTCCGGGAGCAGGACCGCGAGCCGGGGGTCGTCTCCCGACAGGGGGGCGGCGAGGAGCGATGACCGTCGAGCTTCGCCCCCCCGGCGACAAGTCCGTCTCCCACCGGCTCCTGATGCTGGCCCCCCTGGCGGAGGGCCGTTCCCGGGTGCGGGGCCTGCTGGACGCGGCCGACGTCCGCGCCACGGCGGCGGCCGTGCGGGCCCTGGGCGCCGAGGTGCCGGAGGACTGGTCGGGGGAGGTGGCCCTGGAGGGCCCGGCCGGGTTCCGGGACGCCGGGACCGTCGACTGCGGCAACAGCGGCACCACGGCCCGCATCCTGTGCGGCCTGATCGCCGGCCTGGGCCGGTCCGCCGTGCTGGACGGCGACGACTCCCTCCGGGGCCGGCCCATGGACCGCGTGGTCTATCCCCTCCAGGCCCTGGGCGCCGACATCGACTACCTGGGGGAGGAGGGCCGGCTCCCGCTGGAGCTGTCGCGGCGGGCCACGGGCTCGCTGCGGCCCCTGGTCCACACCCCCCGGGTGGCCAGCGCCCAGGTGAAGTCGTCCCTCCTCCTGGCGGGTCTGGCCGCCGGCGTCCGGGTGGAGGTCCGGGAGCCGGGCCGGTCGCGCGACCACACCGAGCGCCTGCTGGAGGCCATGGGCGCGCCCCTGGACTGGGGTCCGGAGGGGGAGGGCGCGCGGGCGGCGCTGGAGGCGCCGGAGAACGGGGACCGCCACCGCCTGTCGCCCCTGGACCTGCGGGTGCCCGGCGACGCCTCGTCGGCCGCCTTCCCGGCGGCCGCCGCGCTGCTCGGGGCGGGCCCCGTCCGCCTGGAGGGCGTGGGGCTCAATCCGACCCGGACCGCCTGGATCGAGGTCGTCCGCCGGATGGGGGGCGAGCTGACGGTGGAGGAGCGGGGGAGCGCCGCCGGCGAGCCGGTGGGCGACCTGGAGGTCGGCCCCTCCCGGCTGGGGGCGTTCGAGATCGGCCCGGAGGACGTCCCCCGCCTGCTGGACGAGGTCCCGGTGCTGGCCGTCCTGGCGGCTCGGGCGCGCGGGACGTCGGTCCTCCGGGGCGCGGAGGAGCTCCGGGTCAAGGAGAGCGACCGGCTCGCCCTGCTGGCCGAGAACCTGGATCGGCTGGGCGTCGCCTGCCGCGAGGGGGAGGACGGCCTGGAGATCGAGGGGGGCGACGGCCCGCTGTCCGGGCGAGTCCGGACCGACGGGGACCATCGCATCGCCATGGCCTTCGGGACCCTGGCAGCGGCGGGCCACGACGTCGAGGTGGACGACCCGGCCTGCGTGGCGGTCTCCTACCCGGACTTCTGGGAGGACCTGGAGCGGCTCGGCGGGGCGGTCCGATGAGCGCGGTCATCGCCGTGGACGGCCCGGCGGCCTCGGGCAAGAGCACCGCGGCCCGCGAGACCGCCCGCCGTCTCGGCTGGCGGCACCTGAACTCGGGCCTGCTCTACCGGGCGGTGGCCTGGGCCGCGGTGCGGGACGGCTGGTCGGAGGCCGGGCCGGAGGAGGCCGAGCGCCGCCTCGAGGAGCTGGAGCTGGCCCTGGAGCCGGACGGGGAGGCGGGCTACCGCGTCCGGGTGGGCGGCGAGACGCCGGGGCCGGCCCTCCGGACGGAGGAGGTGGCCGGGGCCGCCTCCCGGGTCTCCCGGCTCGGACCGGTCCGGGAGCGAGTGAACCGGAGGATCCGGGACGAGGCGGCCCGCCGGCCGCTCGTCTGCGACGGCCGGGACGTGGGCACCGCCGTCTTCCCCGACGCCGACCTCAAGATCTGGCTCACCGCCGCGCCCGTGGAGCGGGCCCGCCGCCGGCTGGCCGAGGAGGGCGGCGAGGTGACCCGCGAGCGGGTGGAGCGGGCGGCCGAGCGGATCCGCGCCCGCGACGAGGCGGACGCCGGGCGCTCGCTGGACCCCCTCCGGCGGGCCGGGGACGCGGTGGAGATCGACACCACCGACCTCGAGCCGGGCCGGGTGGTCGAGCGCATCCTGGAGGAGGCGCGGCGGCGGGGCCTGGACGGGCCCTGACGGATCGCGGCCGCACGGCGGCACGCGAGGTCGGCGCCCGGGTAAGAGGCGTCCGACGGAGCACGCACCGCCGGACCGAGCGAGCCCCGGGCCCCCGTCCCCTCGGGCGGGGGCCGCGGCGTTGCCCCGCCCGGTCCGGCGCGGTACGTTCCCGTTCTGTCCCGAGACCGCACGTCAACCGTTCACCCGAACCCCGCCGCGGGCGCCGATTCGGCCCGGTGCGGGCGCGAACGCCACGGAAGCCTCGATGAGCGACGACCAGAACCCCTCCCCCCCGACAGAGACCGCCAACCCCGCCGTGGAGTCCATCCGCGAGGACGAGGACGTCCCGGTGGTGGACACCACTGACATGGAGCCGGGCGAGCCCGCGCCCGGCTCCGGCAAGGTGGAGCTGACCTCCGACCAGATCGAGGAGCGCGCCCAGGAGGTGGGCGTGCGCTCGGACCTGTTCGACGAGGAGGACTACACCCTCGACGAGTACGAGGACATGCTGGCGATGTACGAGGAGACCCTCGCCGACATCGCCCAGGGCGAGATCGTCCAGGCCCGCGTCCTCCGGAAGAGCGACACCCACGTCACCCTCGACGTGGGCTTCAAGTCCGAGGGACGGGTCGACCTGGACGAGTTCAGCGACCCCGAGGAGCTGGAGCCCGGGGACACGGTCGAGGTCTTCCTCGAGGAGCTGGAGGACGAGGAAGGCATCGTCGTCCTCTCCAAGAGCAAGGCCGACTTCCTCAAGGTCTGGGAGCAGCTCAAGGCGGCCTACGAGGACGACGAGTGGGTCAAGGGCCACATCAAGCACTCCATCAAGGGCGGCGCCATGGTCGACCTGATGGGGGTCGAGGCCTTCCTCCCCGGCTCGCAGATCGCCCTGCGCCGCGTGCGGGACATCGACGCGCTGGCCGGCAACGAGTACCGCTTCAAGATCCTGAAGCTGAACAAGCGGCGCCGGAACATCGTCGTCAGCCGTCGCGTCATCCTGGAGGAGGAGCGCGAGGAGCAGAAGAAGGAGCTCAAGAAGGAGCTGGAGGTCGGCCAGGTCCGCAGCGGGACCGTCAAGAACATCACCGACTTCGGCGCCTTCATCGACCTGGGCGGGATGGACGGCCTGCTCCACATCACCGACATGTCCTGGGGCCGGGTCAGCGATCCCTCCGAGGTCTGCGACATCGGCGACGAGATCGAGGTCGAGGTCCTGGACATCGACTGGGAGCGGGAGCGGATCTCGCTGGGCCTCAAGCAGCTCCTGGCCCACCCCTGGGAGGACGTCGGCGAGAAGTACCCCGTGGGCAGCCGCGTGAAGGGGAAGGTCGTCTCCATCACCAACTACGGCGCCTTCGTCGAGCTGGAGAAGGGCGTGGAGGGCCTGGTCCACATCTCCGAGATGAGCTGGACCCGCAACATCCGGCACCCCTCGCAGCTCGTCTCCATCGGCGAGGAGATCGAGTGCGTGGTGCTCCGGGTGGACGAGGAGGAGCAGAAGATCTCCCTCGGCATGAAGCAGACCGAGGAGGACCCCTGGCTCTCGCTCCCCGCGAAGTACCCGCCGGGGACGAAGATCGAGGGCGTCGTCCGGAACCTCACCTCCTTCGGCGCCTTCGTCGAGGTGGAGCCGGGGATCGACGGCCTGGTGCACATCTCGGACATGAGCTGGACCCGGCGGGTCCAGCATCCCTCCGAGGTGGTCCGGAAGGGCGAGGAGATCGAGGTCGTGGTGCTGAACATCGACCCCGAGAAGAAGCGAATCTCCCTCGGCCTGAAGCAGACCGAGGAGGATCCCTGGTACGAGCTGGCCCAGCAGTACGAGCCCGGCAAGGAGGTCCAGGGGCAGGTGGTGCGGCTGCTGGACAAGGGGATGGTCGTGGACCTGGGCGACCAGGTCGAGGGCTTCGTGCCCCTGAGCCAGGTGACCATCGAGGAGGACCGGAAGATCGACGAGCCTTCCGACGTCTGGGTCGAGGGGAACGAGGTCGAGCTGAAGGTCCTGGAGTCCGACCCGATCAACCGCCGGATCGTCCTGAGCGTCATCGGCGGCGAGCCGCAGGCGCCCGACGAGGCCGAGGCGGACGAGGAGGCGCCGGAGGCCGAGGCGGACGAGGCTCCCGAGGCGGAGGCCGACGAGGAGCCCGAGGCGTCCGCGGAAGAGGACGTCGAGGAAGAGGCCGGGGAAGAGGCGGACGAAGAGGAGGAGTCCGAGGCCGAGCTCGAGG
>CAYVFM010000010.1:0-24298 GCA_964450995.1 uncultured Gemmatimonadota bacterium | reverse complement strand
TGTAGGCCGGCTCGTCGCCCTCGTTGTGCCCGTGGCGGCGGTAGCCCACCAGGTCCAGGACGATGTCGTGGCCGAACTCCAGGCGGAAGTCCAGGGCCAGCCGCATCGCGGCCAGGCACGCCTCCGGGTCGTCGGCGTTCACGTGGACGACGGGGTTCCGGAAGGCCAGGGCGAGGTCGCTGGCGTAGCGGGTGGAGCGGCTCTGCTCGGGCTCGGTGGTGAAGCCGAGCTGGTTGTTGGCGATGACGTGCAGGGTGCCGCCGGTCTCGTAGGCCGGCAGGTCGGCCAGGTTGAGCGTCTCGGGCACCACCCCCTGCCCCATGAAGGCCGCGTCGCCGTGGATGAGCACGGGCAGGACCGAGTGGCGGCCGCCCGCCCCGTTGCCGCGACCCCGCTGGCCGCGGTCCCGGAGGTCCCGCGAGGCGCGGGCCATCCCCTCCACCACCGGGTTCACGTGCTCCAGGTGGCTCGGGTTGGGCGCCAGGTAGACGTCCACCGGACCCGACTCGGTCTCCACCACCCCGGCGGCGCCCAGGTGATACTTGACGTCGCCGGCGCCCTCCTCGGGCACCATCGTGCCGACGCCCTGGTCGTGCTCGCCCTCGAACTCGGCCAGGATGGCCCGGTAGGGGCGGCCGATGATGTGGGCCAGCACGTTGAGCCGGCCCCGGTGGGCCATGCCCAGCACCATCTCCTGCAGCCCGGCCTCGGCGCCCCGGCGGAGGGCCTCGTCCAGCATCGGGACCATCATGTCGAGCCCCTCGACGGAGAAGCGCTTCTTCCCCAGGTAGGCCCGGTGGAGGAAGCGCTCCATCCCCTCGACCTGGCTGAGGCGCTCCAGGAGGCGGACGGCCTCCTCCTCGCCCACCGGCTCGCGGTAGGCGTTCCCCTCGATGCGCTCCACCAGCCAGTCGCGCTTGGCCGGGTCGTCGAGCTGGTCGAGCTCGTAGCCCAGCGGGCCGCAGTAGATCTCGCGGAGCCGCTCCAGGGCGTCGGCCAGGGTCTCGCCCAGGTGGTCCAGGTCCACCAGCGAGGCGGGGACGCCCTCGAGCTGGGCCTCGTCGATCCCGTAGGTGGAGGGCTGGAGCAGGGGGTGGACCTCGGGCTCCTTCAGCCCCAGCGGGTCCAGGCGGGCGGCCAGGTGGCCGTGGTCCCGGTAGGCCGCCACCAGCGAGCCCGCCGCGGCGGCGACCCGGAGCCGGTCCCGGGACACGCCCCCGGCCGGCTCGGGCGCCGCTGGCCGCGCGGCCTCCGCCGGGGGACCGCCGCCGTCCTCGACGATCTCCGACAGCGACGGCGGCACCACGCCACGCTCGCGCATCGCCCGCTCGGCGAGCTGCTCGGCGAAGCCCGCGTTGTAGCCGTCGGCCCGGATGCCGGCGCGCCGCTCGACGTCGCTCTGGTCGTCGCTCACGGTTGGGTCCCGCGGTCTGGGTTGAGAAGTGTTCCGCCCCGGTCGGGCTGCAAGGAGCTTACCGGGGGCGATGCGCGTGGTCCGCCGCCTCGCCGGCGCCGTGCCCGTGGCCCGCCCCGTGTCCGTGGGGATGCCAGGGAGCCGGGCCTCCGGCGGCGTCGCCCGGCTCGTCCCGCCCCAGGCTCCGGTACACCGTCTCCAGCCACTGCTCCGTCGAGATGAACCCCTGGCCCCAGGAGGACCACTCCTCCGGAAGGCCGGCCGCCCGGACCTCCTCCAGGGACATCCCCCGCTCCATGCGCTCGCGGACGATGGCGGTGGTCTCGACCAGCATCCCGTGGAAAGCCCGGAGCCCCTCGACGTCGGTGAGCGGCCCGTGGCCGGGGATCACGGCCCAGTCGTCGGGGATCGTGTCCAGGACGGCGGCCACGTTCCGCGTGTAGCCCTGGACGCTTCCGCCGGAGGCCAGGTCCACGAAGGGGAAGCGCTCGGCGAACATGTGATCCCCCATGTGGACCACGCCGTCGTCCTCGAAGAAGACCACGGCGTCGCCGTCGGTGTGGCCCTCGGGGAAGTGGCGGATCCTGATCGGGCCGCCGTTCAGGTGCAGGGTCACCGACGAGGCGAAGGTGACCACCGGCAGGGCCTCCGCCGGCTCAGGCTCGACGGTGTCGCCCCGGATCACCTGCCGGGTCGCGAGGCGGCGCCGGACGTTCCGGTGCGCCACGATGGGGGCGTCCCGGCCGAAGACCACGTTCCCGCCCACGTGGTCCCCGTGCCAGTGGGTGTTCAGGACGAAGGCCAGCCCGGACCCCGCCAGGGTGTCCACCGCCGACCGGATCTTCGGCGCCAGGGCCTCGAACTGGTCGTCCACCATCACGACGCCGTCGGGACCGGCGGAGACGGCGATGTTGCCGCCCCGGCCCTGGAGGAAGTAGACGTCCCCGGCCACGTGGGTGACCGAGATCTCGACGTCCTCCATCCCCTCCTGGGCCGCGGCCGGCGCGGCGGGGGCCACGGCCGCGGCCAGGACGGCGAGGAGGAGCGCCAGCGGGGCGCGGGACGCGGGGGCGTGTCGAGGGTGCGACATCGTCACTCCCGGAGCGGGGACGGGCGACGGGCTCACCGGGAACAGCTTTCCGGCCTCGGGCGGCCGCCGCAAGTCGCGCCCGCGCCCGGGCCGGCTCCTCAGTCCAGCCAGCGGCGGACGGCCGCCCGGTCGGGCTTGCCCTCCGGCGTCCGGGGCAGCTCGTCCACGAACCGGACCTGGCGGGGCCGCTTGGCCGGCGCCAGGCGGTCGCCGAACCACACGGAGAGCGTCGCCCGGTCCATGGGCTCGTCCGGGTCCGCCTCAGGCGCGTCGGGGTCCCGCTCGACCGCCGCCGAGACCCGCTCGCCCCACTCCTCGTCCGGCACGCCGACGACGCAGGCGTCCCGGACCTCGGGGTGGGCCCGGAGGACCCGCTCGACCTCGGCCGGGTCCACCGTCACGCCGCCGGTGACGATCCGCTCCGTGAGCCGGCCGGTGACGTGGAGCCGCCCCCCGTCGTCGAGCCGCCCGGCGTCGCCGGTGCGGAGCCAGCCGTCGCCGTCCACCAGCGCCTCGCCCCGGTCCGGCTCGCCGTCGTCCCCGGGCGAATCCTCCCCCTGGCGCGGGATCACCCGCCCCTCCCGGACCACCGCCCCCGGCGAGCGGTCCGGGCCCAGGTAGCCGAGCCCCACCGTCGGCCCCCGGACCAGGATCTCCTCCCCCTCGATCCGCACCTCCACGCCCTCGAGCGGCCGGCCCACCGAGGTGGGATGCTCCCGGGCCACGGCCGGCGTCGCGGTGGCGACCTGGGAGGCGGCCTCGGTGAGCCCGTAGGTGGGGCACACCGGCCATCCCCGCTCCAGGGCCCGGCCGAGGAGGGAGGGGTCGGCCGCGTCCCCGCCCACCAGCAGCCCCCGGAGGGCCTCCGGCGCCGGCTCCGGCCCCCGTGCCTCCAGCAGGCGCCGGAGCATCGTCGGCACCAGCGACGCGTGGCTGACGGCGCCCTCGTCGGCCAGCGCCAGGAAGCCCTCGACGTCGAAGCCGGAGCGGAGGACCAGGCGGGCGCCGGTGAAGGCGGCCCGGAGGACCAGGGCCACGCCGCCCACGTGGGCGGGCGAGAGGGTGGCCAGCCACCGGTCCTCCGGACCGAGGCCCAGCCGGCGGGCCGAGGCGAGCTGGCAGGCGCGGTGGTTGGCCAGCGAGAGCCGGACGCCCCGGGGACGGCCCGACGTGCCGGAGGTGGCGATGACGGTGTGCTCGGCCTCCGGGTCGATCCCGGGCACGTCCTCCGCCTCGGGGAGCTCGCCGGCCGGGACCGCGCCCGCGGAGTCCGGCCCCTCCGCCGCCGGCCCGAGGCGGACCAGCAGGCCCGAGGCCCGCATGGGCGCCGCGGCCCGCTCCGCGGTCGCCGGGCGGCACAGGAGGACCCGGGGACGGATCCGCCGGAGGTAGCCGTCCAGCTCCGTCTCCGTCCAGCCCGGGTGCAGGGGCGCCAGCGACGCCCCGGTCCGCGGGACCGCGTGGAGGGCGAGGGCGGCCTCACGGCCCACCGGGAGGAGACAGGCGACCCGGTCGCCGGGCGACACCCCCGCCCCGGCCAGCCGGCGGGCCAGGCGGTCGGCCGCGGCGTCCAGCTCGCCCCAGGTGAGGCGGCCGCGGGCGTCCTCCAGCGCCACGTCCCCGGAACGCTCGTCGGCGGCGGAGCGGAGCGGATCGACGGGCTCGGACACCTTCACCTCCCGGGACAGAATGCGACACGATGGGACACGAATGGACATCGGCCCGCGGCCGGCCGTGGACGGAGCGGGCGGCCGCGGGCTACAGGTTGACGCCCGCCGCCAGCAGGAGGCCGTACAGCGCCAGGGCCCGCCCCGTTCCGGTGAGGGCCCGGTCCAGCGCCCCGGGGTCCCGGCTCGTCAGCACCGTCCGGAGGGCCGGCAGGGCGGCGGCGACCGCCCCCGTGGCCAGCAGGGCCGCCGGGCTCCAGCCCGCCCAGGCGACCCCCGCCGCCGGCGCCGCGGCGGCCACGGCCAGCAGGGCCGCGTACTCGATCCGGCTGCCCCGGACCCCCAGCCGGACGGCCAGGGTGCGCTTGCCCGCCGCCGCGTCGGTCTCCCGGTCCCGGAGGTTGTTCACGACCAGGATGGCGCTGGACAGCGCCCCGGAGCCGGCTCCGGCCAGCAGGGTGTCGGGCGAGAAGCGGAGCGCCTGCACGTAGTGGGTCCCCGAGACGGCCGCGAGGCCGAAGAAGAGGAAGACGAAGAGCTCGCCCAGGCCGTGGTAGCCCAGGGGGAAGGGGCCGCCGGTGTAGGCCACGCCGGCGGCCACCGCCGCCAGCCCCAGGGCCACGATGGGCCAGCCCCCGATCCAGGCCAGGTAGGCGCCGGGCACGAAGGCCGCGGCGAAGGCCCCGACCATCCAGCGGCGGACGCGCTCCGGCGGCGCCAGGCCGGCCTGGGTGATCCGCGTGAAGCCCCGCCGCTCCTCGGTGTCGGCGCCCTTGGCCCAGTCGAAGTAGTCGTTGGCCAGGTTGGTGCCGACCTGGATCAGGAGCGCGCCGGCCATCGCCGCCGCGAAGGGGAGGGGCGCGAAGGCCCCCTCGGCCGCGGCGAGCCCCCCGCCGGCCGCCACGGGGGCGGCGGCGGCCGGCAGGGTGTGTGGGCGCGCCCCGATCCACCAGACCCGGAGCGCCGAGGGATCCTCCGGGACCCCGGTCACGTCGGTCGCGCTACGGCCGCCAGGGGAACTTCTCGAAGTTCGGCGGGCGGCCCTCGTTGAAGGCGTCGCGACCCTCCTGGCCCTCCTCGGTCATGTAGAAGAGCCGGGTGGCGTCGCCGGCCAGCACCTGCAGGCCCGTCTGCCCGTCGAGGTCGGCGTTGAAGCCCGCCTTGAGGAAGCGGATCGCCGTCGGGCTCTTGGTCAGGATCTCACGGGCCCAGTCCACCCCTTCCTGCTCCAGGTCGTCGTGGCCGACCACCGTGTTGACCAGGCCCATGTCCAGGGCCTCCTCGGCCGAGTACTGCCGGCAGAGGAACCAGATCTCCCGGGCCTTCTTCTGACCCACGCAGCTCGCCAGGGTCGAGGCGCCGAAACCGGCGTCGAAGCTGCCCACCTTCGGCCCGGTCTGGCCGAAGATCGCCTTCTCCGAGGCCAGGCTCAGGTCGCAGATGACGTGGAGGACGTGGCCGCCCCCGATGGCGTAGCCGGAGACCAGCGCCACCACCACCTTCGGCATCGTCCGGATCTTCCGGTGGAGCTCCAGGACGTTGAGCCGTGGCACGCCGTCCGAGCCCACGTAGCCGGCGTCGCCGCGGACCTTCTGGTCGCCCCCGCTGCAGAAGGCCCAGCCGCCATCCTCGGCGGGGCCGTTCCCGCCCAGCAGGATCACGCCGATGGACGGGTCCTCGTGGGCGTCGCCGAAGGCCTCCTCCAGCTCGAAGAGGGTGTCCGGGCGGAAGGCGTTCCGCACCTCCGGCCGATCGAAGTAGATCCGGGCGATGCCCTCCTCCGACTTGTGGTAGGTGATGTCCTCGTAGTCGCCGGCCTGCTCCCAGGCGGCGTCCGACTCCCAGTAGACGTCGCTCATGCTCGACTCCTCTTGGTGTCCGGGTCCTCGCGCTCGGCGTGCCGCGCCGCGAGGGCGCGACGGGCCCTGATTATGGTCGGGCGAAGGGAGGGATGCGAGCGGTGAGCCCTACCGTTCAGGCGTCCAGGGCTTCGGCCGCGGCGTCGGCGGCGGCCTCGAGGGTCGCCTCCCGGCGCCGCCGGTTCTCCTCCCGGTCCGTGCGCACCTCCAGCACCCGGGGCGCGCCCGCCTCCAGGGCCTCCTCCGTCGCCTCCCGGAGGAGTTCGCCCAGGGCCCGCCGGGGGGCGTCTCCGGGCTCCGCCACCCGGTGCCGGACGCCGTAGAGGGCCGCCGCCCGGGCCAGGTCCACGCCGTGGGGCGTGGCGAAGTAGGGGGTGAAGTGGGGCTCGTGCTCGCGGATCGGGAGATGGTGGAAGATCCCGCCGCCGTCGTTCTGGAGGACCACGATCACCAGGGGGATCCCGTCGCGGGCGGCGACGTGGAGCCCGTTGACGTCGTGCAGCAGGGCCAGGTCGCCCACCACCGCGGCCGCCGGCCCGCCCCGCGCGGCGGCCGCCCCCAGCGCCGTGCTCGCGGAGCCGTCGATGCCGCTCACGCCCCGGTTCCCCACCACGCGCAGCGGCTCGTCCCGGGGGGCGCCGAAGGCGTCCAGCTCCCGGACCGGCATGCTGCTGCCGGCGAAGAGCGTCGCCTCCTCCGGCAGGGCCCGGGCCGCCGCCTCGAGCACGGCTCCCTCCTGGAGCGGGCCGTCCAGCGACGCGCGGGCGGCCTCCAGGGCGGCCTCCTCGGCGGCCCGCCAGGCGGCCCGCCAGCCGCCCTCGGCACCGGCCCCCGCCCCGGCCAGGCGGCCCGCCAGCGCCCCCGCCACCTCCGCCGGATCGGCCCGCAGCACCCCGTCGGCCCGATCGCCCGGGTCGGGCCAGGCCGGCAGGTCGTGGACGACGACCGTCCCGGCGTCCCGGAGCCCGCCGGTCCAGGTCCGGAGGACCTTCGAGGTCGGGCGGCCGCCCAGCCGGAGCACCACGTCCGGCCGCAGCCGCTCGCGGACCCGCGCCGACCGGAGGAAGAGGTCGGAGGCGCCCAGGGCGATCCCGCGGGCGCCGGGCCGGTAGCGGGCGCCGGAGAGGGGGTCCGCCGCCAGGGGCCAGCCCAGCTCCCGGGCCAGCTCCAGCGCCGCCGGACCCAGGCGGTCGGGCTCCGGATCCGGGCCGGCCACCACCAGGCCCCGCCCGGCGGCCGAGAGCCGACCCGACAGCCGCACCAGGGCGGACTCGTCCGGCCGTCCCCGCACCGGCGTCGTCTGGACGGCCGCCCCGTCGCCGCCGCGCGTCTCCCCGTGCGGGGTCCCGCCCCCCTGGCCGGCGGACGGCTGCAGGGGCTTGGCGAAGGGGAGGTTGAGGTGGACCGGGCCGGGGGGGCGGCCCAGCGCCGCCGAGACGGCCCGGGCGGCCAGCCCGCGGAGGTAGCGGGCGTCGTCGTCGGCGGGGCCGCTCCCGGCGGTGCCCGCGGGGGCGACGTCGTGGAAGAGGCGGACGGCGTTTCCGTAGAGCCCGGCCTGGTCGGCCGTCTGGTTGGCGTCGGTGCCCCGGAGGCGGTGCGGCCGGTCGGCGGTGAGGGCCAGCAGGGGGGTCCCGGAGCGGTGGGCCTCCATCACCGCCGGATGGAGGTTGGCCGTGGCGGTCCCGGAGGTGGTGACCACCGCCGCCGGCCGGCCGCTGGCCTTGCCGACGCCCAGGGCGAAGAAGCCGGCCGAGCGCTCGTCCAGGATCACGCGGGTCCGGACGACGTCCTGCTCCGCCAGGGCCAGCACCAGCGGCGTGGACCGGGACCCCGGCGCGATGCAGGCCTCCCTCACCCCCTGCCGGGCCAGCGCGGCCACCAGCGTCCGGGCCCGGGCCAGGTTCGCCGCACCGCCCCCGTCCACCCCGTCAGCCCCCCGGCCGGCCGGCGCCGTGCCCGGGCCCGCCGATCGGGAGCGCGGAGGCCGGATCATCCCCGTCCGCCAGCGCTCCCTCCAGCCCCAGGGCCCGGAGCGCCGGCCGGAGCTTCATCCCGGTCTCCCGCCACTCGTCGTCCGGCCGGGAGCCCTCGACGATCCCGGCGCCCGCGAAGAGGACGGCCCGCCGGCCCTCCACCAGGGCGCACCGGAGGGCCGGGGCGAAGGTCCCGTCGCCCGACTGGTCGAACCACCCGACGGGGCCGGCGAACCAGCCCCGGTCGAAGGGCTCGCGCCGCCGCAGGAAGTCGCGGGCCGGCCCACGCGGGAATCCGTTCACCGCCGCCGTGGGGTGGAGGGCCTCCAGCAGCTCCAGCACGTGGGGACGGTCGGGCATCCGCGCCGTGAGCCGGGTGATCAGGTGCTGCATCCCCCGGAGCCGGAGCACGTCGGGCTCGCGGTCCACCCGGGCCACGCCCGCCACCGAGACCAGCGCCTCCCGCATGTCCCGCACGGTGAGCTGGTGCTCGGCGCGGTCCTTGGCGCTCTCGCGCAGGCGACGGGCCATCCTCCGGGTCTCCTCCTCGTCCTCGCCCTCGGGGACCGTCCCCGCCACCGCCGTGGCCAGGAAGCTCTCGCCGCGCCGGGACGCCACGATCTCCGGCGCCGCGCCCACAAGGGCGCTGCCGGGGACGGGCTCCACCAGGAACGGGAAGGTGCCGGGGTTCTCGGCCCGGAGCCGCTCCAGCAGGTCCACGGGCGAGGGGACGGCGTCCAGCTCCAGCTCCAGCAGGCGGGCCGGCACCGCCTTCTCCATCCCGCCGGCCCGGATCGCCCCCAGGGCCTCCTCCACCAGGGCCTCCCAGCCCTCCCGATCGGGGTGGCGGCGCGCGGAGGCCACGGCCGGCGAGACGGTCCCGGCGCCCGGGCCGTCCCGCAGTCGCCGGCGGGCCCGCTCCAGGGCCCGATCGGCCGCCTCCTCCGCGGCTTTCGCGCCGGTGTCGGCGGGCGCGCGGACCCGGACCGTGAGGCGGAGCCCGTCGCCGGCGCGGCGCAGCTCGACGGCGGGGAGCACGAAGACCGCCACGGGCCAGCGCCCCCAGCCCGGACCGTCCCCGGAAGCCCCGGGACCCCCGGCGCCCCGGGGGTCGAAGGCGCAGCCCCCGTAGCATCGACCGGCGGCCTCCGGGCCCAGGGTCCGCCGCCAGCGCACCACCGGCCGGGCCAGCCCGTCGTCCCGGCCGGACGGGATCCGGACCCGGGCGACGGCGCCGCCCCAGGCGGCCCAGCGGTCCCCCCGCTCCCAGAAGCCCCGCGGGAGGCCCTCGAAGACGCGGAGGAGCGTCCCGGGGGACGGCCCCTCGACGGCGGCCTCGCGGGCCACGACGCGCCCGGCCGGGGCCCCGGCCGAACGGGTCTCTCGGCTCTCCTCCTCCATCGCCTCCGTGACGCTGCTGCGGGTTCTTTGGTCGGTTCGGCGGGTCATCCTATGACATTCGCGGAGCCGCGGCACGTACTTCGCATAATATCTCGACCGGCGTTCGGCGGGACCGACCCGCCGGCGCGTCGGTGCCCGAGGCACCGGTCCGATCACCCCGAGTGGAGGTATCACCATGATGCGTTACGTGCGAGGCACCATCATCCTTCTCGCCGCGGCGTTGCTGGCCCTGCCCGCGGCCGCATCCGCACAGCAGCCCGACGAGGGCGTGACGATGGGCCAGCAGGGCTGGGAGCTCAACGCCCACGCCGGCTATCTGAACGACACCCCCGAGTTCCGCCCGGGTGCTCCGGGCCTGGCCGTGCTGAGCGGAGACCACCTCTGGGGCGGGCGACTCGGCTACACCTTCGCCTCGGGTGTCTTCGTCCAGGGCGAGTTCAGCTACTCCCCCGGCCACACCCTGCTCGGCCGCCAGCTCCGGCAACAGAACCTGGACATCACCCGCTGGGGCGGCGCCCTGGGGTACAACCTGCAGCCCGCTGACCGCCTGCAGATCTTCCCCGTCGTGGGTGCCGGCGCCATCACCTGGTCGCCGGGCATCAGCGACAGCGAGACCGACCTGGCGTTCAACGGGGGTGTCGGGCTCCGGTACTTCTTCACGCCCTCCGTCGCTTTCCGTGGCGACGCCCGCTACCACGTGGTGCCGTCCGCCATGGAGGACCTCCAGGCCGCGGTCTCGCCCAACTCTCCGGTCGGAGAGGAGACGTTCGGCGCCGTGGAGCTGAGCGGCGGCGTGTCGCTCTTCCTGGGCGGCCCCTCCGACAGCGACGGGGACGGCGTGCGCGACAGCCGCGACGCCTGTCCGGACACGCCGCAGGGCGTGGAAGTCGACGCGCGAGGCTGTGCGATCGACTCCGACGAGGACGGCGTGGCGGACTACCGCGACGATTGCCCGGACACGCCGCGAGGCGCCCGGGTCGACTCGGACGGCTGCCCGACCGACAGCGACGGTGACGGGGTCTACGACGGCATCGACGAGTGCCCCGACACGCCGCAGGGCGCCGAGGTCGACGCGCGAGGCTGCCCGACCGACAGCGACGACGACGGGGTCTATGACGGCATCGACGAGTGCCCCGACACGCCGCGAGGCGCCGAAGTCGACGAGGAGGGCTGCCCGACCGACGGCGACAACGACGGGGTCTACGACGGCATCGACCAGTGCCCCGACTCGCCGATGGGCGCCCAGACCGGCGAGGACGGATGCATCCAGCGCATCGTCCTCCAGGAGATCCACTTCGACTTCGACAAGTCGAACATCCGGTCTTCGTCCGAGCCCGTGCTGCGCGAGGTCGGCGACGCCCTGTCCCGTCTCGCGTCCACCCGGATCGAGCTCGAGATCGAGATCCGCGGCCACACCGACGCCGTCGGGCCCGAGGCCTACAACCAGCGCCTCGGCATGCGCCGCGCCCAGTCGGTCCGTGACTGGCTCGTGAGCGAGTTCGACGACCTGAGCGCCGACCTGTTCACCGTGGAGAGCTCCGGGGAGTCGCAGCCGGTGGCCTCCAACGACAACCCCGAGGGGCGGCAGCAGAACCGCCGCGTCGAGTTCAGGGTGCTGGAGGGCCCTGATCGCCTCGAGGGATCGGACGAGAACGGCTCCGGCGGAATGTAGCGTCGGGCCGCCGAAGGGCGCGATCGGATGACGGAACGTCGCATCGCCGTCGTCCGCTCCGCGGCCGTCGCCGCCTGCCTGCTGGCAGCGGCGTGCGGCCCGGCGCCCGACGGCCACGACAGCGATGGTACGGATTCGGCGGTGGACGCCCCCGAGGCGTTCGCCGCCGATTCCGTTCGTGGGGCCGTCGTCGCGGCCGTCCGCGGCTTCAAGGAGGCCCTGGCGCGGGGCGACTCCGCCGCCGCCCTGGCGCGCCTCCACCCGGGGGCGGTGATCCACGAGGGCGGCCACGCCGAGACCCGCTCCGAGTACCGGTCCGGCCACCTGGGCGCCGACATGGAGTTCCTGGGCGCCATGGACACCGAGACCACCCGCGAGGAGGTCGTCCTCGGCGACGACCAGGCCCTCTACCTGAGCGAGTACCGGATGACGGGCTCGATCGGCGGCGACACCCTCCGGCTCCGGGGGGTGGAGACCATGGTGCTGGTGCCGGCCGGGGAGGACGCCGCCTCCGGCGACGGGTGGCAGATCCGGCACATCCACTGGTCCAGCCGGGAGGCCGGCGGCGGGTAGGCGGGAGCGCGTCCTCGCGCCTCCGGCCTTGACGCCGGGGGCCGGCCTTTTTTAGGCTGGAAACATGACGACTGAATCACCTGTCACCCGGCGGCCGGCGACGGGCGTAGCGGCGGACCTGACCGGGACGGCGCCGTGAGCGTCCCGGTCGGCGTCGTCGGGCTGGGGGCCTACCGGCCCGAGGGACGGATGACCGCGGCCGAGCTCGGCGAGCGGGCCGGCATCCCGGAGGACGTGATCCGGGAGAAGTTCGGCCTGATCGAGAAGGGCATCGCCGGCGAGGACGAGCACGTCAGCGACATGGCGGCCGAAGCCGGCCGCCGGGCCCTGGCCGACGCCGCCGGGCGCACCGGCCGGGAGATCGACCCGGCCGAGATCGACGCGGTGATCTACTTCGGCAGCATGTACAAGGACTACCGGAACTGGCTCGCCGCGCCCCGGATCCAGCACCTGGTGGGCGCCGACGACGCCTGGTCGTTCGACCTCTCGGGCGCCTCGGCCGGGGGACCGGTGGCCCTCCGGGTGGCCGCCGACCTGGTGGCCTCCCGCCCCGACCTGGAGCTGCTGCTGCTGGCCGGCGCCTCCCGCGAGTCGGAGCTGCTGGACTACACCCACGAGCGCTCCCGCTTCATGTTCAACTTCGGCGACGGGGGCGGCGCCGCCCTGCTCCAGCGGGGGCGCGACGAGAACGTGATCCTGGACTCGTCGATCCGGACCGACGGCAGCTTCTCCGAGGACGTGATGGTCCCGGTGGGCGGCAGCCGCCGGCCCCAGGACGCCGCGACCCTCGAGCAGGGCCTCCACCGCCTGGACGTCCACGACCCCGCGTCCATGAAGGAGCGGCTGGACCCGGTGAGCCTGGACCGCTTCGTCCAGGTGTCCCGGGAAGCGCTGGAAGCCAGCGGCCACCGGCTCGAGGAGCTGGACTTCCTGGCGGTCCTCCACACCAAGCGATCCCTCCACGAGGCCCTGCTGGACCGGCTCGGGCTGGAGGAGGACCGGACGGTCTACCTGGACCGCTGGGGGCACCTCTCCGCCGTGGACCCGATCCTCGGGCTCCGGATCGGCGAGCGGGAGGGAAAGCTGGAGGACGGGATGCTCGCCCTGGCCCTGTCGGCCGGCACGGGCTACACCTGGGCCGCCACCGCCCTCCGGTGGGGAGGCCCGCGATGAGCGGCGACGGCGGCGACCGGAGCCCCGCCACCGAGCGGGGCCGCGCCACCAAGCGGGCCCTGCTGGAGGCCGGCGAGAAGCTCTTCGGCCGGGACGGCTACCACGAGACCTCGGTGGCCGACCTCACCCGCGAGGCCGACGTCGGCCACGGGACCTTCTACCTCTACTTCGAGGGGAAGAAGGAGCTCTTCCGGGAGCTGATCCGCCACCTCAGCCACGAGCTCCGCTCGGCCATCGCCCGGGAGGTGGAGGGGGTGGAGGACCGCTTCGAGGTCGAGCGCATCGGCTTCAAGACCTTCTTCCGCTTCGCCCTGGACCACCGCGACCTCTACACCGTGGTCCACCAGGCCGCGGCCGTGGACCCGGCGCTCTCGCGCTGGTACTACCGGCGGCTGGGCGAGGGCTACACCGAGGGGCTGGCCGCCGCCGCGGCGGAGGGCCAGATCCGGGACCTGGACCCGGAGGCGATGGCCTACTGCCTGGCCGGCATGGGCCACATGATGGGCATGCGCTGGGTCCTCTGGGAGGGCGAGCCGCCGCCCGACCGCTGGATGGAGGACTTCATGAGCTTCCTCCGCCACGGCCTGGCGCCGGGAGGCGGCGGGGATCGAGGGGGCGCACCGTGACGGTGGCGCCCGCCGGCCGCCGCGCGGCCGCCGCCCCACCCGACCCCGGGCCCCTGGAGGCGGACACCCTGCCGGGGCTCTTCGAAGCCCGCGTCCGGAGGTCCCCGGACGGCGACGCGCTGCTCCCTTCGGAGCCGGGCGGCGCCGCAGCCGGCCCGACCCTCACCTGGCGCGACTGGCACGGGCGCTCCCGCCGCTTCGCCGCGGCGCTGGTCGTCGCGGGCCACGGGGCGGGGGACGCCGTGGCGGTCTGGGCCGACAACCGCCCGCTCTGGCCCGTGGCGGACGTGGGCGTCGCGCTGGCCGGGGGCGTGTCGCTGGGCCTCTACCCCACCGCCGCCCCCGCCCAGGTCCGCGCCCGGCTCGACGACGCCGGCGCCCGGTGGCTGGTCGCGGACACCGCCGGGCGGCTCCGGGCCGTGCTGGAGGGTCCGCGGCCGGGCGACCTAGAGGCGGTGATCGCCCCCGCGGAGGCCGTCGGAGCCGTCGCGGACGACGCCCGGGAGGACGCCCCCGACGTGATCCCCCTGGACGCCTGGCTGGAGCGGGGCCGGCGCGCCCGGGCGGAGCGGGGCGCCGACGACGAGCTGGCCGCCCGGCGGGACGCCCTCTCGCCGGGGGACACGGCCCTGCTCATCTACACCTCCGGCTCCACGGGCCGCCCGAAGGCCGCCCGGATCTCCCACGCCTGCGCCCTGGCCTCGGCCCGCTCGATCCGGGAGGTGCTGGAGCTGGGCCCGGAGGACAGCGCCCTCTCCTTCCTCCCCTTCTGCCACGCCGCCGAGCGGATCTTCGGCCTCCACACGCGGATCCTGGCCGGCATGGAGGCCGCCCTGGTGCCCGACGCCTCGCGGGTCTGGGAGGCGGCCCGGGCCCACGGACCCACCCTGTTCGGCGCCGTCCCCCGCTTCTTCGAGAAGGCGTCCGACGCCCTCCGGGATCGCCAGCGGGAGGCCTCCGGCGAGGCGGCGGAGCGCTGGGAGCGGACGCTGGAGCTGGGTCGGCGCCGGTCCCGGCTGCGGCGGGCGGGCGAGCCCGTCCCCGACGAGCTGGAGCGCGCCTGGCGGGAGGTGGGCGAGCCCGTGCGGCGGGAGGCCCGGGAGCTGTTCGGCGGCCGGGTCCGGCGGCTCACCTCCGGCGGGGCCGCCCTGCCGGAGGAGGTGGCCGAGCACCTGGACGCCGTGGGGCTCACGGTGCTGGGCGCCTACGGGCTCACCGAGCACCTCTGCGTGGCCATGAACCGCCCCGACAGCTACGCCTTCGACGCGGCCGGCCCGCCGATGCCCGGCACCGAGATCCGCATCGCCGACGACGGCGAGATCCTGGTCCGGGCCAACGAGCTGACCTTCTCGGGCTACGTGGGCCGCCCCGACGAGACCCGGGCGGCCTTCACCGACGACGGGGCCTGGCTGAAGACGGGCGACCTGGGCGAGATCGACGACCGCGGGCACCTCTCGGTCCGGGGGCGGAAGAAGGACGTGCTGGCCCTCTCCACCGGCAAGACCGTGGCCCCGGCGCCCGTCGAGGAGGCGCTGGCCGAGCAGCGCTGGGTGGGGCGCGCCGTGCTGGTCGGCGACGGCCGGAAGTACGTGGCGGCGCTGGTGGTGCCCGCCCGGGCGGCGGTGCTGGACTGGGCCCGCGAGGCGGGCCTGGAGGAGGACTTCGCCGCCCTGGCCAGCCGCCCGGAGGTCCGGGAGCGGGTGGAGGAGGCGGTGGAGCGGGTCAACCGCGACTTCTCGCGCTCCGAGCGGGTGCGGCGCTTCGCCCTGCTGGACCGGGAGCTGGACCCGGAGCTGGGCGAGGTCACCGCCACCGACACGGTCCGCCGGGACCGGATCCTGGAGCTGCACGCCGACCGGGTGGAGGCGCTCTATGGGGACTGAGCGGGCCGCCCTGGCCGGGATCGTCCTCTCCACCGCCGCCGTGGGCGCGGCCTACGCCTCCGCCCTGGCGGGGAGCGGGCCGCCCGCCTGGGCGCCCTGGAGCATGGCGCTGGGCATCGCCGGCTCGGTGGTCTCGCTGATGGTCCTGGGCGCCGAGCGGGACGGGGGCGTCGGGGCGCTGGCCTGGCCCTTCGCCGGCGTCTTCGTGGTGCTGGCCGGCGGCTTCGGGGCGATCCTGGCCATGTCCCCCCACCCGGGTCCCGAGGCCCCGCTCTGGCTCGGCCTGCCGCCCCGGAGCGCCGTCCTCCTCTACGGGGTCGGCGGCCTGTTGCTGCTCTTCGTGCCGGTCTCCTACGCCCTCACCTTCGAGCGGCTCACCCTGGACGACGCCGACTGGGAGCGGATCCAGGCCGGCGTGCGCGAGCGGGAGGAGGAGGCGTGACCCCCGGCTTCCCCGCCCTGCTCCAGGCTCCCGGCCCGGCCCTGCCGTCGGTGGACCGCCCCGTGATCGTGGGGGTGGCCGTCGCCTACTTCCTGGTGGTCACCGCCATCGGCGCCTGGGCCCTGCGGCGGACCCGGGACGCCGACGACTTCTTCATCGCCGGCAAGCGGATCGGCCTGGTGGCCATCAGCCTGGCCGCCATGTCGGCGACCCTCTCGGGCTTCGCCTTCATCGGCGGGCCGGGGCTGGTCTACTCGGCGGGGCTGGGGGCGATGCTCATCATCCTGCCGGCGGCCTTCACCAACGCCATGGGCGCCTGGGTGGTGGCCAAGCGCCTCCGCCTGCTGGGCGAGGTCCGGGGCCTGATCACGGTCCCCGACGCCGTGGGGGTCCGCTACGACTCTCCCTGGGCCCAGGGGCTGGCGGGGGTGGGCGTCCTGGTGGCGGTGATCGGCTACACGGCCACGAACTTCCTCGCCCTGGGGCTGGTGATCCAGGCCATCTTCGGCTGGGGGCTCGGACCCAGCGTCTGGCTCGGCGCCGGGATCGTGCTGGCCTATACCGTGGCCGGCGGGATGATCGCCGGGATCTACACCGACGTCTTCCAGGGCAGCCTCATGGCGGTGGCCTCAGTGCTGGTCTTCCTCTTCTGCCTGGACGCCGGCGGCGGGCTGTCCGAGATCTCCCGCACCCTCGCCGCCGCCGACCCCGAGTTCCTCTCGCCCTGGGGCACGCTCACGCCCCTGGCGGCCCTCTCCTTCTACTTCGTCTTCGGGATCGGGTCGCTGGGGCAGCCGCAGGTCCTGCACAAGTTCTACATGCTGGACGACCCGCGGCGGCTGAAGTGGTACCCGGTGCTGGTGACCGGCGCCCTCTTCCTGGCGATGCTGCTCTACTTCGGCATCGGCGTCACCACCCGGGCCCTGGTGGCCGACGGGACGCTGGCGGCGCTCCCGAACCCCGACCAGGCCACCCCGGTCTTCCTCCTGCGCTTCACGCCGCTGCTGCTGGCGGCGATCGTCTTCTCCAGCGTGGCCGCCGCCATCATGAGCACCGTCAACGCCTTCGTGAACATCGGCGCGGCGGTGATCACCCACGACCTGCCGGTGGCGCTGGGCCGGCCGCTGGAGGACGAGCTGGCCTGGGGCCGGGGCGCCACGGTGGCGATCACCGTGGTCGCCGCCCTGGTCGCCCACCTCTCGGGCACCCTGGTGGCCTTCCTCGGCATCTTCGGCTGGGGGCTGTTCGCCGCGGTCCTCGTCCCGTCCCTGGCGGTGGGGCTGAACTGGGAGGGAGCCACCCGGGCCGGAGCCGTGGCGTCCATCTCCGTGGGGCTGGCGGCCACCCTGGTGATGGAGACGCTGGCCTACCTGGGGGTCTACTCCTTCCCCGAGGGCGTCACCGTCTCCGGCCTCGTGCTCGTCGCCTCGACGCTGGTCTTCTTCGTCGTCTCCTGGATGACGGAGGAGGGGTCGGGCGAGGCGATCGCGCCCGACGTCCGCATGGTCATGGAGGTGTGAGCCGTGGACTTCGAGGAGCTGTCGGTGGGCGACGAGGCCGACTTCACGAAGACCGTCACCGGGGACGACGTGACGCTCTTCGCCCGGGTGACGGGGGACACGAACCCCCTGCACGTGGACGAGGAGGCGGCGTCGCGCTCCCGCTTCGGGGGCCGGATCGCCCACGGGATGCTCACCGCCGGCCTGATCTCCGCCGTGCTCGGGACGAAGCTGCCCGGGCCCGGCTGCATCTACCTGAGCCAGACGCTGCGCTTCACCCGCCCCGTCCGGATCGGCGACACCGTCACCGCCCGGGCGGAAGTGACCGAGCTGTACCCCGACGACCGTCGGGTCCGCCTGAAGACCACCTGCGTCAACCAGGACGACGACACCGTCCTGGAGGGCGCGGCCGAGCTGCTCGTTCCCTGAACCCTCGAGAGGGAGGCATCACCGTGCTTCGAACCGACGAACGACTCCGTGCCGGCCTCGTGGCCGTGCTGGCTTTCGCCGCGGCGGCCCTGCTCACCGTCCCGGGCCAGGCCCGGGCCCAGCAGGGCTCCGTGGCCGGCCAGGTCACCGGCCCCGACGCGGCGCCCGTCGCCAGCGCCGAGGTCCGGGTGGTGGGCACCCGGGTCGGGACCCTCACCGACCGCGACGGGAGCTTCCGGCTCACCGGCGTGCCCGCCGGCACCCACCGGCTCCGGGTGCGCCAGGTCGGCTACTCCACGCGGGTGGTCGAGGACGTCCGGGTCCGCGCCGGCGAGGTGGCCCGGGTGGACGTCACCCTCCAGCAGGCCCCCTACGAGATGGGCGAGCTGGTGGTCTCGGCCTCCCGACGGCCCGAGCGGATCACCGAGGCGCCGGCCACGGTCACGCAGATCTCGTCCGAGGAGATCGAGGCCACGGTCGGCAACTCCTACTCCGGCGCGCTGCGCGAGGTGCCGGGGCTCACCTACACCCAGGTGGGCGTGGCGTCGGCGTCGGTGAACGCCCGCGGGTTCAACTCCTCGTTCAACAACCGGATGCTGAACATGATCGACGGGCGGGTGGGCATCCTGCCCGAGAGCGGCCTGCCGGTGGGCCAGTTCACCACCATCCCGAAGATCGACCTGGCCAGCGTGGAGGTCCTGGTGGGGCCTGGCGCCTCCCTGTACGGCCAGAACGCCTCCAACGGGGTCGTCACCCTGGAGTCGAAGGATCCGAGGGAGTATCCCGGCACCACGGTCGAGATGACCGGCGGCAGCCGCAGCTACTTCGACTTCCAGCTCCGCCACGCCGGGACCTTCGGCGACGACGAGTTCGGCTACAAGTTCGCCGGTGAGCGGCTGGTGGTCGACGACTTCCAGAACCAGCTCGTCTACGCCGCCCAGGACGGCACGGCCGTCCCGGAGGTGCCGGTGGACTGGACCAACCGCGTCTCGCGGGGCGAGGGCTCCCTCGTCTGGTATCCCGGCGACGCCCGTCTCGAGCTCTCGGCGGGCTGGAGTCAGACGGACGGCGTGGGCCAGACCAACGTGGGGCGCAACCAGCTCGAGGACTGGACCTACGACTTCCAGCAGATCAAGTTCTCGAACCCGAACTGGTACGCCACCGTCTACCGCACCGAGAGCCTCTCCAAGGGGACCTTCGCCCTCAACCAGTTCACGCTGAACCAGCGGGCCTTCCCGGGCCTGTCCGAGGACTCGGTCGAGCGCCTCTCGGACTTCCCGAGCGAGTCGCAGCTCTACGCGGCCGAGGTCCAGAACAACTTCCGGATCGAGCCGCTCCTGAACACGCTGGTCACCTGGGGCGGGCAGTACCGATACGACGAGGTGAGCAGCAAGCAGCAGTGGCTCACCGACCGCGTCACGGGCGAGCCCATCGGCATCGACCAGGGCGGAGCCTACGTGCAGACGGAGACGCCGCTCACACCGGAGCTGTCGGTGATCCTCGGCACCCGCTGGGACGACCACCAGGACTACGAGTCGCAGTGGAGCCCCCAGGCGGCGCTCACCTACGACGTGGGCGAGGACCAGACGATCCGGGCGAGCTGGCGGAAGGCCTACAAGCCCCCGACCACCCTGCAGACGCGCTTCTCCTCGCCGAACTTCCAGCCCTTCGTGGGCGTCTTCGGCAACCGGAACGGCTTCACCGTCCGAAACGCCAGCACCGGCGAGTCCGTCCTGACGGTCGACCCGCTGGTGCCCGAGACCAACAGCACCTGGGAGCTCGGCTACAGGGGCATCGTCGGCGAGCGGCTCTACCTGGACGTGACGGGCTACCACGCGAACTACGACGATTTCATCAGCCCGCTGCAGGTAATCAACAACTTCGCGGGGGATCCGCCCACCCTGGCCTTCGACGACGAGGGCAACCCGGTCGTCGCGCCCAACGGCGACCCGCAGATCGTGCTCACCTACCGGAACCTGGGCGAGGCCCAGATCTGGGGCGCCGACATCGGGGCCCGGTACGCGGTCTCCTCGGACGTGAACGTCAAGGCCACTGTCTCGATCCTGGAGCTGTCAGACGTCGAGGGTGTGGCGACGCCCGCCGGGGAGGAGGCGACGGCGCTGAACGCGCCTCCGGTGACCTGGACGCTCGGCACGAACTTCAGCGACGTCTTCGGCCGGCTGTCGGGCGGTCTGCTGCTCCGCCACCAGACGGGCTACGGCTTCGCTTCGGGCGTCAACGCCGGCACGATCCCGACCTTCAACACCGTCAACGCCCACCTGGCCTACGACCTCCCGGTGGACGGCCTGTCGTTCCGTCTGCGGGCCAACAACCTGTTCACCTGCCGGAAGCTCGAGCCGACAGGCGGCATCACGGCGCAGCCCGTGGGCGGCCCCGCCTCCGAGCTGGACGGCGACACCTCCTGCGGCTTCGACGAGGGCCACATCGAGATGGTGAACATGCCGGCGCAGGAGGCGACCTTCTTCGCCGGGTTTCGTTGGAGCACGGAGTGACGGAGAGCTCGGGGAAGGGACCCGCATGAGCGGGGCGGACACCCTCACCGGCGTTCACCGGGCGGGCGACCTGGAGCGCCGCTACCGCCTGGTGACGCCGCCCGGGCCGGGCCCGGCCGACGGCCTGGTGGTGATGCTGCACGGCTGCACCCAGGACGCCGACGACTTCGCGGCCGGGACCAGCATGGACGGGGCGGCGGTCGAGCGGGGGTGGGCCGTGCTGTACCCCGAGCAGGACCCGACCGCCCACCCGCAGGCCTGCTGGCGCTGGTTCGAGGCCGACCAGCGCGACGCCGGCTCCGGGGAGGCCGCCCTGCTGGCGGACCTGGCCGCCGCGGCGGCCGAAGAGCGGGTCGGGCCGGACGGCCCCGTGTGGCTGGCGGGGATCTCGGCCGGCGCCGCGATGGCGCTCAACGTCTTCGCCCTGCGGCCCGACCTCTTCGACGGGGTCGGCCTCCACTCGGGCGTGCCCTACGGCGCGGCCGACGACCAGCAGGAGGGGCTGGCGCTGATGGCGGGCGGCGGGCCGGCGGCCGACGAGCTGGCCCACCGGCTCCGGGCCGCCCTGACGGTCGCGGCGGGGGAGGCCGCGTCGGCGATCCCCCTGCCTCCCCTGGTGATCTTCCACGGGACGGCCGACGAAGCCGTGGACCCGTCGAACGCCCGGCGGATCCTGGCCGCCTGGCACGGGGCCGCCGCGCTGCTGGCCGACGACGCGGAAGCGGCGGCGGGCCACCCCGGCGTGGCCGAGGCGCCCCGGGAGCCGGACCCGCCGCCGGGCCTCCCCGACCCCGCCGATCGGGAGCGGGGCGAGGAGGGGCGGCCCTTCGAGCGGCTCCGCTGGCCCGCCGGCGCCGGCCGGGGCCCGATGGAGCTGTGGCGGGTGGAGGGGCTCGGCCACGCCTGGTCCGGCGGCCGGGCCGAGGGCAGCTACGCCGACCCGCGGGGGCCGTCGGCCACCCGGGCCCTGATCCGGTTCTTCCGCCGGACGGCGGGGGGCGGCGAGTGACGGGGGCGGGGCCCGAGGGGGCGCCCGGGGGGACGGGCTTCGAGGGGCCGGCCTTCCCGCGGCGGGACGACCCGGTCCGCTTCTGGGCCCGGCGGGCGCCCGACCGGGTCGGCCTGGAGGTGCCGACCGGGGACCGGCGGCTGAGCTACGGGGAGATGGACCAGGCGGCCGACCGCTGGGCGGCCTGGCTCCTGGACCGGGGCGTGGAGACCGGCGACCGGGTCGCCACCCTGGCCGGCAACCGCGTCGAGCAGGTCCACCTCTTCCACGCCTGCGGCCGGATCGGGGCGGTGCTCACGCCGCTGAACTGGCGGCTCGCCCCCGCCGAGCTGGCCGGCATCCTCGAGGACGCCGATCCGACCCTCCTGCTGGGCGAGGATCGCTTCCGGAAGGCGGCGGTGGAGGCCAGCGCCGGCGCGGCGTGGCACGGGCTGGACCCGGTGGAGCCGCCCGGGACGCCGGCGGACCCGCCGTCCGGCGGCGAGGCCGGCCGCGGCGACCCCGAGCACCCCCGCCTGCTCCTCTACACCTCCGGGACCACCGGCCGGCCCAAGGGGGTCGTGCTCCCCCGCCGCCAGATCCTCTACAACGCGGTCGCCACCTCCGCCGCCTGGGAGCTGGGGGCCTCCGACGCCGCGCCCGTCTCCTCGCCCCTCTTCCACACCGGCGGCTGGAACGTGCTGGCCACGCCCCTCTGGCAGGTCGGCGGCCGCGTCGTCCTCCTCGAGGGCTTCGACCCGGAGGGCTTCCTCGGCCTCCTCCGGGCCACCGGCTGCACCGTGGCCCTCACCGTCCCCACCCAGCTCCGGATGCTGCGGGACGGGGCGGAGTGGGGGCTCGACCTGCCGGAGCTGAGGACCTTCTTCTCCGGGGGCGAGCCCCTGCCCGACGCCCTGGCCCGGGACACCCGGGAGGCCGGCTATCCCCTCCGCCAGGGCTACGGGCTCACCGAGTGCGGCCCCAACTGCTTCGCCGTGGACCCGGGAGTGTCCCGGGAGCGGCCCGAGGTGGTGGGCTGGCCGGTCCCCTTCCTGGAGGTCCGGCTGGACGCCGGGGACGGCGGAGCGCCCGCCCCGGGCGAGCCCGGCGAGCTGTGCCTCCGGGGTCCCCAGATGTTCGGCGGCTACTTCCACGACACGGCGCGGACGGCGGAGGCGCTCACCGACGACGGCTTCCTCCGCACCGGCGACCTGGCCCGGCGGCACCCGGAGCTGGGCTACGAGATCTGCGGCCGCCGGAAGGCGATGTTCATCTCCGGCGGGGAGAACGTCTTCCCCGCCGAGGTGGAGGCGGCGCTGGCGGGCCACCCCGGCGTGGCCGAGGCGGTGGTGGTGGGCCGGCCGCACCCGAAGTGGGGGGAGGTGGGCCACGCCTTCGTGGTGCGGGCCGCCGGGGACGGGGACGATTCGGACACCGTCGGCCCGACCGCCGACGAGCTGCTGGACCGCCTCCGGGAGCGGCTGGCGAAGTACAAGGTCCCGAGGGCGGTGACCTTCCTGGAGGAGCTGCCCCGGCTGGGCTCGGGCAAGCCCGACCGGGCGGCGCTGGAGCGCCGGGCGCGGGAGGCGGCGGAAGGCTAATCCCCCGCCGGCGCCTCCCGCCGCGCGGTCCACTCCTCCCCCGCCTCCAGCAGGCGGTGGCGGATCTCCCACGCCCCGTCCGGCTCCCGCACCAGCAGGCCGGCCTGGGCGGCGCCCCGGGGGGAGCCCAGGCTCCCGGCGTTGTAGCAGAGGGTCGACCCCACCCTCTCGGCCCCGGCCGCCTCGTGGATGTGGCCGCAGACGAGCACCGGAGCGGCGCCCGCCTCCGCCCAGCGGCGCACCGTCCGGCTCCCGACGTGGCGGCCGCCGACGGTGACGTCCAGGGAGGTGTCGGCCGGCGGGTCGTGGCAGAGCAGGAGATCGCAGGACGGCGGCTGGAGATCGTCGAGCTCCGCGTCCTCCCACTCGTAGGGCAGGCGGGCGGGCGTCGGGGTCGAGCCGCCCAGGCCGAAGACCCGCAGGCCGGCGGCCTCCACGGCCTGCCGGTCGGCCGAGCCCGGCCCGTCCAGGTCCCGGGGGTCGTGGTTGCCCGGGACCCAGACGACCGGGGCGTCCAGGGGGTCGAGGGCGGATCGGGCCGCCTCCAGGGCGCGGCGCGACCCCCGGCCCGAGCCGACGCCGAAGTCCCCGGTCACCACCACCAGGTCCGGGCGCTGACCCCGGAGCCACGCCGCGGCCGCCTCCACGCGATCCGCCCGGCCGTGGACGTCGCCGACGCAGCCGACGACGGCGGGAGATCCGGACATGCTCATCGCGGCCCCGAGGGCGGCTCGCTTCCTCGCCGTTCGCTCAGCCTTCGAGGGCCGCGCCCGGGTCCCGGGTCCAGATGACCACGACGCCGCAGCGTCCGCCGGCGAGGCTGTTGAACCGGGCCGGGATCTGCGACGGGCCGGTGTAGACCTCGATGCCCTCGATGTCGCCTACGTCCAGCTCGTTGACGCCCAGAGGCATCTCGTCCAGGGGCGTGCGATGGCCGTCGACGACGAAGATGGGGACGCAGGGTCCCCGCTGGACGAACGACGGCGCCTCCCGCCCGGAGGCGACCACGTGGCAGGCCTGGGATCCCCGGGCCTGCGAGCCGGGAAGCCGGCTGCACGGCAGGACGTCCAGCCCCGGCACCCGCCGGAAGACCTGGTGGAGCTGGTTCCCCTCGCGCTTCGCCAGCTCCTCGCGGGTGAAGAAGTGGCCGCGGCGCCGCTCCCTCCGCTCGTGGAAGCCCGCCATGCGGCCCCGGTGGCGCCGCTCGGCCTCCACGGTGAGCCCCGGCACCTCCACGGCCTCCACCCCGAGCGCCAGCTCCACCTCGGTCACCTCCCGGGGGCGCAGCGTCACCGTCCGGGTCTCCGAGCGCCGGTCCAGGAACCGGACCTCCAGGACCACCTCCCCGGGCGGGAGGTCCGCGAAGGCGAAGCGGCCCGCGGAGTCGGTGTAGGTGCCCGTGCCCCGCTCCGGCAGCACCACCAGCGCCTCGGCCAGCGGCTCCCCGGAGCCCGCCTTCCGGACGGTCCCCGCCAGGGCGGCGGACCCTGCCGCG